>NZ_JBHXVE010000007.1:237262-301757 GCF_042672505.1 Streptomyces sp. NPDC127190
CGAACACCACCACGGGGGTGCGCTGGTGGCCCGCCACCGCCACCGTCTCGGCGATCAACACCCCGCCGGGCCCCCCCCCCCCCGCCCCCGGGGGGGGGGGGGCGGCGGGGCCGCCGCCGATACCGATGTTGCCGTCCATGAGCAGCACGGTGTCCCAGCGGCCCGTGCCGGGCAGCGGCTCGAAGACCGACCGGCACAGTGCCGGGCCACCGAGCCGCACGGTGTGCTCCACGGCGGCGTCGCTGACGTCGATGCCGAGCACGGTACGGCCCCGGGCGGCGAGTTCCGCCACCAGCCGGCCCGGACCGCAGCCGACGTCGAGGACCGCGCCCTCGCAGCGGTCCAGCACCCCCAGGTCCACCGCATCCGCCCGGGCGCACCAGCGCTCCACCTCCAGCGGCAGCAGCCAGCCGTCGGCGCGGCGCAGGAACAGCGGCCCCCGGCCGGTGCGCAGCGCGGCGGCGTACGGATCGGCGGCCGCCCAGGCGACAGGGGCGCTCATCGCGGCGTGACCGGGGTGCAGCGGGCCAGCCGCGCGGCGAACCGGCCGTGCGGGGCGAGCGCGGCGACCGCACGCGCGTCGGCGGCGGTGTCGACGTCCCGCAGCCGGGGCAGATCCCGCACCCGCAGCCCGGCCCCGACCAGCCGCTCCCGCTGTACGGCCCCGGTCACCGGCGAGGACATGGGCACCCCCCGCAGCAGCGCCGGGTCCGGTACGGCCAGGCCCAGCGCCCAGAAGCCGCCGTCCTCCGCCGGACCGAAATACGCGTCGCAGCCGGCGAAGTCCACGCTGAGCAGCTCCGGCGTGACCTGCGGGGTGTCCATCCCGATCAGCAACGCTGGGCCGGTGCAGTGGGCGAAGGCGTCCGCCAGCCGCGCGTCCAGCCCGCCCGGGCACTGCGGCAGCACCTCGAAGCCCGGCGGCAGCCACGGCCCCGGGGCGCCGTCCAGGACCAGCACCCGCCGGGTCGCGGGCGCCGAGGCCACTGCGTGCAGGGTGTCGGTGAGGGCCGCCCGGGCGAGCTGCGCCGCCTCCTCGGGGCTGAACGGCGGGGTGAGCCGGGTCTTGACCCGTCCGGGGCGCGGCTCCTTGGCGATGACGAGCAGCGTGGTCACCGTACGGCCCTCCCGTCGGCCGGGGCCTCGGCCAGCACCCGGCGCATGTCCCGCACCGCCTGCCAGGTGCCGCGCCAGGTCCCCGTCACCTTGGAGGCACCGGTGCGCGGCAGATAGGGCACGTCGTGTTCGGTGACCCGCCAGCCGGCGTCGGCCGCGCGCACGACCATTTGCAGCGGGTAGCCGCTGCGCCGGTCCGTCAGGCCGAGGGCGAGCAGCGGCTCGCGGCGGGCGGCGCGCAGCGGCCCGAGGTCGTGCAGCCGCAGCCCCGTGCGGTGGCGCAGCATCCGGGCCAGCGCCAGATTGCCGGCCCGGGCGTGCGCCGGCCAGGCGCCCCGGCCGCTCGGCCGCCGCCTGCCGAGCACCAGGTCGGCCCCGCCCTCCCGCACCTCCCGCACGAAGGGCTCCAGCAGCGCCGGGTCGAGCGAGGCGTCACAGTCGCAGAAGCACACGAAGTCGCCGGTGGCCGCGGTGAGGCCGGCATGGCACGCGGCGCCGAAGCCGCGCCGGGGCTCGTGCACCACCGTCGCGCCGAGCGCCCGGGCGATTCCGGCCGAACCGTCGGTGGAACCGTTGTCGACGACGATGGCGCGCCAGCCGGCCGGGATCCGGGCGAGCACCCAGGGCAGGGCCTCCGCCTCGTCCAGGCAGGGCAGCACCACGTCGACGTCGGAAGAAGTCGTCGTCACGGTGTCACCCTACGAACGGGAACCGGACATACCGGACGCGCGCACCTTACGAAACGCGGACGCCGCCCCCACCGCCCCCGCACCCCGGCACGCCCAGTGCGAGGCTGGAGACATGCAACAGCCGTACGCCCCCGACGGGGCCGACACCGCCGACGGCGCGGCCCGGATCCTGGTCGTCGACGACGACCCGACCGTCTCCGAGATCGTCACCGGATACCTGCACCGCGCCGGGTACGCCGTCGACCGCGCCGACGACGGCCCGACGGCCCTGACCCGCGCCGCCGCACACCGGCCCGACCTCGTGGTGCTGGACCTGATGCTGCCCGGCATGGACGGCCTGGAGGTGTGCCGGCGGATGCGCGACCGCGGACCCGTGCCGGTCATCATGCTCACCGCCCGGGGCGACGAGGACGACCGCATCCTGGGCCTGGAGGTCGGCGCCGACGACTACGTCACCAAGCCCTTCAGCCCCCGCGAACTCGTCCTGCGCGTGGAGTCCGTGCTGCGCCGCAGCCGCCCCGCGCCCGCCGGCCGGACGCTCGCGGCGGCCGGACTCTCGGTCGACCCCGGCGCCCGCAGGGCCACCAAGAACGGCACCGAACTCGCCCTCACCCTCCGCGAGTTCGACCTGCTCGCCTTCTTCCTGCGGCACCCGGGGCAGGCCTACAGCCGGGAGGACCTGATGCGCGAGGTCTGGGGCTGGGACTTCGGCGACCTGTCCACCGTCACGGTGCATGTCCGCAGGCTGCGCGGCAAGATCGAGGACGACCCGGCCCGGCCCCGGCTCATCCAGACCGTCTGGGGCGTGGGCTACCGCTTCGAGCCCGGCCCGGCGGCGGAGGCCTGACCATGCGGGACACACTCCTCATCGCCCTGTACGCCTTCGCCGGCGCCGCCGCCGCGGGACTGACCGGGGCGGCCGTGCTGCGGCTGATCCGGCGCCGCTCGCTCACCGCCTCCGTCACCGTCGTCGCGGCGGTCGGCATCGTCGCGATGCTCGCCGGCACGCTCGCCGTCGCGTGGGCGATGTTCCTCTCCCCGCACGACCTGACCGTCGTCACCACCGTCGTCGCCATGGCGGCCGTGGTCTCCCTGGCCACCGCGCTGCTGCTGGGCCGCTGGGTGGTGGCCCGCAGCCGCGAACTCGCCGATGCCGCCCGCTCGTTCGGCGACGGCGGGGCCTTCGCCGCGCCCGACGGCCCGGCCACCGCCGAACTCGAGGCGCTCAGCCGCCAGTTGGCCGCCACCAGCGCCCGGCTCGCCGAGTCCCGGGAGCGGGAACGGGCCCTGGAGACCTCCCGGCGCGAGCTGGTCGCCTGGATCTCCCACGACCTGCGCACCCCGCTCGCCGGGCTGCGCGCCATGTCGGAGGCGCTGGAGGACGGGGTGGCCGCCGACCCCGACCGCTACCTCAGGCAGATGCGCACCGAGGTGGAGCGGCTCAACGACATGGTCGGCGATCTCTTCGAACTCTCCCGCATCCACGCCGGCACCCTCCCGCTCAGCCCCACCCGGATCTCCCTGTACGACCTGGTCGGCGACGCGCTGGCGGGCGCCGACCCGCTGGCCCGGGAGCACGGGGTACGGCTGGTGGGCGACCGTGTCGCCCAGGTGCCGGTGGAGGTGGACGGCAAGGAGATGAGCCGCGTCCTCGGCAACCTGCTGGTCAACGCCATCCGCCGCACCCCGCCCGACGGCACCGTCGCGGTCGCCGCCGAGCGCACCGGCGAGGGCGTGGTGCTGTCCGTCACCGACGGCTGCGGCGGCATCCCCGAGGAGGACCTGCCCCGCGTCTTCGACACCGGCTGGCGCGGCACCGACGCCCGCACCCCGCCGGCCGGCGCGGGGCTGGGCCTGGCCATCGTGCGCGGCATCGTCGAGGCCCACCAGGGACGGGCCAGCGTCCGCAACATCCCCGGCGGCTGCCGCTTCGAGGTGACCCTGCCGGCCGCGCCCTGAGCGTCCACGCCGCCAGGTCCTCTCTTTTGGATCTTGCAGGCGGCGAAGGAAGGGCCCTACCCCTCCCGCAGCGCGGCCCGCGCGAACTCCCGCATGCCCTCGGCGAATCCGACCTGTGGCCGCCAGCCCAGTTCGGTGCGCAGCCGGGAGGAGTCCGCGGTGATGTGCCGGACGTCCCCGAGCCGGTACTCACCGGTCACCACCGGCCGCGGACCGCCGTACGCGACGGCCAGCGCCCGGGCCATCTCGCCGACGGTGTGCGGCTCACCGCTGCCGGTGTTGTACACGGCGAGGGCACCCGGCGCGGCCTGTGCCTCCAGGGCCGCCACATTGGCCGCGGCCACGTCCCGCACATGCACGAAGTCGCGCCGCTGCCGTCCGTCCTCGAACACCCGCGGCGCCTCCCCCCGGGCGAGCGCCGAGCGGAAGAACGAGGCCACCCCCGCGTACGGGGTGTCCCGCGGCATCCGCGGCCCGTACACGTTGTGGTAGCGCAGCGACACCGCCGAACCGCCCGTGCAGCGGGCCCAGGTGGCGGCCAGGTGCTCCTGGGCGAGCTTGGTCGCCGCGTACACGTTCCGCGGATCGGCCGGGGTGTCCTCCCCGACCAGGCCGGGGGAGAGGTCGGCGCCGCAGCTCGGGCACCCGGGCTCGAACCGCCCCGCGGCCAGGTCGGCGGCCTCGCGCGGGCCGGGCCGTACGACCCCGTGCCGGGGGCAGGTGTACCGCCCCTCCCCGTAGACGACCATCGAACCGGCCAGCACCAGACGCCGTACCCCGGCCTCCGCCATGGCGGCGACCAGCACGGCCGTCCCCAGGTCGTTGCGCGAGACGTACTCGGCCGCGTCGGCGACCCCGTTGCCGAGCCCGACCATCGCCGCCTGGTGGCAGACCGCGTCCACCCCGGCCAGCGCCCGGGCGACGGAGACCGGGTTGCGGACATCGGCCGACGGATCCGCGGCGCTGTCGTACACGACCGGATCGTGCCCGCCGTCCCGCAGCGCCTCGACGACATGGGACCCGATGAACCCGGCACCGCCGGTGACCAGTACACGCATACGGCCACGCTAGACGGGCACGGCGGCCCGGCCGGCGGACCCGGCTCGCACGTCATGACTCCGTAAGACGGGGTGCGCCTCGAGCGCACGGCACGGCACGGATGCACCGGGCGTAACCCTGTTCAAAATATGAAGATTTCTCTTCCGTTTTTCGGGTGGGAGTAAGTGCGGAATTCCGATGGTGAGGAGAAACAGCGGACTTCGTGAGGAGGCAGAAAATGCTGGAGGTCGAACGCTTATTGGCCGACTGTCTCCGGGACGCCCGCGACCTCCCCCTGGGCACGGTGCCGGTCGACGCCTCGGACCCCGCCTACCAGGCAGCCCGCCACACCTTTCTGACCGCCGGTCTGACCGCGCTGCGCCACGACCTGCCCGAGACCGGCTGGACACAGCTCAACCTCACCCCCGGCCCGGCCGCCTGGCACCGCACCTACCGCGCCATCGCCGACACGGCCCACGAGCTGATCGCCCGCGGCACCGCCCGCTCCTTCTTCTTCATGCACAAACCCCCGGGACTACGGCTCCGCTTCGAGGCGGCCGGCCCCGACGACGAGGAACTGCACAAGGAACTGACCCGCCGCTTCCAGGACCTGGACGGGCAGCTGCGCCCCCCGCTGCGCGTCCGGTACGAGCCGGAGACCTATCTCTTCGGCGGCCCGGCGTCGATGCGCCATGTGCATGAGCTGTTCACGGCCGACTCCTTCGCCTGGCTCGACCACCACACCGCCACGGGCGACGCCGACGGCCACCCGCAGCCCCTCGCGGACTGGCGGCTCTCCCTGCTGCTCCTCGGCGAACTCCTGGCCGGACTGGGCATCGTCGGCTGGGAGCACCGCGGGGTCTGGGAGGCGGTGCGCGACGACACCGGGCGCAGACTCGGCCCCCACCAGGACGCCGACACCCGCCGGGCCGCCGCCGGCATCCGCGCCGCCTGGCAGGCCGGGCCCCGGGGCCTGCTCGCCGCCGCGCCGCCCGAGCGGCGGGCCGCGCTCGAAGCGCACGCGGCCGCCGTGCGCCGGGCCGCCGAACGGTGGCGCACCGGCTACTTCGAGTCCGGTGACGCGCTGATCGGCCCGCGCCGCGCCGCCGCGCACCACGTCGTCTTCCACTGGAACCGGGGGCGGCTGTCCCTGGCCCGGCAGAGCCTGCTCACCCACGCCCTCGCCGACGACGGGAGGTGCTGACGTGCACACCGACCCGGTACTGGGCGGCACCGCACTGCTGCGCGTGGCCGGCATGCCCCTGGACGCATGGGCCGCCGCGGGCAACCCGGAGCTGTTCGCGCAGGCCGCCGAGCACGCCCGGCGCGAGGAACAGCGGGCCGCCGAGGCCCGCGCCCTGGCCGACCGGCTGGGCCGCACCGTCGTACCGCACCCCGGGCTGGCACCCGCCGACCGCCGCGCCGTGCTGGCCCTGCGGCGCCGGCTGCACTCCGGCGCCGCGCCGGGTCCGGCCGACTGCCGGCTGCTGCACCGGCTGCCCGCCGCCCGGGACCTCGCCGGGGAGGCCGTACGGCTGTCCCGCGCGGCGGAGACCGCGGCCGCCGGCCTGCGCGAGCTGGAACGCACGGTCGCGGCCGAACGCGCGCGCGTGGCGGCACTGGGCTGGTTCCTGGTGTGCTCGTCCCCGGTGATGCGCGCCTTCCTCGACGAGGCCGACCCCGGGGCCGCCGCGGATGTGGCCCGACGGCTGGCCGAGGGCGAGTCCTGGAGCGGGAAACGGCTGCGCAAACGCGGGGCGTATCTGTGGCGGGCCGTCGGCCGGGCCGCGGCGAAGACCACCCCGCGCGGCTGGGCGGGCCAGGTCGGCCAACTGCCGGTCACCGCGCCGGACGACACCGAACCGCCCGGCGCGCCCCGCCTTCTGCCGCCCGGCACCGCCCTCGGCGCGGTGGCCGCCGAAGCCGTGGAGAACGTCCATCTGACCCGCGCCCGGCTCGCCGCCCTCGACCTGCGGGCCGCCGACCCGGCCACCCTGCTCGCCCCGGCACCGCTGCACGTCCTCGAGCCGGCCGGCACCGGAACCGGCAGCGGCGTGCTGCGCTGCTGGGTCATCGACCCGCGCGAACGCGGCCGGATGCGGGAGGTCGTGCTGCGCCGCACCCGCCCCCTGGAGGGCGTCCTGGCCCTGCTGGCGGACGGGCCACGGCCGTTGGGCGACATCGAGGCCGCCCTGCTGGGCACGGCCGCGATCCGGGCGACGGCCTCCGGCCCCGCGGTGCTCCGCGGCTTCCTCGCCCACCTGCTCGAACTCGGCGTCCTCCAGGTCTGCGCGGCCCCGCGCCGCCGCGCCACGGACTGGCTCGGCGCCGAGCAGGCCCGCACCCTGGGCATCCTGCCCCGCCCCCTCCCGGACCCGGCCCCCGGCCACACGCCTTGTGCCGTCCCACCGCCGGTGCCGAGCGCCGGCAAGCCTGCCGCAGCCGCCCCGGCACCGGCCCCGGAACGCTCTGCCGAACCCGCCGTGTCCGCGCCCGAGCCACCGCAGGCACAACAGCCGCCCGCACCCGCGGCCTGGTTCACCGACTCCTACCGCGCCCTCGCCGCCGCCGTCCTTGGATCAGCCGTCCGCGAGGTGCAGCGCTGCCTCGGGACCGCCGCGCGGTTGGCCTGGCTGCGCGAAGCCGACCGGCTCGCCGCGTCGGACGGGGCAGGGCTGCCCGCGGACCTGGTCCACCTCGGCGAACGGCCGTGTCCGCTCGGCGAGATCCTCGCCCGCCACCTGACCGACGGCCCCGGCCCGCCGCCCCCGCCGCAGACCCCGCGCCGGTACACCGGCTGGCACCCCGCCGAGACCTCCGGCTCCGGATACGCCAGGCTGCTCGCCCACCTGTCCGCCCGGGCCGGCGCCGAACAGGTGGACCTGGACGACGCCCTGCTGGACGCGCTCGGGGCACCGCCGGCGGCCACCGCACTGCCGGCCTGGCCGCTGGACTGCCTGCTGCGCCCGCTGCCGGACCCCGGACCGCTCGCGGTGCTGGAGACCGCCTCACCGGCGGGCGTACTGGACGCCCGGTTCGCCGGCGCGCTCCAGACCCTGTACGGCGGCTACGCCAACCTGCACGGCTACCGGGCCTTCCTCGCGGCCGTGGAACGCCTCTCCGGGGCGCGCTTCGTCGAGCTGCTGGTGCCCCCGCTGGCCGAGCGCGCCGCCAACGCCGTACGCCGGCCGGTCCTCACCCGGTGGTGGACGGGCGACCCGGACCCCGCGCCCTACCAGGGACCGGCCGGGCTGACGGCCCGCTATCTCCCGCTGGACCGCATCACCCTGCGCCGGGAGGGCCGGACGGTCGTCGCCGAGGCCGACGGGTGCCGCCTCCTCCCGGTCCACCACGCCACCCGCACCCCGCTGCCCCCGTACGACGTCCTGGCCCGGCTGCTGCTGTCCGCCGGCCATCCCGCGGGCTCGCGCGTGATCCGCCTGGACGGCCTGGCCGAGGCGTTCCCCGGCGCGGAGCGGCTGCCCCGGCTCACCGTCGGCGGAAGCCTGGTCGTCAGCCCCGCCGTCTGGCGCGTGCCTCGGGCCCGGCTGGCGCGGCCCGATGACAGCGACCTGGCCAAGGTGCGCGCCCTCGCCCTGCTGCGCCGCTCCGCCGGGCTGCCCCGGTACGCGTTCGTACGGGCCCTGCCCCAGGCGAAGCCGGTGCCCGTCGACCTGGCGGCGCTGACCGCCGTACCCCTGCTAGAGCGGATCTGCGCGCAACAGCCCGGCGCGGACCTGCTGTTCGAGGAGATGCTCCCCGCGCCCGGCGGCCTGTCGCTGCGCGACCCGCTGCACGGCGCCGCCGTCGCCGCCCAGCTCCAGCTCCGACTCCCGTACGACCAGGGCGCCGAGGAGCTCGCCGCCCTCGCCGCCGCCGCACTGCGCGGCACCCGTGACGTCCCCGGCGCGCTCGCCCCCAGTGGGCGGGCCGGCGGGGCGGACCCCACCCAGCACCGCATCTGAAGGAGGACAACCATGCCCGACACCATGGCACTCACCGACCTCGACGCCCTGATCGGCGACCTGGACGCGCGCATCACCGAGAGCACCCTGCCGGCCGCCGAGGCGAACAGCTCGGGATGCAGCGGTGTCTGCACCGTCATCGTCTGCGACACGGTCGTCATCTGTAGCGGCGTCATCTGCTGACCACCCGCCGGGTGAACTGAGAGAACCCCTCAGGCCGTCGTGTCACCACCCCCGGCGGCCTGAGGCACCACCACCGGCGCCCCGCCCGGCACTGTCCCCCCCCCGGGCGGGGCGCCGGCCCGTCCGCCCCCGAGGAGACACCGTGCCGCAACACACCGACCCCGCCGAGCGCGCCGAAGCCACCCGCACGGCCGTCACCGCCCTCGCGGCCCGGCTCCTCGACCGGTGGTCCGCCCGGTCGCGCGAAGGCACCACGACCGCCGAACACCCCAGTGACCCCGGCGTTCCCGTCCTCGCCGCGCTCGCGCACGCGACCGGCGCGCCGGAAGCCGAACGGGCCGCGGCGCGCGCCGTCGCGGTATGGGCCCGCACCGCCGGCCGCGGTCCCGGACACCCCGGCCTGTACGACGGCGGCCTCGCCGGAACCCTGGTCGGCCTGCGCCACGGCGCCCGAGTGCACCCGGGCCTGCGCCCGGTCGCCGACCGGCTCCGCGACCACCTGGTGCGCACCGAGACGGAACGCGGCCGACGGCGCGAGCGGGTCATGTTCCCGGACTACGACCTGATCGTCGGTCCCTCCGGCACCCTGCTCGCGCTGTGTGCGGACACCTGCCCGGCACCGGCCGAACTCGCCCCCTTCACCGATCACTTGACCGCCCTCTGCGACGCCGACGACCTGCCGCGGCTGCGCACGGCGGGCTATGCCGGCCACCCGTACCTGGACTGGCTGGACGGACGGGTCAACACCGGCATGGGGCACGGCGCCGCCGGAGTGACCGCGGCGCTCACCGCCGCGCTACGCCGCATCGGCCCGCGTCCCACCCTGACCCGGGCCCTGCACCGCGCCACCCGATGGCTGGTCCGGCAGTCCTTCGACGACGCCCGCGCGATCCGCAGCTGGGACGGCGCCGGCCTCGACGGACCGCCACCCGCCGGACCACGCGCCCGCCAGGCCTGGTGCTACGGCACCCCCGGCGTGTCCTGGGCGCTGTGGGACGCGGCGGACGCGACGGGTGACGGACGGACCGCCGGCTGGGCCGCCGAGGCCTTCACCACGCTCGCCGAACGGTACGACGAGGACTTCCACCTCTTCGGTGACCGCCCGGCCGACGTCCTGGCCCTGTGCCACGGAGCCGCGGGCGTGCTGATGGTGGCCGACGCCTTCGACCGCCACGCCGGCCTGCCCGCCGCGGCCGTACTGAAGGCGCGGCTGCTCGACCGGCTGACGGACCGCCTGCCCGAGGTGGAGGCGCTCGGCGCGGAGTCGATGGGCCTGCTCGGAGGGGCGCCCGGCCCCGTCTGCGCCCTGCTCACCGCAGCCCACGGTGCCCCACGCAGCTGGCTGCCCTGCCTCGGCCTGCGGTGAGGCGCACTGTGCTCCGGTGCTGAAGTACGCGGCACCGCAGTGCAGTCGACCACGTCAGCGCTCTGTCCGGCCCTTCCGCGTCACCTCACGCGGGCGGGATGTTCTGGTTGGCGTGGAAGAAGTTGTCGGGGTCGTAGGTGCGTTTGACCGCGGCCAGCCGGTCGTAGTGGCCCCGGTAGGTGCCCCTGACCCGGTCCGCGCTCTCCGCCTCGCCCAGGAAGTTGATGTAGGCACCGCCCATCGAGTACGGGTGCAGATCCGTCCAGTAGTCGACACACCACTGTCGGACCAGCGCGGCGTTCACCGGATCGGGGTCTATGCCCGCGACCACCGTCGACCACAGGGCGTCCCGGTATGCCCAAGCCGTGTCGTCGGCGCCCATCCGGGAGGCGGCCCCGTCGACCGGGTACATGTGCATCGTCGACAGGTTCGTGGGGATGTTCTGGCCGTACTTCTCGTGCACGGCGACCGCGTCGTCGGAGAGCGCGTCGAAGAAGTCACCGCGCCAGTACCACTGAAGCCCCGCGGGGATGAGGTCGTCGAACATGGTCTGCAATCCGGGGTACGGCATCGGGGTCGTGAAGTGGAAGAGCGGCGGCCCCGCCGCGTTCACCACGGCCAGCCTCTCCTCCAGCCGGCCCTCCGCCAGGTCACCGGTGCAGCACCACACCACGCCGCACACCTTCCGCCCGTGGATCGGCTCGGGGAACGGCGGCCCGGGCGGTACGACCAGCAGCGCGAAGAAACCGTTGAGGTCCTCCGGTGCCGCCGGGAGGAACTCCCGGTACCACCGGAGCACCTCGCGGGTGCGGTCCACCGGCCACAGGGTCACCCCGACCCCGACGGTGTCCACCGGGCTCAGCCGGAAGGTGAACGAGGTGACGACGCCGAAGTTGCCGCCACCGCCGCGCAGCGCCCAGAACAGGTCCGGGTGCTCCTCCGCGGACGCCGTGACGAAGGTGCCGTCCGCGAGGACCACGTCGGCGGCGAGCAGGTTGTCGATGGTCAGGCCGTACGCGCGGGTCAGATGGCCGTGTCCGCCGCCGAGGGTGAGTCCGCCGATCCCGGTGGTCGACATGATCCCGGACGGCATGGCCAGGCCGAAGGCGTGGGTCGCGTGGTCCACGTCCCCGAGCAGGCTGCCGCCCCCGACCTGCACGGTTTGGGCCTGCGGGTCCACTCGCGTCCACGACAGCGCCGACAGGTCCATCGTCAGCCCCCCGTCGACCAGGCAGAGACCCGGTCCGCTGTGCCCGCCGCCGCGCACGGCCAGCTCCGTCCCGGTGTGCCGGGCGAAGGCGAGCACGGTCCGCACGTCGGCGACGTCGGCACACCGGGCGACGGCGGCCGGACGCCGGTCGATCGCCGCGTTGTAGATGCTGCGGGCCTCGTCGTAGCCCGCGTCCTGGGGAGCGAGGACCTGTCCCCGCAGTGAATCACGAAGGCTCTGTAGAACCGTGCCGTCGATGCTGCCCATGGCCGGACACCCCTGTCGCAGAGAAGCGGTCGCGGACGGAGGGATGCGACGTGGGCGTCCGGGCGGGATGGCGGGGGCGTGACGCGACGATCCGTTCGCGCCTCGGATGGATGACTACGGGCGGGCGCTGGCGCGCTGCCCGCCTTCAGTCTCCGCCGCCCGCCCCCCACCCGCACGCGGACGGGGTGTGCCTCTGCCCCAGTGTGACTGGAACACGTCAGCCCGGCTATTGTCCGAGTCGCCGGTCGTGAATGATCGGTAGCCCCCCACGCGCGCGGGAGGGATCGTCGAGGCACCGTGGGGGACGGGTATGAAACGCCGTTGGGTCAAGGTTCTGGTGATCACGCTCGTCGTGCTGGCCGTCCTCTTCACGATCGCCGACCGGGTCTCCTTGCACTATGCGAACAAGGAGGTCGCCCGGCTGGCCGAGCAGAAGTACGGCTATGCCAACAGCACCGACGGCCACATGGACGTCTCCATCGAGGGCTTCCCCTTCCTGACCCAGGCCTTCAGCCAGGACTTCGACCATGTCAGGCTGACGGCCGGGCAGTTCCTCATCGACACCACGACCAATGCGCAGGGCGGCTACCTGCACGTCAAGGAGCTGGTTCTCGACCTGCGCCATGTGCGGGTGACCTCGTTGACCGCGCGCAGCGCCGAGGCGGACCTCGCCACCGGTTCGCTGACACTGTCGTACGAGGAGCTGTCCGGCGTCCTGACCCGGCTGGCCGGCGGACCGCTGCATGTGTCGCAGGCCCCGGGTTCGGCCGGCCAGGCCGCCCGGCTCAAGGTCACGGGCACCATCAACGGACAGCAGGTGAACGGCACGGGCACCCTGCTCGCCCAGGGCAATGAGCTGTCCCTGACCGCGCCCGGCGCCGAGCGGCCCGCCGCCGGCTGGCGGGTCCTGCTCCCGGAGAACACGGGCTTCACCGAGGCCCGCTCCACTGCCGAGGGCGTCCGGATCACCATGGTCGGACACCTGGTGAACCTCGGCTCCTCGCGCTTCGAGCGCTGACGACGGCCGGCCGGCGGTGACCGGCCGGCCGCGCGCCGCTCAGGCGGACGTGTGGAAGTAGTGCCCCTTGTCCAGGTCGGCGAACAGGCCGGGCTGCACCGGTTCCCAGCCGAGGAGTTCGCGGGTCAGCGTGCTCGACGCCTGGATGTCGAGACCCACGAACCCCGCCAGCCAGCCGAAGTGCTCGGCCGCGGCCTCGGGGGCCACGGAGGCGACCGGCACGCCGAGGTGCCGGCCGATCACCTCGGCCACGTCCCGCAGGGCGACGCCCTCCTCCGCCACGCCGTGCAGCACGGAGCCGGCGGGCGCCTTCTCGACGGACAGGCGGAACAGCCGCCCGGCGTCCAGGCGATGGACGGCAGGCCAGTGGTTGGAGCCATCGCCGACATAGCCTGAGAGGCCCTTGGCGCGGGCGATGCCGACCAGGGTCGCCATGAAGCCGTTGTCCCCGTCGCCGTGGCAGGTCGCCGAGAGCCGCACCACCGACGAGCGGACGCCCTCCCCGGCGAGCCGGAGCACCTCCTGGGCGGTCGTCGCCCGGATCGAGAGCGGGGACCCGTCGACCGCGGGCATGTCCCGCTCGGTGGCCGGCCGACCGGGTGCGAAGCCGGCCAGCCCGGATGCGAGGACGAAGGGCCGGTCGGTGCCGGCGAGCACCTCACCGAAGACGTCGACGGCACGCCGATCGGCTTCGGCAGCACTCCGGAAGTCGCCGGAGAAGGCGATGTCGTGCTGGAAGGCGAGGTGGATCACCCCGTCCGAGGCGGCCGCGGCGTCCCGCAGCACCTCGAGGTCGTCGAGGGTGCCACGGACCACCTCCGCCCCTGCCCCGACGAGTGCCGCGGCGGAGGAGTCGGAGCGGGCGAGCCCGACGACCTGGTGCCCCGCCTCGAGGAGTTCCGGTACGACGGCGGATCCGATCCAGCCGGAGGCGCCGGTCACGAAGATGCGCATGGGAAGGTCCCCAAACTGTCGATGTCAGTCACTGTCATCGAGACTACACCCGGATGTCAGTGACTGTCATCGCGTAGGATCATGTGCATGGGACGATGGGAGCCGAACGCGCGCGAGCGTCTGGGGAACGCGGCGCTGGAGCTGTACGCCGAGCGCGGGTTCGAGCAGACCACCGTGGCGGAGATTGCCAAACGGGCCGGACTCACGGAACGGACCTTCTTCCGGCACTACGCCGACAAACGCGAGGTGCTGTTCTCCGGCGCCGGTGAGCTGGAGGCGCTGATCGTCGGCGCGGTCGAGGGCGCGCCGGAGTCCGCGGCGCCGGTCGACGCCCTGGCGGCCGGCCTCGACGCGGTCGCCGAGGTGTTCACCGACCGGCGGGAGGTCTCGCGCCGCCGGCAGGCAGTGATCGCGGCGAACGCGGAACTCCAGGAGCGCGAGCTGATCAAGCTCGCCTCGCTGTCGGCCGCGCTCACCGAGACCCTGCGCAAACGGGGTGTCGCCGCACCGACCGCGAGCCTGCTCGCCGAGGCGGGCGTGGGCGTCTTCAAGGTCGGCTTCCAGCGCTGGGTCGCCGTGGGGGAGGAGCGGGGCCTCGCCGAGCTGTTCCGGGAATCGCTGACCGAGCTGAGGGCTGCACTGGCCGACGGCCGCCCCTGAGCCGGCCCGGAGCCCTGGAGGTCAGCTGTGGGGGATGTACGCCAGACCGTGCGCACCCGGCTCGCCGCGCTTGGCGAGGTCCAGCCGGGACACCGTCCGAAGCGTGTCCAGATCGACGATGTCCACGGTGGACGAGGCGACACAGGCGACGTAGGCGAGCCGGCCGTCCGGTGAGGAGCCGATGGTCAGCGGGCCCTGCCCGACCTCGACCTCGCCCAGCCGCTCGTGCGTATCGGCCGCGAACACGGTGAGCCGGCCCGGCAGGTGCTGACCCAGCCGGTACATCGGGTCGGGTGTCATGCACAGTTCGCCCGCGAGCAGCCGTCCCGTCATCGTCAGATGCACCGGCAGGCACACCGACCGGGTGGGCAGAACGCCGACCACGGATGCCGTCCGGGTGTCGATGACCCGGATGCCCGGCGCCGGCCGCTCCTCGTCCGTGCCGGCGAACCCGGCGTAGGGCGCGGCGACGAACACCTGCGTGCCGTCGGCCGACACGGCCAGCCCCTCACTGCCCGGCACCTCGACCTTCGCGATCATGGCTCCCTGCTCGAGATCGACCACCGACACGAACGGCGCCTCCTTGTTGGTGGCGTACCCCCTCCGGCCCGCCGGATCGATGGCGAACCAGTGCGGCCCGGGCGCGCCGGTGTCGATCCGCCCCACCGGCCGGCGGGTCCGGGTGTCGATCACCACGACTCCGCCGGGCCGCTCGGCCGAGCCCTCCACGCTGACGTAGAGGCGGTGCCGGGCCGGGTCCAGTGCCAGACCGTGCGGACCGTGTTCCGGGGCGAGATCGATCACCTCGACGATCCGGCGCGCATCCGGGTCGATGACCGTCACCTCCGTCCGGCGTCCGCTGTTGGCGTGGTAGTAGCCGGAGCGGTAGGCCGAGGTGCACCACAGCAGGCGCTGCTGCGGGTCGAAGCACAACTCGTGCGGCTCGGCGAGGACCTCGACCGAGCCGCGGTGCCGGTCGTCGGCGGCGTCGAAGAACGAGACCGTGGGCCCGCTCTGGCTGACCACGGCCAGCACGTCGCCTTCCCGGCCGGCGCGCGGAGACTGCTGCATGAAGGGCTCCTCATGGAGTTCGTCGGAACGTCACGCGCGATGGCCGCGCGGACGGTTCCACCCTCACGGCGACACCCGTGCCGCGACAATGCAAAGATAGGCAGCCAATCCTTGCCGTACACGTAAAAACGCAGCTCAGGAGGGGATTTGCTGGATCTGAACCTGCTGCGCGTCCTGGACGCGCTGCTCCAGGAGAACAGCGTGACCCGCGCCGCCGAGCGGCTCGGCACCTCGCCGGCCGCGGTCAGCCGGACACTGGCCCGGCTCCGCCGAGCCGTCGGCGACCCGCTGCTGGTGCGTGCCGGACAACGACTGGTCCCGACCCCGCGAGCCGCCGAACTCCGCGAAGAGGTGAGCGCGTTGCTGCGCGGCTGCGACAACGTCCTGCGGCCCGGCGCCGGTTTCGACGCCGCGCACCTCCAGCGCACCTTCACCGTGCAGGCGTCCGAGCTGCTGCTGGTGGGACTGGCTGCGACCCTGACGGAACGGATCCAGACCGAGGCCCCGCAGGTCGACGTCGTGTTCCTGCCGGAAGCGGTGGAGGGCGGACCGGCCCTGCGGCAGGGCCTGGTCGACGTCGAACTGGGCGTCCTCGACCACCTGGACCCGGAGATCCGGACCCGGCAGCTCATCCGGGCACCGCTGGTCGGAGTGGCCCGCGTCGGGCACCCCCTCTTCACCGGTCGGATCGACGCCCGCCGGTTCGCCGCCGCCGACCACATCGGCATCTCCCGCCTCGGCAAGCGGCTCGGGCCCATCGACAGCGCCCTCGCGAACCTCGGCCTGCGCCGCCGCACCGCCGTCGTCGTCCCCAGCCACACCAGCGCGATGCTGCTCGCCCGGGACACCGACCTCGTCGCCCTCACCCTGGCCGACTGGCTCCCCGGCACCCTCACCGCCCTCGGCCTGCGCACCTTCCCGATCCCGCTCGACCTGGCCCCGCTCGACCTCGGCATGGCCTGGCACCCCCGCAACGCGGCCGATCCGGGCCACCGCTGGTTCCGCGCGCATCTGGCGGCCGCGGTCCTGGAGCTGTCCGAAACGCCCACGCCGCCCGACACCCGGCAGAGCACGATGCCGTAGCGGGGCGGCACTCTGGGAACCAGGCGAGCGTCGGCTCGCCGGCCTGCTCTATCGGTGCAGGACATCGGGGGCGACGCCGGTCAGCTCGCGGCTGGCGTCCCACAGCCGTGCCGCGACGGCGGTGTCGGTGAGATGACTCCACACCGCTTCTCGGCGAGGTGCGCCGCGCAGGCCGAATCGGCGTGGTCCCCACAACTGCCCGCCGAGGACGGCCGGGTCGAGCACCGCCCGGACCGCGGGCCAGGCGCCGGCGTCCTTGCCCTGCACCAGGAGGGCGGCGGGTGCCGCGCGCAACCGTGCCCCCGAACTCCGTACATGGACCGGTGGCCGCGACGGTGTGAGGGAGTCCAGGGCGCCGCCGGGATGGACCACGACGCTGGCCACCGTGCTGCCGAGGGCACGCAGGCGACGGTCGAGTTCGAGCCCGAAGTACATCTGCGCCAGCTTGGACCGCCCGTAGGCGCGCTTGGGCCGGTAGCCCCACAGGGACTGGAGGTCGTCCAGGTCCAGCCGCTCGGACTTCGCGGCGAAACTGCCCACGGTCACGACGCGTGCCGCCGGCGCGGCCGACAGCAGCGGCATCAGCCGGCCGGTCAGCGCGAAGTGCCCGAGATGGTTCGTGCCGAACATGAGCTCATGACCGTTTCCGGTCTCGCGGCGCGGCGGGTCGTCGAGCGCGACGCCGGCGTTGTGGACCACCGCGTCCAGGCGATCCGCCTCCAGGGCTCCCACCGTCGCGCGGAGCGACGAAAGGTCGGCGAGGTCCAGCCGTACGGCCCGTACCCGCGCGCCCGGCACACGCGCGCGGATCGAGGAGACGGCGGCAGCGGCTCTTTCCCGGTCCCGGCTGCCCAGCACGACGGTGGCGCCGGTCGCGGACAGCTGTTCCGCGATGAAGTACCCGATGCCCGCGTTGCCGCCGGTGACCAGAAAGACGCGGCCCTCGGCACGCGGTAGCCGGTGGACATCCCAGGGCGGGGTGGAGAAGGCGGACGACGGCATGGCGGAAGGCTCCCTTGTCCGGAAGGACGAGACGGTCACGGCCGCTCCCGAGGGAACGAGCCGTCGCCCACCGTGCCCGCCGGGGCCGACACATCACCGACAGCCGCGTGCCGAGACCGATATGGCGCCGACACCCGGCGCCGACCCACCCGTCACCGTGTCCCGACCGCCCGCCGGTCTCGTCCGCGGGTGTGACCGGTTGCGGAGCAGACGTCGCGCGCCGCTCCCGGTACCGTGACCGGCCCGACCCCCTTCCGGAAGGTCACGCCGATGCCCCAGTCCGCCGGAGCTTCAGCCACCCATGGGACCGACGCCGGCGACGGCGCGGCCGCGCCTCCGGTCCTCGCCGAAGTCGTCCGGTCCGGGTTCGTGGAGGGCCGGCACCGGGGGAGCCTGGTGCTGCTCGCCGTCGACGGCTCGGTGGAGCTGGCACTCGGCGATGTGACGTCGCCCGTCTTTCCGCGCTCCGCCAACAAGCCGATGCAGGCCGCGGGCGTGCTGCGGGCCGGGCTCGAACTCGCCGGCCCGCGACTGGCCCTGGCCGCCGCCAGCCACTCCGGCGAGCCCTTCCACCGCGACCTGGTCCGCACGATGCTCCAGGAGCACGGGCTGAGCCCGCAGCAACTTCGGTGCCCGCCCGCCCTCCCGCTCGACCAGGAGGAACAGGAGGCCTATCTGGCGGCGGGCGGCCGCCGGGACCCGGTGGCGATGAACTGCTCCGGCAAGCACACCGCCATGCTGGCGGCCGCCGCGCTGCGGAACTGGCCGCTGGACTCCTACCTCGACCCGGACCACCCTGTGCAGCGGCTGATCCGCACGGTGTTGGAGGCGGCGGCCGGCGAGACGGCGGCCGCGGTCGGCACCGACGGCTGCGGAGCGCCGCTGTGGGCGATCAGCCTGACCGGCCTCGCCCGTGCCTACCGTGCCTTCGCGCTGGCCGACCCCGGCACGCCCGAGCGGCGGGTCGCCGACGCGATGCGCGCCCACCCCGAGTACGTGGCCGGCACCCGGCGCCACGACACCTGGCTGATGCGGGAGATACCGGGCGTGCTGTCGAAGGTGGGCGCGGAGGCGGTCCAGGCCCTCGCCCTGCCCGAGGGCCGGGCACTGGCCCTGAAGATCGAGGACGGCGGCGCCCGGGCCCTCGGCCCGGTCGTGTCCCACGCGCTGCGCCGGATCGGCGTCACAGCACCGGTACTGGACCGTGTCGGCCGACTGCCGCTGCTGGGCGGCGGCCGCGAGGTGGGGGAGATCCGGCCGGTGTTCTAGTGCCTCGCAGGCCCTGGTTGCGGGAGCGGGTTCAAGGCCGCGGCCATGAGTCAACGGGCAGCGACCATAGGCCAGTTGCCGGAGTCGTCAAGAACACGTAGGGTCCTCGACGTGAACACCGGACCGGCGCTACGCCACACACGGATCGGCTACCCGGTGGAGGGCTGATCGCACAGTGGGTGCGGAGAAGGCACCCCAGTTCGGCACGCGGACCTCCCAGTGCTTGTGCACCACGAGTCCGTTCTTTTCGTGTCGAACACCAGCGAGGCCATCCTCATGACAGTCACGTTCAACCACACCATCATCGCCGCCAAGGACCGCAACGCTTCGGCTCGCTTCTTCCGCGAGTTGCTGGAGCTCCCGGAAGCGCCGTCCTGGGGCCCGTTCACCAACATCCAGCTCTCCGACGGCGTGCTGCTCCAGTTCGCCGAGCCGCCGGTGGAGATCCAGATGCAGCACTACGCCTTCCTGATCGACGACGAGCTGTTCGACCGGGCCTACCGGCGACTGTGTGACGGCGGCATCGAGCACTGGGCCGACCCGCAGATGCGCCGCCCGGGCGAGACCAACACCGAGCACGGCGGTCGCGGGGTGTACTTCAAGGACCCCGCCGGCCACGCGATCGAGCTGATCACCCGCCCGTACCTGTAACCCGTACCTGGCCGGGCACCTGCACTGCTGTGCCCGGCCAGGTGCCGACCCAGCTCCTGGCGTCACTCATGGCCGCACTCTCGCCGGCCGGTCCGCCGTATCCCCCTGCGCCAGCAGTACCCCGAAGGCTTCTTCCAGCAGCGCGGTGAACTCCTCGAGCGTGCGCGAGCCGGGGCCGCCGCCCTCGGCGTCGCGGGTGTAAAGGATCAGCGCGCTGCGTACGGCGGCGACGCAGGCCCGGGCCACCACCGACGCGCGCAGTGCCCGCGAGCGAGCCGGCTCCTGCGGGTCGTGCGCGGTGAAACGCTCGGCGAGCGCCGTGGCGATGCCGTCCTCGAAGTCCGTCAGGACCCGAGTGGGCCGGCCCTGGCCCCCGAGTGTGCGGGGCGGTGCGCCGACGAAGAGGATGGCGAGACCGCCGTCGAGTCCGGCCGCGGCCGCGAGCAGGCTGTGGTGGACGGCGGTGATCGGCGGCTCGCCGTCCGGCCGGTGGAGGATCTCCCGCTGCACGAGGGGTACGAAGTCCAGGATCTCGGCGAAGACGAGGTCCTCCTTCGAGGGGAAGTAGCGGAAGAACGTGCGCTCGGTGACCCCGGCGGCCGCGGCGATGTCCTTGACCGTCGTCTCGTGGTAGCCGCGCTCGGCGAACATGCGGGTCGCCGTCTGGAGCAGCGTCCTGCGCGTGGCGGCCTTCTTGCGATCCCGCCGTCCCAGCTCCTTCTCCTGTGTCCCGTGTTCGCTCACGCGCTCATCCTGCCACGGACCGTCTGACCCAAGATCGACGCGACCCGGCAAAGTGTCATCCCTGACAGTTTAGGTATCGTGTCAGTCGTGACACTTTTTCCCGCCGGTCCCTCACCACCCCCGGGCCCGCCTGCTCTGCCCGTCCCCCTCACCCCCGACGTGCCGCTCGCCCGTATCCGCAAGATCCCCAAGGAGCACCCTTCAATGGCATCCCTGCTCTACCGCCTGGGCCGTGGCGCCTTCCGGCACCGCCGGGCAGTGCTGGCCGGCTGGCTTCTGGTGCTGACGGCGGTGGTCACCTGCGTGATCACGTTCGGCGGCCAGACCAACGACGAGTTCACCGTGCCCGGCTCCCCGGCCCAGACCGCGATGGACACCCTCAAACGCGAGCTGCCCTCGGCGGCCGGCACCAGCGCCCAGATCGTGTTCGTCGCCCCGAAGGGCCACCGGATCACCGAGCCCCGCTACGCCGGGGCCGTCAGCGCCACCATGGCGGAGGCGGAGAAGGCCCCGCAGGTCGTCGCCGTCACCGACCCGGTGCAGAACAAGCTGATATCCCCGGACCGTACGACCGCGCTCGGCCAGGTCCGCTACCAGGTCGGCAAGGCCGACCTGCACGACGACAGCCTCAGCGCGCTGGAACAGAGCACCAAGGCGGCGAAGGACGCCGGGCTCACCGTCGAGGTCGGCGGATCCGCCTATGGCAGCAGCAAGAGCACCGGCCACACCAAGGAACTGATCGGCCTGGCCATCGCCGTGGTGGTGCTCACGATCACCTTCGGCTCGCTGTTCGCCGCGGGCATGCCCCTGCTGACCGCGGTCACCGGCGTCGCGATCACCCTGCTGGGCCTGTCCGCACTGACCGGCATCCTCACCATCTCCGCCACCGCACCCTCCCTGGCGTCGATGCTCGGGCTGGCCGTCGGCATCGACTACGCCCTGTTCATCCTGTCCCGCCACCGCTCCCAGCTCGCCACGGGCATGGACACCGAGGAGTCGGCGGCCCGGGCCACCGCCACCGCGGGCAGCGCCGTCGTCTTCGCCGGCCTCACCGTGATCATCGCGCTCTGCGGGCTCGCCGTCGTCCGCATCCCCTTCCTGACCGTGATGGGCCTGGCCGGAGCCGGCGCCGTACTGATCGCGGTGGCCGTGTCGGCCACGCTCCTGCCCGCCCTCATGGGCTTCGCCGGGGAACGGCTGCGGCCGAAGCCCGGCTCCCGCGCCGCCCGCCGCGAACAGGCGGCCCACGACACCGGGCGCGGTGCGCGCCGGTCGATGGGCGAACGCTGGGGCAGGATCGCCGTCCGTCGGCCGCTGCTCACCCTCGCGGCCGTACTGATCGCCCTGCTGACCATCGCCCTGCCCGCCCGTGACCTCCGACTGGCCCTGCCCGACAACGGCTCCGCCCCGGCCGGCAGCGGCCAGCGGCAGGCCTACGACACCGTCTCCGCCGCGTTCGGCCCCGGCTTCAACGGCCCCCTCCTGGTCCTCGCCGACACCTCCCACGCCGACAGCCCGCAGCAGGCCACGGCCACCCTCGTGCGCGACCTCAGGTCCACCGACGGCGTCGCCACGGTGGGCGCCGCGCAGCCCGTCCAGCACGGCGATGCGGCCGTCATCCAGGTGGTGCCGAAGACCGGCCCCGCGGACGACCGGACGAAGCACCTGGTCGAACGCATCCGGGACGAGGCACCCGGCTGGCGGCACCGGACGGGGGCCGAGGTCTCCGTCACCGGTACGACCGCCGTGAACATCGACGTCTCCGACCGGCTCGCGAACTCGCTCCTGCCCTTCACACTGGTGGTCGTAGGCCTGTCCCTGCTGCTGTTGCTGATCGTGTTCCGCTCGGTGATCGTGCCGCTGAAGGCCAGCCTCGGGTTCCTGCTCTCGGTGGCCGCCACCTTCGGCGCCGTCGTCGCCGTCTTCCAGTGGGGCTGGCTCTCCGGCCTCCTCGGCGTCGCCGAGACCGGACCGGTGGTCAGCATCCTGCCCATCCTCGTGATGGCCGTCCTGTTCGGACTCGCCATGGACTACGAGGTGTTCATGGTCAGCCGCATGCGGGAGGCGTACGTCCATGGCGCCGAGCCCCGTGAAGCCGTCCTGGCCGGCTCGCGGCACGCCTCCCGGGTGGTCACCGCCGCCGCGCTGATCATGTTCGCGGTGTTCGCGAGCTTCATCCCCGGCGGCAGCAGCATGCTCAAGCCGATCGCCTTCGCTCTCGCCGTCGGCGTCTTCCTCGACGCCTTCCTGGTCCGCATGACTCTCGTCCCGGCCGTCCTTGCGCTCGTCGGCCGGGCCGGCTGGTGGCTGCCGAAGTGGCTGGACCGGCTGCTGCCCGACCTCGACATCGAGGGCGAGCGACTCGCGACGGTCCCCGCACCCGCGGATACCGTCGTGCCCGTCCCGACGACCGCGGCAAGCGGTGCCGACAGCGCCTGACGAGACAGCAGCGACGCGGCCGAAACCCGCCCGACCGACCGGCAGGCGCCCTCGGCCGCGTCGCATTCCCCGGAACCACCGATCACCGACCACGGAGCACCGGCCGCACCGACCCGATCCGGCCCCGGCCCGATCCGAGGTCACCGGCCCAGCAGGCAGGCCCCCGTACCGACCGCGGCCGAGCAGGTGAACAGGAGGCAGGCGCAGGCGGCATGCCGTCTGAACAGGGCGCGCCGCAGCGCGGCATAACGCGCCTCGTACTCGCCCCGCAGCCGCTTCGCCCGGTCGGCCGTGGCCTGGAGTGCCTGCCGGGTCAGGCCCAGGCGCTGCTCGGTGTAGTGCCGGGCGAGGTCCTCGGCCTGCCCGCTCGTGAGCCACGGCAGACGCGCGCACAGCATCTCGGCCTCCCGCAGCGCCTGCTCCCGCTCCGCCTGCAAGAGGAGGTAACCCTCGACCTCATTGGCGAGTGCCCCGCCCTGCCGGTCCAGCGGGGCACCGCGACCACTCGACCGGGTCAAGGCCGACCGCTTTCGCGCCCCGGCTCCACGCCGCCCTGCGCACCTGCACCGCCCGCGTACTCCAACTCGGCGAACTCCGGGTGATGGAGATCGAACGCCGGGGACTCACTGCGGATCCGCGGCAGGGTGACGAAGTTGTGCCGCGGCGGCGGGCACGAGGTCGCCCACTCGAGCGAACGGCCGTAGCCCCACGGGTCGTCCACCCCGACCGGCGTGCCGTACTTGGCCGTCTTCCACACGTTGTAGAGGAACGGCAGCATCGACAAACCGAGCAGGAAAGCGCTGATCGTGGAGATGGTGTTCAGCGTGGTGAAGCCGTCGGAGGCGAGATAGTCGGCGTACCGGCGCGGCATGCCCTCGGCGCCCAGCCAGTGCTGGACCAGGAAGGTGCCGTGGAAGCCGACGAACAGCGTCCAGAAGCTGATCTTGCCGAGGCGCTCGTCCAGCATCTTGCCGGTGAACTTCGGCCACCAGAAGTGGAAGCCGGAGAACATCGCGAAGACGACCGTACCGAACACCACGTAGTGGAAGTGGGCCACCACGAAGTACGAGTCGGACACGTGGAAGTCCATCGGGGGCGAGGCCAGGATGACACCCGTCAGCCCGCCGAAGAGGAAGGTGACGAGGAAGCCGGCGGCCCAGAGCATCGGCGTCTCGAAGGACAGCGAGCCCTTCCACATCGTGCCGATCCAGTTGAAGAACTTCACACCGGTGGGCACGGCGATGAGGAACGTCATGAAAGCGAAGAACGGAAGAAGTACGCCGCCGGTGACGTACATGTGGTGGGCCCACACCGTCACGGACAGACCGGAGATGGCGATCGTCGCGGCGATCAGACCCATGTACCCGAACATCGGCTTACGGGAGAAGACCGGGATGACCTCGGAGACGATGCCGAAGAACGGCAGCGCGATGATGTACACCTCCGGATGGCCGAAGAACCAGAAGAGGTGTTGCCACAGCAGGGAACCTCCATTGACCGGGTCGAAGACGTGCGCGCCGAACTTCCGGTCGGCTTCCAGGGCGAAGAGCGCGGCCGCGAGGACCGGGAAGGCGAGCAGGACCAGCACACCGGTCAGCAGCACGTTCCAGCAGAAGATCGGCATCCGGAACATGGTCATGCCCGGGGCACGCATGCAGATGATCGTGGTGATGAAGTTGACCGAGCCGAGGATGGTGCCGAAACCCGAGAACGCCAGACCCATGATGGCCATGTCGGCCCCGCTGCCCGGCGTGCGCACCACGCTCGACAGGGGCGTGTACATGAACCAGCCGAAGTCCGGAGCACCGTCCGGGGTGAGGAGGCTGGCCACGGCAATGAGTGAGCCGAACAGGTACAGCCAGTAGGCGAACATGTTCAGCCGCGGGAACGCCACGTCCGGCGCACCGATCTGAAGCGGCATGATCCAGTTCGTGAAGCCGGCGAACAGCGGCGTCGCGAACATCAGCAGCATGATCAGGCCGTGCAGCGTGAACGCCTGGTTGAACTGCTCGTTCGAGACGATTTGCAGGCCCGGCCGGGCCAGCTCGGAGCGCATGATCAGCGCCAGCACGCCACCGATCAGGAAGAACGCGAACGACGTCGCCAGATACAGGGTGCCGATCGTCTTGTGGTCCGTGGTCGTCAGCCACTTCACCAGGACATTGCCCGGCTGCTTGCGCCGGACCGGCACCTCGTTCTCGTACGAGTCCTCGGCCGCCGCGGCACCGTCGGGTTCGTTGAGGATGCTCACAAGTGGGGTCTCCCGATGCTCACGGTTCGTATCGCTGTCGGCCGCCATCCTTGCGGTTGGCCCTCCTGCGCCGCTGCCAGGAACGCCCTGCATACGGCCGATCGCCTGACGGGGCGCCCCGAACGGAGCAACCCCGGCATGTCGCCTGGCCAGGTCCGACGACCGCGCAGGAGTACGGCGCGTTTCCTCGGGTAGGCGCCCGTACCCGTTGCTCCGGACGCTCGGGCTGTGACAGGACCACCCGTCGGCATCCGTCACGGAGCGTAACGGAGTGAAGGAAAGGAAGGAGAAGGCCATGAGGAAACTGACACGCATCACAGGCGCGGCCGGCGCTTCCGTTGCCCTGCTCGGAGGTGCTCTCCTCGCCACCGGTCCCGCGGCGGCGGCCCAGCCGCTGTCCGCCGCCCACGGCCCCGCTCGCGCCACGACCGACCTCAGCAGCCACGCCTGCGGCCCGAACCGTGGCCTTCCCCGGCGGATGGATCCGTGGGTCGCGGGGCAGCTCGCGCAGTTCGACCCGGCGGCCAGGCGGCGGCTGGCGATCTACGACCCTTGGGTGAAGGACCAGCTGGAGCAGGCACGCTGCGGGTTTTCCGCCCGGTAGGACAGCCGGCCCTCACGCTGTGGCGATCAGTCCACGAACAGCATGGCCGGGTACCTCGCCGACGGTCTCTCCAGCAACCGCCCGCTGCGGCCGCGCAACCAGTGGTCGAAGTAGGCCGCCACATAGGCTTCATCGGTGCGCAGCGCGGTGGCCGGAGCGATGGTGCCGAGGTCGGCGGTCCGCACCTTCGGCGGTAGGTGGAGCTGCGGCAGAAGCGCTTCCGCGTCGGTGAAGGAGGCATGCTCGGAGCCGCGCAGGGTCAGCTGGCGGGTCCAGCCCCGGGCGTGGGCGCGGAAGGCCTGCCAGCCAGGACCCGTGTCGGTTGCGCCGTCCTTGCCCAGGAGCAGGAACGGTCTGTCGAGGCCGTGCTCGGCGACCGGCATGAGCGAGCCGTCCACGTACGTCAGATTGCCGTCCATGTCGATCCCGGCGGTGATCCTTCTGTCGGCGTCCATCGCCAGCGCGGCGGTGGTGCCGCCCATCGAGTGGCCGAACATACCCACCTCGGAAAGGTCCAGGGCTCCGGTCAGGCCGTCCGGCAGGCGCTGTCCGTCCGCGTCGGGGTTCCGGCCGCTGTTCAGCAGCCGGAGCTGGTCCAGGACGAAGCTGGTGTCGCTGACCCGGACGGCCAGCGATGCGCGGACGTACGAGTCGGGATCGGAGGGCGGCACCATGGTGGCGAGCGAGCCGTCCGGGAACTGGACCTCGGGCGACTCGTAGGTGTTGTCGACGGTCACGACCGCGTAGCCGCGGCTGGCCAGATCAGTCACCAGGGCGGTGCCCCAGGTACGCGGTTCGCCGAGCCCCGGCGAATAGATCACCACCGGCAGCCGCCCCCGGAGCCCGGCGGCCACCGGAGCACCCAGAACGGCGTGGGTGACGGCGCCGGCCCAGTCGGCCCGGCCGGCCGGAATCTGCAATCCGAGGTAGTCGTTCATGGTGACGCGGTCGAAATGCGCTGCCGCGGCAGGCAGCATGTACGGCGCCGGCGGCCGACCGGCAGTGCGGGTCGCCGGGTAGTACACGCTGGCCATGAGTTCTCGGTGGGGCTTCCCCTGCCCCCATGGATCGGGACGCGAAGTGTCCACCAGGTGCAGGGACACCTCCCCGACACGGTAGGGGCCGGTCGGCGTCGGAAGCGCGAGACGGCCGGCGGATGACGGGGCTGTGGCGGGACGGTCCGCGGATGGCGGGGCGGCGGAGGGCGCGCGGGGCGCGTCGGCCGCAGCCGCCGGGAGCGCGGTGGTGAGCGCGCAGAGCGCGGCGACGGCGGAGGCGGCGAGCGCGCGTACAGCGGCGAACCTACGCCGCCCGCATGGTCGTACATCGGTCATGCACCAAGCGTGACGGCCCGCCGCCTCTCCGTACATCAGGGACGGCCCCGATCTTGCCGTCCGGGACCCCTAAGGGCTGCACAGCGGGGCGGCGATACGCGGCATGGCAGACGCGGTGCTCGTAGCAGTCCCGGTCGTGGCGCTGCTCCTCGGGCCGGGCACGGGCGTGGTCCTGTCCGGCTGCGCGGCCGGAGCCATCGACGTGGTGGGACTCGCCGGAGGCGGGCGCAGGACACGGTTGAGAGCGATGGCGTCCCTGGTCGTCGCCTCGGCGTGCACCATGCCGATCGGCACAGTTCTGCGGAGTGATGGTCAATAGGTTCTCCATCGCCGCCAACGGTGTTCCACGGACCTGAGCGGACGGGAAACTCCGAAGACCGCGGCGAAGCCTCAGGACTGCGCCGCCAGTGCGCGGCGCAGCGCGGCGGCACGCGCCAGCCGTACATCACGGGGCGTCTCCCGCAAGGCGGGATCGGGCAGCCGGAACGCGTCGTCAGCGAACCGGGGAACCACATGGACATGCACGTGGTGGAACACCTGCCCTGGAATATGGTTGTTCTGCATGACGGTGCTTCCGACAGCCCCGAAGGCGTCCTTCACCGCGCGGGTCACCCGTGCCGCGACGTCGAAGACCTCGTGCAGCAGAGCAGCAGGCAGTCCGTGCAGGTCCGTCGCGTGAGACACCGGCAGGACAAGAGCGTGCCCGGGGTTGTTGCGCCGCTGCTTCAGCGTGGGGACGACGAAGACGCTTTCCGAGCGGTACGCGACCAGGTCCTCGTCGACCTCGCCGCCCCCGATCCGGCAGAACACACAGTCCGTCACGGCGACTTCCTCCGGCATCAGGTCAGGCTTCCGCGCCCCGCTGGAGCCGAGCTTGTCAGGACGGCGCCCCGGACGCATCCCGGTTTCCCGGTCGGCCGTGATTGGCTGCCTCGCATGAGAACCGTACGAGCGTTGCCCGCAGGAGAGGCGCCCGCACCACCCTTCGATCCCGAACTGAGCCGCGCCCTGCGCGCGTTGCCCGCCGCCGCGAGAGAGCCGGTCACTCCGGAGAACCTCGCGGCCCGGCAGGAGCAGGACGCCGCGGCGCGGCCGAGGCCGACGGTCGGGGAACTGCGGGCCGGTGGCCGCTTCGAGGTGGAGGAGGTGTGTGTGCCGGGTGTCGCCGATGGGCCGGAGGTCACCCTGGTGAGCGCGCGGCCTGCGGGGATCGCAGGTCCCCTGCCGGTGCTGTACTACATGCACGGCGGCGGCATGATCACGGGCAACGCCTGGTCCGTGCTCCCGCGACTGCTGCGCGAGTGGTCTCTCCCCCTGCACCTCGCCGTCGTCTCGGTCGAGTACGCGCTTGCACCGCGGGCCCGCTACCCGCGTCCCGTGGAGGAGTGCCACGCCGGACTGCTCTGGGTGGCCGAGCACGCCCCCGCACTCGGTATCGACCCCGACCGCGTCATCCTCGGAGGGAAGAGCGCCGGTGGCGGGCTGGCCGCCGCCCTCGCCCTGCTCACCCGCGACCGAGGAGGCCCCGCGCCGATCGGGCAACTGCTGATGTGCCCGATGCTCGACGACCGCAACGACACGTTCTCCAGCCACCAGATGGCAGGCCTCGACCTCTGGGACCGCACCTCCAACGCCACGGCGTGGCAGGCACACCTGGGCGACCGCTATGGCGCCGCGGCCCTGCCGGCCTATGCGGCCCCCGCCCGTGCCATGGACCTCTCCGGACTGCCGCCGGCCTACATCGACGTCGGGTCCGCCGAGACGTTCCGGGACGAGGGCGTGGCCTACGCGCAGGCGCTCTGGCGGGCCGAGGGAGACGCCGAACTGCACGTATGGCCCGGGGCCTGCCACGGCTTCGACACCTTCGCCCCCGAGGCGGCACTCAGCCAGGACGCCCGCGAGGCCCGGTCCCGCTGGCTCCGGCGCATCCTCGCACGCCGGTGACGGGGGCAACCAGCAGGCAGACAGGGCGAGTTGACGACGCCCGCCCACCTTACGGCCGTGGCCGAAACCAAGACCGAACCACTCGGAGTCCGGAGACATCACAGGGCCGTGGCGGCAGCGCCGGCCCTGGTCCCGGGCGACAGCGGCCACGGCGTGCTGTTCCACACCTGCGACGGCGACGAGCTGCGGGTCGTCCGCCAGCGCACCGATCCCGAAGGCGTGAGCGCCGGTGCCCCGCCAGTGGGCCGAGGCTTCGCGGGCACGCTGATTCCCCGCCGAGGGCCAGGGCGTCCCGGACAGGGCTAATGAATGCGACAAATGGGTACATTCCGTAAAGACAAGAGCGGGCGGCCCTCCCGTGTCGCCGGCCCGCCCGAGCAGCCCGGCCAGGGCATATGCGCGGGCTCGGCGAGCGTCGCCGTCCGGTCGTGCTCTGCTGAAAGGGATGCCGGTCATGAACGAAGACACCAGGAGCTTCGAGCCGGACCAGCCGGCCGGGCAGATGCCGCATCCGGCGAGCTGGGCCGATCCGGCCCCGCTGGGCCTGGCCGGCTTCGCGCTGACCACGCTGCTGCTGTCGATCATCAACACCGACCTGCTGAAGGAGGCCGGCGCCATCGTGCCCGTACTGGGCCTGGCGGTGTTCTACGGCGGCCTCGCCCAGTTCATCGCCGGACTGTTCGAGTTCCGGCGCGGCAACACCTTCGGGGCGACGGCCTTCGTCTCCTACGGGGCCTTCTGGCTGTCGTACTGGTGGATCGCCCCCCGCCTGCCGTTCGCCGGTGACACGCACAACGCCCTCGGACTGTTCCTCCTCGGCTGGGCCATCTTCACCGCCTTCATGGCCGTCGCCGCGCTCCGCGTGAGCACCGCCGTGCTCGCGGTGCTCGTCCTGCTGGCCCTCACCTTCCTCTTCCTCGCCATCGGGGCCTTCGAGACCGGGCGCCAGCCGCACGCCATGACGCAGGTCGGCGGCTGGTTCGGTATCGCCACCGGACTCGTCGCCTGGTACACGGCGGCGGCGACCGTCATCAACGAGACCCACGGCCGGTCGCTGCTGCCGGTGGGCACCCGCCGCCCCGTCGCCAACCCGCCGGTACGAGGCGAGCGCCCCGCCTGACCCACCACCGCCCGTACGGAGCCGAGGCCCGCGCCTGAACCTAGGGGGCTGACAACTTCGTAGCCGAGGAACCCGTCCGGGCCGCACCAGTCCCCTTACGGGGCCGGGGGTGGCGGATCCTGCTCGGTGCGGGGGACCGGGTGGTAGGCGCCGAAGAGGGGGAGCCGGTGCACCGGAGGCGGCTCCCCGGGCAGCCCCAGCCGCTCCCACGCCAGATGGACGGTCGCCCGGAGCACCCGATGCGCCCGTACGAGCAGTAGAACGGCGAGCGGAATCTCGAACAGCACGGCCGAGGCGACCGCTCCCCACACATCGGGGCTGCCCCAGGACAGTGAGATGTCGAACCAGGCATCGCACACCAGCAGCGTGGCCGCGACCACGGCGCACGGGATCAGCAGCTGGCGCCCCAGCCAGACAGCGACACCCGCCGCGACGAGCGAGAGCAGCAGGAGCACGTCGAAGCCCACCCACGCCGCCGGCCAGTACCGGGCCCGGTACTGGCCGGGCAGGGAGAACCCGAGGTAGACCGTCCACGGCACCAGGACGATCACACACAGGGCGATGAAGCGCAGCGCCCGCCGGCGGCGGAGCCACAGCTCCGCGGCGCTGGGTACGGCCCGCAGCCGGCGCCGGGGTATGTCCGCTCTCTTCTCCATGGCCACTCCCGTCCCGCACCCCCTCGATCAGCATATGCGGGCCACCCCTTATCACCGCAGGCCGGAGGCCTGACCCCGGCTTGATCGGAGAGATGCCCCGACCGACGCCGGCCGGCACGCCCAACACGCCCGGCGTAGGCCGGACGGCACCCCGACGTCTCCCCGCAGTCACCCTGAAATCCCCCTGAAACAACGGCATTTCGGCTAACGACAGGGCGGGTTCCGGTCGCCTTCCGTTCCGTCAGCGTTCAATCACTTGCCCCTGCCTGTGTTGTGTGTTGTCCCTAGGGTCCTTGAGGTTTCCGAAAGAAGGAGCTCATGGACCCACTCCTCGCAATCCGGGCACGCGGGATCACCAAGTGTTTCGGCGATGTCGTCGCGCTCGACGCGGTCGATCTGGATGTGGCGCAGGGGCAGATCCACGGCCTGGCCGGCCCGAACGGCGCGGGCAAGACGACACTGCTGGGCCTGCTGCTCGGCCTGGCCGTCGCCGACAGCGGCCGCATGGAGATCCTGGGCACCCCGGTCGGAAGGGCCTTCGCCGCGCCCGCCGGCGTCGCCGGGTTCGTGGACGGGCCGGGCCTGTACCCGTCGCTCACCGCCCGGCAGAACCTCGCCGCGCTCGCCGCACTCCGCGGCCAGGACGCACGGACGGCGGGCATCGACGACATACTCGACCAGGTCGGGCTCACCGATGTCGCCGACGACCGGACGCGGGGCTTCTCCCTGGGCATGCGCCAGCGGCTCGGCCTGGCCGCCGCCCTGCTCACCAGGCCCCGGCTGCTGATCCTCGACGAACCCTCCAACGGGCTGGACCCGGCCGGCAAGAAACACGTCCACGGCGTCCTGACCCGGCTCGCGGCACAGGGCACGAGCGTCGTCCTGTCGAGCCATCGCATGGACGACCTCGAGGCTCTGTGCTCGGAGGTCACCATCCTCGCCACCGGACAGGTCGTGTTCTCCGGACCGCTCGGCAAACTGGCCGCGGAGAACCGCGCACTCGACTACCGGCTGGTCACCTCCGACCCGCACGCCGCGCGGCAAGTGGCCGCAGACACACCGGGGATCAGGACCGTCACGGAGGCCGGGGCACACCGCGACACCGGGGCGCTCGTCGTCCGTGCGCTGGTACCCGCCCTGGACGAACTGGTCGTACGACTCGTCAACGCGGGCATCGCACTGCGCGAGCTCGCCCCTCTCGTCTCCCCGCTCGAAGCCGCCTTCCTGGCCCTCACCGAGCAGCGGGACACCGGCGCCGGGCAGCCACAGAGCCCGACGACCGGCAGCGAGCCGTACCAGGGAACGCGTGGAGCCGACAAGCACCGGCAGCCGGCGACCGGCAACGAGCAGCGGGGGAGCACCCGATGACCGCGACCGGCAACGAGCAGCAGGAGACCGCCCGATGACCGCGACCGGCGACGAGCAGCAGGAGACCGCCCGATGACCGCGACCGCAGTCGCCGGCTCCCAGGCCGCCCTCACACACCGCGTCTCCGTCGCCCGCGCCTACCGCTTCGAACTGGTCAAACTCGTCTCGCACTGGCGGATCCGGCTGCTCGTCCTCGCCTGCTGGATCGCCCCCGCCGTGTTCGTCGCCGCGGTGAGCCGGCAGAGCACGCTGCCCACGGACACCCTCTTCGGCCGCTGGATGCACGCCACAGGATGGGCCGGCCCCCTGGTGACGCTCGGCTTCGCCGGCACCTGGGCGCTGCCCCTCCTCACCTCCGTCGTCGCCGGCGACGTCTTCGCCGCCGAGGACCGGCTCGGCACCTGGCGCCATCTGCTCGTCGCCGTCCGCTCGCCGCGCCGGATCTTCGTGGCCAAGGCACTCGCCAGCTTCACCGTCATCCTGCTGCTCGTGGCAGGCCTGGCCGCTTCCAGCACGGCAGGCGGGCTGCTCGCGGTCGGCAACCAGCCACTGGTCGGCCTCGACGGCCACCTCGTCGCCCCCGCGGACGCCGCCGCCGGCGTCCTGCTCGCCTGGACCGGCGCGCTCGCCCCGACCCTGGCCCTCGCCGCGATCGGCCTGCTCGGATCCGTCGTCCTCGGCCGGTCCCCGATGGGACTGCTGCTGCCCGCCCTGCTCGCGCTGGCCATGCAGCTCGCCCAGATGCTGCCCCTCCCCGTAGCCGTACGGCTCGCCCTGCCCGGGTACGCCTTCATCGCCTGGAACGGCCTGTTCACCAGCCCGGCACAGCTCGGGCCGCTCCTGGTCGGCGTGGCGGTCGCTCTGGTGTGGGCCGTGACCGCGACCGCGCTGGCGTATCTGCTGTTCCTGCGGCGCGACTTCACCAACCTCACCGACGACGGCTCGGCGCGCCGCGCGGTCACCGCGGCGGCCCTGCCGCTCGTCGCCCTGGTCGCCGTGACGGTCGCGGTCGTCGCGGCACTCACCCCCGCGACAACCACGGGCACCGGCATCGGTCAGGACACGGTCCAGCGCTCGCTCGCCACGGAGTTCGGCCATCTCTACCGGATGCAGACCAGGCAGCTCAACCGCCCCGACGTGCCGGAAGCGCAGCTGAAGGCCGCGGCGGCCTGCACCAAGGGCGGAGTCGCCGACGCCGTGCAGGGGCCGGGCAACGACTGGCGCTGTGTCGTCTCCTGGCATCTGCCCGGCGTCCAGGCCACCGGAACGGCCGTCTACCAGCTCGACATCACCGCGGACGGGCGATACGTCGCCGACGGCGACGGACCGAAGGAAGTCAACGGCTACTTCCTGGTGCGCACCCCGACCGGAGACGCACCCAACCCGCTCTGGCAGTTCGACGGCAACGTCGACCTCCTTCCCGGCACGCCCAACGGATGACGAAGGGATGAGAAGGGATGAGCACGAGGGATGACGAAAGGATGACCCCATGCAGGTGACACGCCGCCGCAGACGTGTCGAGAGAACCGGTGCGCGCCTCCTCGGCAGACGCGCGGGCCGCCGCATACCCCTCACCACGGCAGCCGTCACCGCGGTGGCCGTCCTCGCCGCCGGCACCGCTTTCGCCCAGACCCGCCAGTTCGGCACCGACCAGGTCGGCCAGGACACCGACCGGGGCCAGGTCATCTCCAGCGACCAGTACATCGACCCGTACGGCGACCGCCTCGTCGTGAACAACGGCAAGATCATGTCCTCGGCGGTCAGCCCGGACGGCACCCACCTCGCGGCCTCGGTCGCCGACGGCGGCATGGCGCTGGCCGTCGTGAACCTGGACGACTGGAAGGTGCAGCAGCTCGTCGGCACCTCCGCCACCGCGGACCTGCGCATCGGCAGCAACAGCGTCGGCCAGGAAGGCCCCACGTACTCACCCGACGGCACGCAGCTCTGGCTCGGCCAGACCGACGGCTACACCAAGTTCACCGTCAACCCCGACGGCAGCGTCGGCAACCCGGTGTCCGTCCGCATCCCCGCCGACGGCCCCCGGCACGCGCTCGTGGGCGCCGCCGTGTTCTCCTCCGACGGCTCCACCGTCTACTCCGCGGTCAACGGGCAGAACCGGGTGGTCGCCATCGACGCGGCGACCGGCGCGATCAAGCAGAGCTGGTCCGTGGGCAACGCCCCGCGCGACCTGGTCCAGGCCGGCTCCAAGCTCTACGTCAGCAACGAGGGCGGCCGCCCCGCCCAGCCCGGCGACACCACGATCAACTCCTACAACACCCCGGTGCCCGCCGACCCGGTGACCGCCGCCACCACCACCGGCACGGTCAGCGTCATCGACCTGGCCCACCCCGACGCCGCCGCCACCAGCATCGACGTCGGCCTGCACCCCACCGCCCTGTACGCCAAGGGCAGGTCGCTGTTCGTCACCGACACGGCGAGCAACGACGTCTCGGTCATCGACACCGCCCGCGACAAGGTCGTACAGACCATCGCCACCCAGCCGTGGCCGGAGGCGTCGGTCGGCTACGAACCCGACGCGGTGACCCTCACCGACGACGGCCGTCTGCTGGTGACACTCGGCCGCGCCAACGCTGTCGCCGTCTACCGGTACACCAGCCCGCAGGAACCGGTCAGCTACGTCGGCCTGCTCCCCACGGACTACTTCCCCGCCGAGATCGCCACCGTCGGCGACCAGGTGGTGGTCTCCAACACCCGCGGTATCGACGCCCGCCGCCCCACCACCAGCGCCGGCCACAACACGCACGACACGACATCCAGCGTGCAGCGGTTCACCCTGCCGAGCGACCGCACGATCCGCTCGGAGACGGCCAAGGTCTTCCGGCAGAACGGCTGGAGCCCGGGCTCGGTCACCCACACCGACAACAGCAGCCACGCGCGAGCGGTGCCCGTCCCGACCCGCCTCGGCGACCCCTCGACCATCAAGCACGTGTTCCTGATCGTCAAGGAGAACCGCACCTACGACCAGGTCTTCGGCGACATCCCCGAGGGCGACGGCGATCCGTCGCTGGCCGAGTTCGGTGAGAACGTCACCCCCAACCAGCACGCGCTGGCCCGGCAGTTCGGCCTGTACGACAACACGTACGACATCGGCACCAACTCCGCCGAGGGCCACAACTGGCTGATGCAGGCCGACAACCCGGAGTACACCGAGTCCTCGGCCGGCGAGTACCAGCGCAGCTACGACACCGAGGACGACGCCCTCGGCCACCAGCGCACCGGGTTCCTGTGGACCGGGGCACAGGCGGCGGGCAAGTCCGTACGGGACTTCGGCGAGTTCCAGCAGTTCCTGACCAAGCCGGCCGGTTCCAGCTGGCAGAACCTGTACTGCGACAGCAAGAACATGGAGGCGACCGGGCAGGACACCGCCTACCCCCTGGTCTCCTCCTCGCCGATCCCGTCCCTCAACGACGTCTCCGTGCACGGCTTCGCGAAGTTCGACACCAGCGTCCCGGACGTGTACCGCTACCAGATCTGGAAGCGCGACTTCGAGCAGAACGGCCCGGCGGACCTCAACATGTTCTGGCTGTCCAGCGACCACACCGGTGGACCGGCCGGCCCCGCCGCCCAGGTCGCCGACAACGACCTCGCCACCGGCAGGATCGTGGACGAGATCTCGCACAGCCCCTACTGGAAGGACTCGGCGATCTTCGTCGTCGAGGACGACGCCCAGGCCGGGCTCGACCACGTCGACGGCCACCGCGCCCCCATCCAGATCATCAGCCCCTGGGCCCGGCACGGCACCGTCGACAGCCACTACTACACCCAGATCACCCTGATCCGGACCATCGAGCAGATCCTCGGGATCGACCCGATGAACCAGAAGGACAGCGCGGCCACCCCGATGCGCGCGGCCTTCACCCGGCACCCGGACTACACGCCGTTCACCGCGCTGCCCAACCGGACCTCGCTGACCGACGGCCTGAAGACCCCGCCGCCCTGCGGCGTGGACACCCCCGCCCCCCAGGACCCCAAGGCGGCCGTCGTACCGCCGTCGAAGGTGCCGGCCGGCAAGCGGCAACTCGCCGCCCAGTGGGACACCTGGAAGTCCAAGCAACGCCTGACCGGACCCAACGCCGTCCCCGACTACGCCAACCCCGCCCAGATGAACCACTACACCTGGTACGAGACGCACAACTGGACCAAGCCGTACCCCGGTGAGAACAAGATCTACGCCCCGGACGACGTCCCGGGCGCCTACCTCCCCTCCCCGGAGTCCGACGGCTGACCCCGACGGGTCCCGCCCCGAGGGCCTCCTGTCCGGCGACCACCGCCGGCAGGGGGCCCTGCGGCGTATTCCGGTCAGACGGAGCGTCGCGCCCGGTCCACCCCGGACACCGCGTAGCCGGGCACGGAGGGCCAGCGGACGGTCAGTACGACCGACTCCTCCTCGGCGAACCAGGAGTGATCGACACCGCGGCCCCATACGACGTAGTCGCCCTGGCGGCGCAGGAGGACACTGCGGTCGGGCAGCTCGACCCGGAAGCGCCCGCTGATCAGGACCAGCAGCGCCGTGCGCTCTTCCCCCTTGACCCACTGGGCCCGTTCGTCGCCGCGCGGATGGACACCCCACTTGATCTCCACGGCCTCACTGTGCCGGGGATCGCCGGTGTCCTTGAAGTGCCCCAGAATCCATCCCCGGTCCGCGGCCCCGTCCGCACCCGCGTTGCCCGTGTACACACTGTCCTTCACACGACGGGACGCTAACAGCCCGCGCAGCCCCCGCCGTCGCCTCCGCCCCGCCGCACGGTATTCGGCCAGCTCCGAACACTTCATGCCATTCGCCTGCATTTCACCTCCGGCTGGGTGGGGCCCCGGCTAGACATGAACCCCCTCCTGGGCCGGCTCACGACCGGCATCAGTCCAGGCGGGACGAGGAAACCCGGCGCGAAGGAGCAGCGATGACCAGGCGTCCGCCGGCCCGGCGGCGTACCCGGAGGCCGAGCAAACGACAGCAGCGGAAGAACGACCAGCTGACCGGCCTCCTCCTGGCCGCCGCGCTGGCCATCGCTCTGACGGTGACGGTGATCACCTGGCTGCTCGCCCACTGGTGGCTCCTGCTCCTCGCCGGCACGCTCGCAGCGCTGGCCGGCGCCGGGCGCCTCTACCGCAAGCAGCAGAACGCCCGCTGGGAAGCCGTCCGCGCGCAGGGCCTGCGGTACGCGCTGTCCCAGCTGGACGCCCTGCACCACACCCGGTTCGAGGACGCGGTCCGGGACCTCATGCGCCGCGACGGCTGCCAGGATGCCGTCAGGGTCGGCGGCCGCGGGGAGCTGGGCGCGGACGTGAAGGCCACCGACCCTTACGGGCGGCGCTGGGTGATCCAGTGCAAGCACCGCCGCAACGGCCTGTCCGGCTCCCCGGTGGGGACACCGGACCTCCAGGTCCTCAACGGCACGGCCCGACAGGTCCACGGCGCCGACGTCGCCGTCATCGTGACGAACGGCCGGGTGACCGCACCGGCCGTGGCCTTCGCCGACCAGCAGCGCCTCCATGTGGTCGACCGCCACACCCTCGGAGCGTGGGCGTCCGGCTCGCGCCCCTTGTGGGAGCACCTGCGCGCCGTCCCGCCCCCGCGCCGGCCGACCGCTCTCTCCTGAGGAGGCCCTCCGGCCGGAAGCCGGAAGCCGGAAGCCGGAAGCCGGAGCCCGCACGGCTTGTGCCGGTATCCGCCTGTCTCTGCCGACGGCGCCGGGGCTAGCATGATCGGGCTCATGGCGGGCGTCCTTGCCGTCGGTCCTCCACCGGGAAACCGGTCGGCCCGGTGTCGGCAGGGATATCTCGTCCAGTGTCTGACGTATCGGCCGGGTCATTGATTTCTAGGGTGTTGTGAGTGTCTTCGCGAATAGGCCGCGGGGTTGAGGCCGAGGGTTGGCGTCGGCCGCAGGCGGTGTTGTGGGCTGCGGCGGGCGTGCTGGTCCTCGGATTCCTCGTGGTGCTGGAGGTCGCCGCGGATCGATATGGAATCCCCGGGCCGCTCTCGAACCAGGCGCGGGAGGTGATATTTCCGCCTAAATCCGGCTTTCTTCTGTATGCGAGTCTGGCACTGACCATGGTCGTGCTCACCTGGCGGCAACGGCTCGTCTCGCTGGGTGCGGCGGTCGGCGTCGACGTGCTGATCGCGCTGGTACGGCTGGCGCTGGGCATCAAGGTGACCGACGGTCATCCGTTCGGCAACGGCGCACTGTGGGTGGTGCTGGCCTGGGCGGTGATCGCGATCACCCGCCGCTCCGGCCCGGAACGCGTCCTGCTCCTGAAAGGCGTCGGACTGGGCCTGCTGCTGGTGGCCGGCCGCAAGACCGGCGACACCTGGCTGCTGATCACCTCGAAAACCCGCCCGGAAGTCCTGGACCCTTATGTGGCGATGGCCGACCACGCGCTCGGCAACCCCTCATGGGTGATGGGCCGGATCGTGGCGGCGACCGGCCCGATCGGCACCCATCTCCTGAACTACGTCTACATCCAGCTCGCGGTGGCCGCGGTCGCGGTAGCGGCCTACCAACTGCGCGATGTGGCCGTCGAGCGCCGCTTCCCACGCCACCACCTGGTCCGTACGTTCCTCGCCATCGGCCTGATCGGACCGGCCGTCTACATGGTCTTCCCGGTGGTGGGTCCGGTGTTCGCGTACGGTCCGAGCGGCGGGCACTGGGCAGCGGCGGACGTGTGGCCGAATGTGCCGCCACCGGTCGGGGCCCCGCACGCCATCCTTTTCGACGGGATCACACCGCGCAACTGCATGCCCAGCCTGCACACGGCATGGGCCACCACCATCTTCATCCACTCCCGGAAAGGCCCGCGATTCCTCCGGTACGCGGGCACCTTCTGGCTGGTCGCCACCCTCGCCGCGACGCTCGGCTTCGGTTACCACTACGGCGCGGACCTGCTGGCCGGCGCGGTGTTCGCCCTCACGGTCGAGACAGCGCTGCGGTCGTCCGCGCAAGGGTGGGACCGGTCGGGAATCCAGCTGGTCGTCCACGGCGTGACGGTCTTCGCCGTGCTCCTGCTGTCGTACCGCTACCTGCCTCTCCACATGGCCCAGCAGCCCTGGCTGTTCGGCCCCCTGCTGCTCCTCGCCACGGCCTCGGTCATCTACGCCTACGTGCGCACCACTGGCCACTGGGAGACGAAGGTCCTCCCGGTACCCCGCCCCGAACCGCAGCCCGAACCCGTCTGAAGCCATGGCCTTCTCCGCACTTCATGTCCGCCCGGTACCTGATGAAGCAGACGCAGCATGTCCCAGACCGTCCCCTTACCTGTGTGAGGGCGCATGGCTCGGTATGCGCACCACGACCCAGCCGGCGGAGAAGCGGGACGTCAACCTCCGGGTGTGCTACCGCCGGCCCGTCCATCCGGTGCCCCGGCTGCGCGAAGCCGGACTGCTGCGCTTCGACGGCCATCCCATGGAGAGCCTCCTCGACGAACTCGTCGACAGGTTCCCCCTGTGATGGGGCATCGACGCCTCCCTCAGCGGCTCGGTCGACAAGCTCTGGCTCCTGTTCGACCACGGCATCCCGCTCGCCGATGCCCTGGCCCTGCCCCATATGCCGGAGGCGGCCCGCGCCGCCCAGGACCACTTCGACCGGGTCGGCATGGACCGGATCGGATTGATCGCCCTGAACTTCGCGCACCGCGCCCTCAACATCGGCGTGGCGAGGTTTCACTTCTCGACTGTTCGGGCTCCCCGCGAAGGCCGACGGCAGCGCGCGTGAAAACCTGGCGCGATGGATACGTTCGCGGCCCGGCTGGAGGGCGCAAGGGAGTGGTGGTCCGCCGCCATCGAGGAAGCACAGGAGGGCAGCTGGCTCCGTGACGCCGTGGAACGGCAGGTGATGGCGGACATCAGGACTGCCACCAACGCCCTGCACGGCGGCAGGCCGGCGCCGTTCACCGCGGACTCGTGGCACGTGCGCATCGGGCGGATCTCCAACTGGGCCGGGGTGCTCCGGCTGGCCGCCCGGGCGGGCGGATGGGAACTCCAGCCCGTCGTCGGCCGCAGCCCGGCACAGCCCGCCGGAATGGCCGAACTGCTTTCCGGAATCTACGCGATCGGCGAGCAGGGCGAGATATGGATGAGACAGCTCCTGAAAGGACGGTTCCCGGCGGAGAACGAGATCGCCCTGGCCGAGGGATTCCTGACCGGGCCGGGATCCGTGGAGGACCTTGAGCTGTTCTTCTACGACTGAGGGGCCCGGGTTCGTTTCTGCTGCCTGCGGTATCCGTCCAGGACGTCCTGGCGCAGCAGGAAACCGAACCCGGCGGACTCCAGCCGCAGCCCCAGCTGCGCCTCACCGATGCCGAGATCGGCTGCGGTGTCGGCCAGGTGCCAGTCGTGGGCGGCAAGCCTGCTCAGAAGGTGACCGCGACGAACCTGGTTCTCGGACAGGCGAAACGTCTTGAGGTAGGCGATCCGGCCGCTGTCGTCGGTGATGGCCTCACCGATGTGGTTCTCCTGCTTGGGGCGGAAGGCGGGCAGGAAGCGGGAGAGGGTGAAGCGTCCCATCCGGTAGACCGACTGCCAGGTGTAGGTGTGTTCCAGCAGGCCGGTCGCCATGGTGGTGTCGTGGAAGCGCGTCCAGGCATGTTCCTGCTCGGCAACCGCCGTGCGCAGGTCGGCCAGGGAGCGGATCTGCTGGTCGGGTATGCGGGCCCGGAAGTCCGGCACCGGCGGCATCAGCGTGGCGTAGTGGTGGATCAGTTCGCCGTACAGGTCCTTCAGGAGCGTCGGGTGAAGGGCACGGTAGTCGTCGGGATGCGGAACCACGAACGCGGCAGCGAGCGCGTCGGCGACGTAGACCATCACGCCACACTGGCCGGGGTGGATCTCGAAGATGCGCAGTGCGTCGGCGAGTCCCCGCACCTCGGCGCCCGTATAAGCCTCCTCGACGCGAGGAGAGAGCCCTTGGCGGACCGCACGCTGCGACCACTCCTCCCACGCGATGGTGGGTCCGCCGAAGTGCAGCGCCAGGTAGCCTTCCAGCGCCAGGTGCATGGGCAGGAACCGCAGCCGGTCCTTGGCCTGACGGCGGGCCATTCTGCGGTGGAGGCGCAGACCCATCGTGGCCGGGGGAGCCGTGTTCTCGTCGGCGGAGAGCTGGGTGCCGTAGGCGGCCGCCGGCGTGCCGTCATCGGTCCAGGTGGCGACGAAACCGTGCGGGACATAGGAGAGGTAGGCACGGCGCGGGCCGACCTCGACCAGCCCGGCCGCATCGTCGTAGAGCTGCGAGTGCAGACGCAGGTCGTCCATGGGTTCGTCACGCACGAGCGGCACCAGTCTGACGGCGTTCCAGACCTGGGACGGGCGGGTGGCCAGGCCGGTCAGGTCCAGTGTCGTCATCGCGCCCGCTCCCGCTCATGCTCGCTGATCATCCGGTCCACTCGGGTGTCCATGTAGGTTTTCAGTTCGGCCAGGCCAGTGCGGCCTTCCGCGAACTGGGCGAGTTCGACCAACGCGGGAAGATCCTCGGCGTCACGGATACCCGCGGTGGGCACCGTCGCGGACAGCCGGCGTACATCGAAGTCGGCGGCGTCATACACCGGGTTGAGATGGACGATGCTGGTGCGGCGCTCAGGGTCCAGCCGGGTCCGCCAGATGCGCAGCACCTCGGCGGCCAGGCCGGGAGGCGCGTTGTCCCATCCGTCGGAGACGATCACCAGCCTCGACGGGGCGGTGTCCAGCGCGTCGAGAATCCGCCGGCCGACCGGCGTCGGCCCGTACGGACGGGTCAGCAGCGCGTCGGTCCGCCCGGAGGTCCACAGCCCGGTGTAGTCGCCGGCCAGGGCCGCGAGCAGATAGTGGCAGGCCAGGGCCACGGCCAGCGGCCGACGCCGTTTGTGGGCCGACCCGAAGGAGGAAAAACTGTCATCCAGTACGGCGGTGACCTTGCCCCACCTCCCGCGGTGAACGCCGGCCACCCGGTCGGCGGCCGATTCCAGCGCGTGGGTCAACTCGGCACGCCGACGCCGGCGTTCCTCGACCGGCAGCGACAGCACATAGGTCGCCAGTCGGGTCAACGGCATCCCCGCCAGGTCCGCCTGCACACCTGTAGCCCCCCGTTTCTGCGCGGACTCCTGGAGCCGCAAGGTCTCCAGCCGGGTCATCCGCGGAGCTATCCGTTCCAGGAAGACATCGCGGGCAATGCCGTACTTGGCGGCGAAGCCCTCGGCGACCGTATAGGGCAGTTCGTACAGGGCTGCCTGCTCATAGTGCGCGCGGCGCCATGTCTCCAGGAGGGGTGTCGCATAGTGCGGGCGGGCCAGCGGCGCGAACAGGAATGTCCCCAGCTCTTCGGTGGCGGGGGCCAGGTGTGCATGGCGAAGGGCTCGCTTGAGGCCACTGCGGTACTTCACGGCGTCGAACGCCAGATCCGGGCGGGCGGACAGCCAGTCACGCATGATCGCGCGGCAGCGACGGTGGTTCACCCTGGCCCGGCGCAGGTCGTCGAACAGCCCGTAGACGCGTTGGGGCGGCAGCGTCGCAAGACGGGACGCGATCAGACGGCCCTCGCTGCGGCGCTGCTCGGCAGTGGCCTCGCCGCCGGTCTCCAGCAGCCGTCGGATGATCAGGACTGCGTTGTGGTCGTTGATGTCGAGCGCGAGGACCCCGGCGTACAGGTCGCGGTAGTTCCCCAGCATGTACGCATGGAGAAAGTCCAGGGACAGCTGCTGCTCGCCCGCGTCGCTGTGGAACTCACGCTGGCCGGTGGAGGTGATCGCCGCGTTGACGAAGAGCAGTACATCGTCGGCTGCCAGGAGGTCCCCGTACGAATCCATCCAGATCTTTCCCCCAGGAGTGCTGACGCCGGCCGGGGAATGGGGGCACGAACTGCGAATCATTGCTTTATAGGCAGGTTCCGGAAGTCGCACCGGAGTCCCGCGGCCGGCCCCAGGACCGTAACAGAGCAGGCCACAGGCCCTCCACTGACTTACGACGTGGGGAGCGACAGACGCGGGTCCTTGGCCGTGGTGTGCAGGCGGCAGTGCCATGCTGCTACTCCTCCAGCCCCGGTGGCAGACGCAGCCCGAAAAAGCCTTGGACCGTCAGATCCCTCTCGGCCATGATCCTCACGTGACCACCTACCTCGAGTCGGAGCGCCTGACCCTGCGTCCCTTCGCCGCCGCCGACGCGGACCTGTTGATCGAGCTGGACAGCGACCCGGCGGTGATGCGCTACCTGACCGGCGGCGCTCCGACCCCGCCGGAGGAGGTCCGTGACCTCGTCATCCCCGGCATCCTCGCCGGCTACGAGCGCTGGGATCACGACCTCGGCCTGTTCGCGGCGTACGAGAAGGACGGCGGCGCGTTCGTCGGCTGGTTCTGCCTGCGTCCGCTGCGCAGCGGCCCGCGTGAGGAGGCCGAACTCGGCTACCGCCTGCGCCAGGCGGCCTGGGGCCGGGGCTACGCCACCGAGGTCTCGCAGGCGCTGCTGACGAAGGGGTTCGCCGAGCTCGGCATCCGCATGGTCTGGGCCGAGACGATGACCGTGAACCGCCCTTCGCGTAACGTCATGGAGAAGCTCGGGATGACACTCGCGGAGAGCATCCCCACGCCGGACGACATGATGGCGGTCGAGGGTTCCGAGCACGGGGGTGTGCGGTACGAGATCACGAAGGAGCAGTGGGAGCGGCGGCAGGCGTAGGCGGCGCGAGGCGCGGTGCCCGTGGATGTGAAGTCATCAGCCCGCACGGCCTTGTCTCATCCTGCCCCATCGGGCATGTCCCGACAGCATCTCGCCGAACTCGTCGCTGAACTCGCCCGGCATGGCAGGCGCAGCAGGAGTCTGCGGTGCGGGAGCGGCGCGGCGGCGATCGCGCCGCGAGGCTGGTGCTGACCCGAAGCATCGTCTGGTGTTCGTCGACCGGGTGCTGGCCACGCTGGCACACCTACGACACGATCTTCCGCACTCGGCCCTGGCTGTGCTGTGAGGAGTGGACCGCTCCACGGTGTCCGTCGCGATCCGGCAGGTCCGGCCGCTGCCGGCGGCGCGTGGGTTCGCCGTGCCCGACCAGCCCGGCATCCGGCTGCGCACCATCGAGGACGTGTTCGCCTAGGCCGGGGCCGAGGACGTCGAGCTGCGCATCGACGGCACCGACGTGCAGGCCCGAAGTCCGGACGTCCGGGCCGCAAGGCGTTCGTGTCCGGCAAGCGCAAGCAGAACACCATCACGACCACTACGCTCAGCGACGGCCAGGGGCGCACCCTGTTCTGCGGGGTCGTGCGGCCAGGACGGATGCACGACCGGACCGCGGTGTGCACCGAGGGCATCGCCGAGCAGCTGCGCTGCCACCCCGGCGGCAAGGTGCATGTCGACGAGGGCGATCGAGGCCTGGCCAACCAGTTCCCGCAACAGGTCACCCCCCCCGCAAGCCGAAGAGGGACGCGCCCCTCGGCGCACAGCACGCCTGGCGGCACGAACGCCGAGCACAGTCCGCCGATCGGATCTGCGTGGAGCACGCCAACGCCGAGTACAAGCAATGGCGGTCCCCGCAGCGCTACACCGGCCGCCGCGAAGTTTTCGCCGAGACCCAAGCTTCCTATCGCTCCCTGAGCCGTTAGACATCTCAGGGGGCCAAGAAGTCAAGTCCGACGATCCTGTCCGCGTCGGAGGCCAGTCGGTATGAGCGGCCGAGACCGACTTCCTGCCGCGCTGTCCGGAGTCAACGAAGATGGCAGCATGACAGGGGAAGCGAGCGAGGTCGTTCTGAGCAAGCAGGATCTTCGTGCAGTCACCGCGTTCGCCGCGGCTTCTGCGGAGGTCGTGCTGGAGATATTCGAGGCTGATCAGCCGGACGACTCGCGGCCTAGAGATGCCATCGGTGCCGCGTGGGCATTCGCCCGGGGCGGCGAGCGCGGGAAATCTTTGCGCGACACAGCGTCGGCGGCACTCAAGGCAGCCAAGAGCGCCCACACTGCGGCTGCGCGCGAGGCAGCGTGGGCAGCGATGTCTGCGGCAGGCGCCGCCTACCTGCATCCGTTAGCCAAAGCCACCCAGGTCAAGCACATTCTGGGAGCCGGCGCTTACGCAGCCAGAGCGGCCGAACTCGTCGCCGACGACGACCGGAGCGTCGGTGCTGAACACCTTGAACGGACGGTGCGTCGTGCAACACCGGTCGTGGTTGACGTGCTCAAACGTTTCCCGACGGCGCCGGATGGCGGCGGACGGGTTGGCGAGTTGATCCGCATGCTGGACGCTGACCTTCGCTTACTCACCCTCACTGAGTAACTCTGAGCGCCCAGGTGGCGCAGCCTCAACGAGGGCCGCCAAGCGCTCACTGACTGAGCTTCTGCCCATCTCCTGAATTACGCGGACGCTGGGAGAAGTGGTGCGAAAGCTCGTTGTTCGTCGAAGTGTTGCCGGGTCTGGAGGCAGTGGTGGAGCTGGCCGAGGAAGCGGTTGAGCAGGTGACGCTGGGCGGCGTTGTGCCAGTCTCCGTGCTCGCGTCGGCGGCGGTAGTGGGCGTTGGCTCCGGGTGAGGCCTGGAGGGCTGAGAAGGCCCAGAGGAAGCCGGCGTGCATGAGCCGGTTGTTCTTGACGAAGCGGCGGCCGACGAGGCGTTTCTTGCCGGAAGCGCGGGTGATTGGGGCGGAACCGGCGTAGGACTTGAGCGCTCTCGCGTCGGCGAAGCGGCTCCGGTCGTCGCCGATCTCGGCGAGGACGCGGGCCGCGAGCAGGGGGCCGAGGCCAGGGAAGCTGAGCAGGATCTCGCTGTCGGCGTGCTGCTTGAAGGCGGCCTCGGCGGCTGCGGCCAGGTCGTCCGCGGCCTGGCAGGTGGCATCCAGCTGCTTGAGGAGGGCCAGAAGCTGCTGGCCGAACGCGTCCTTAACGGCCGGGAGCTGGCGGGCGTACTGGGAGCGGAAGATGTCCCGCAGGCGAGCGGTCTCGGTGTCGAAGGCACGGGTGCGGCCGCTGCGCTTGAGGGCGGCGCGCAGCTGGGCGAGGGTGAGTTGCGCCGCCCTGGCCGGGGTCGGGGCGAGTGCGAGGACCATCCGGGCGTCTGCCCTGGTCAGGCCGCCCTCCTTGCCCTGGAAGGCGTGCAGGGCGGCGGGGTAGTACTCGCGCAGCAGCGAGCGGACCTGGTTGGCGACCTGCTGGCGGCTCCAGACGGCGTCCTGCTGTGCGCGGGCCAGCACGGTGATGGCCTGGGCGAGTTCGCTGTCGGCGGGCAGGGGGCGGTGGGCGTGCATGTCGGTGCGCAGGATGTTCGCCAGGACCAGGGCATCACCGGGGTCGGACTTCTTGCGGCTGACGCCGTGGCGGTCGCGGTAGCGGGAGGCAGCGAGCGGGTTGATCGCGAAGACCTTGCGGCTGCCGGTGCGCAGGATGGCCACGAGCAAGCCCCGGCTGGTTTCGATGGCCACCGGTATGGGGGAGTCCGGGCTGTCGCCGTGTTCGGCCAGGAGGTCCAGGAGCTTGCTGTAGTCGGCCGCGTCATCGCTGATGCGGGCCTTGGCGAGCAGTGTGCCGGTGTCGTCAACAAGGGCGACGTCGTGGTGGCGCTCTGCCCAGTCGATGCCGCAGAACACAGTCAAGCTGTCCTCCCAGAGGCAGTCATTTATGCAGGTCACGAGCATATGCGGGTCACGCGGCGCCCTAATCCCAGGACTCGTCGGTCCGCCATCTCAGTAGCCGTTCGCGACACCAGCGCACCCCAGGGGCTCGATCTGTCTGCAGAGCTCACGGCTCGCGGATGGAACAAGAGGTCGACCCTGGGGTGGGCTCGCGCCGTGAGATCAACGTCCGGCCGGCCGCCGCGAGTTTCGCGGCGATCACGGAGACGCCGGGCTGTGCCGCTCTTGAAAGAGGCCTCAAAGGGCCCGGGGAAACGAAGGCATCAGCCCGGCGCCCGCGTCATCACCGCGAAGCACGGACGTTGGCGGACTCCGTGACGGTGGCGAAGGCGCCGGGCCTCGCCGCTCTAACGGGAGGCCTCGCGGGCCAGGCTGACTTCAGGCGTTGCCCGACACCCGCGTCACCGCACGGAACCCACCCGGGTGGACAGCGGCGCCAGTCTCAGAGCGGATCTCAAGGACCGGAGAGGGCCAAGGCGTACCGCTGTCCGTCGTAAGCCGTTCGCCGGGCCTTGCGGGCGCCGGTCCAAGCCGCTTACACCCTGGATTAGGCTGGCGCAGTATCGAGGTTGGGCAGCGGGGGCCGTAGCGGTCTCCCGCTGCCCGAACGTGGTCCGGTGAGGCTGGGGCGCGATGGATCAGGCCCGGGTCACCGGTGCCTGGAGTTCCGTCACCCAGCCGTCGCGGTCTTCCGGGCACTCCAGGTTGATCTCGCGGGGGTATCCGGTCGACTGGTAGCCGTTGGCGTCGATCCAGCGGGCCAGCGCCTGGGCGGTCGGGAGTACGGCGTCCATCGAACCGCGGTGCACGATGGTGGCTGCCTGGTCGAGGGACGGCAGGTCGAGGATCCGGAAGGTGCCGTCCTGGAGAGGGGCGGAGACCTGGACGGCGGCGTGGACGCTGATCCTGCCTCCGCCCTCCGGGGCGTCCTCGTAGTACGCGATGCCGGGGCCGGTGGGGGTGACACCCGCTGAGTCCAGGCACCGGAACAGCTCGTCGTAGAGCGGCCCGATGACCGGGCCGATGTCTTCGGGCTCGAAACTCGCGGCGGTTGCGGTCAGCTCCGCCACTCGGACGGAAGGGACGCTCTTGATGACGACGTCGTTCGTGGGCATGTGCCCCTCACTCTCGATCGCTCGGAGCCTCGCCTCGACCTGGACCAGCCGTGCTTCCGCGGCAGCCATCGCGGTCTCCAGTTCGGCCCGCCGCAGCCGCAGCATGCCGCGCAGTTCCTCGAGGGTGACCTTCTCGTCCACGATGTCGTGGACCTGCTGGAGGGTGAACCCGAGGTCCTTGAGCGCGATGATCCTGTTGAGGCGGGCGAGCTGGGCAGCGGTGTAGTAGCGATAGCCGCTGAAGGGGTCGACGTGAGCCGGGCGCAGCAGTCCGGTCGCGTCGTAGTGACGCAGCATCCGGACCGAGACGCGGCCATGCCGGGCGAAGTCTCCGATGGTGAACATGATGTCTCCGAGTTGACCGCCTGACACGGTGTGAGGGTCAACGCATTGAGCATGAAGGCGCTCTCCGCAGCAGAAACGGCTCGATCCGCGCCCACAGCTCACCAGGCACTGACCGGGGGAGGGAGCTTCAGCGTGCGCGTACTCCGTCGATGGCCAGGGTGAGGAGGCGGTCGGCCTCGCCTGGGCCGTCGGGATCACCCTCGGTGGCCAAAGCGATGGCGCCGACGAGTTTGAGCAGCTGGGCGATGGTGACGTCGGGGCGCACGGCATTCATGCGGCGGGCGCGGTCGAGCAGTTCGCCACCGGCACTGGTGATCATGGCGTGGCAGGTGCTTCCCAGCGTGGGGTCGCCGTCGTGGGCACCGTGCATGAGGGATGCTCCCAGACCCCGGTTGGCGACGGCGTGTGCGCCGACGGCGCGGAGCCAGGTGACGAGTGCGGCTCCGGGATCGGGCGCGGGCAGCAGGTCGTGGGCCTTGGCGCAGAGGGTCTCGACCCGGCCCTTGAAGACGGCTTCGAGGAGCAGCTGCCGGGAGGGAAAGTGACGGTGGAGTGTGGCTGAGCCGACGCCGGCGTGCCGGGCGATCTCCTCCAGCGAGGCGTCGGCGCCGTGCTCGGCGACCAGGCTCTCGGCGGCGGCCACGATCCGCTCGTAGTTGCGGCGTGCGTCGGCACGCATCGGCCTCGGAGCGGGGCCGGCTGCACTTTGGGGCACGGAAACTCCTGATGGCTTGCTAACTGGGGTGGCCCTCCATATCGTAGCGACCGATAAACGGAGGGCCACCCCATTTATGGGGGCGTGGCCCCTCGTCGGCGTGCGATACGGAGAGATGCATGGAACCGACAGGAAAGACCGTCGTCGTGGTGGGGGCGACCGGCCTTCAGGGCAGGGCCGTGACACATCGACTGCTCCTGGACGGCTGGCAGGTACGCGCGCTGACGCGGGACCCGTACGGGGCTCAGGCGACCGCGCTGCCGCAGGCGGGAGCGGAGGTGGTGCGGGCGCAGATGGAGGACGTCGACTCCCTGGCCGTCGCGGCCGAGGGCGCCTGGGGTCTGTTCAGCGTCCAGCCCACCGTCGGCTCGCCGGGCACCGCGCCGGACTTCACCGCCGAGGACGAGGTGCGCTGGGGTACGAACGTCGCCGAGGCCGCGCACGCCGCAGGCATCGGGCACTTCGTCTTCACGTCGGTCGCCGAAGCGGACCGGCACCTTGAGGAGAAGCTTCCGGTGAACCTGGTCAGCAAGTGGCGGATCGAGCAGCACATCGCCGCGCTCGGCCTGCCCGCGACGATCCTCAGGCCCGTGTCCTTCATGGAGAACTTCACCGGCGGATATGCGCTGCGGAACGGAAGCCTCTCCACCGGGCTCGCGCCGGAGGTCCCGCAGCAGTTCATGGCCGTCGACGATGTCGGCGCCGTCGCCGCGCTGGCGTTCGCCCGGCCGAAGGAGTGGATCGGCCGCAATGTCTCCCTGGCCGGAGACGAACTGACGCCAGCTCAGATCGCTGCGGCCATCGGGAAGGCGCTCGGCATGTCGCTGCCCTATGTTCAGGTCCCGATCGACGCGATCCGGGCCCTGAGCGAAGACTTCGCCTACGCCAACGAGTGGCTCAACACACTGGGCTACCGCGCCGACATTCCCGCCACCCGGAAGATCCACCCCGCCACGATGGACTTCGGCACCTGGCTGGAGCGCACCGGTGCGTCCCGGATCGCCGCGTTCCTGGACTCCACGCGCACCGCAGGGCAGGACGCGTGAGCGCCGGCCCCCACGGCCTCGGCCGCATCGGGATCTGGGCAGGGAACTTCGACCACCTTCCCGCATCCCCGCTCTGTAAGGCTGCCGCCGCGATCGAAGACCTCGGCTGCGGCACCCTGTGGTTCCCCGAGACCACGGGGCGGGAGGCGATGGCACAGGCCGCGATCCTCCTGTCTGCCACCCGGCACATGGTCGTGGCCGCCGGCATGACCGACATCTACGCCCGTGACCCGGTCACGGCCGCCGCCGCGCAGCGCACCCTGGACGAGGCATTCCCCGGACGGTTCCTGCTCAGCCTGTGGGACAGCCACCCCAGCCTCGCCGAGGACATCCGCGGCCACCGCTTCGGGCCGCCCCTGGCCACCATGCGCTCCTACCTCGACGCGCTGGACACCGCCCCGTTCGGGCCACCCGGCACGACCGCATCACCCCACCGCGTACTCGCGGCCCTGCGGTCCGACATGCTGGCCCTTGCCGCCGAACGCACCCGGGGCGCAACGGTGCTGGGCATGCCCGTCGAGTACACCCGCACCGCCAGGACCGTCCTGGGAGGCGATGCCCTGTTGGCCGTCACCCTGATGTGCGTGCTCGGCAACGACCATGCAGACACCTCAGAACTGGCCCGCACCGCGGCCGCGGCCGCCCTGCCGAACCGCCGCGGACTGCTGCGAGGACTTGGATACGAGGACCCGGACGCGCTCGACGACCGGCTGGTCGACGCACTGGTGGCCCACGGCAGTGCCGAGGACATCGCCCATCGCGTCCAACAGCACTTCGACGCCGGAGCCGACCACGTCAGCCTCCACCTCCTGACCCCGACACCGGGCATCGCCCCCATCCGCCAGTGGGAACACTTGGCCACCCACCTGCTGCCCTGACCGGATCCGTCCCACCGCGGCCCCACTCATCTGGGTATCAGTGCGGAGCCGCCGACTTAAGGATGTCCGCCGTCAAAACAACGAGTACTGAGCCGGAGTCAGGAGCGGTGATATAGGTGGTCCTCATATCCGGGGCGACAGCAACCCCAAAGGACGAGTTTCCTACGATGACGGGGTGGCCGGCCTTTTTCGTCGCGACGTCAATGACGTACAACTCGGCTGCCTCGTCCAGGGTGTCGCTCAATGAAAAGGCATAGCGTCCGTCCGGAGTGAACGTCACATCCGTCGCCGCGCAACCCACCACGATGGGCGGGTCGGAACTGACTGTGCCGGTCTCCGTTTCGACGATTTCGATGAGACACGATCCGTCTGTTGGCACGTAGGCGTGACGCCCATCCCTGGTGATCGCCACTGCTATCGGAGCGCCCTCCATTGACTCGGTGTGTCCGGTAAGCGTATTGCTGGCAGTGTCAATAATGGACAAGCTTTCACCCAAGCTGAGAGCGGCATAGGCGCGCTCTCCATTCGGAGTCAGGGCCACGCCTGCGGGAAATCCCGGCACGCTGATGCTGGTGATGACGTCGTGGGTGAGGAGATCGAGCACGCCCACTCTGTCCGGGGTCAGGGATACGTAGGCGTGCCGGCCGTCCGGCGTGATCGCTATCCCCCAGGGATTGTGGTCCAACGGGATAACCGTTTCCACCGCCCCGGCCATCGTGTCGACCACACTTATGGAGCGCGAATCGTGGTTGGCTACGTACAGGTGGAGTCCATCAGGTGAAACAGCCACGCCCTTCGGTCCTTGCCCCACAGGTATCGTGGCCAGGGCCGAATCGGACAGGACCATGACCACCACTCTGCCTCTCGTTGCTGTGCCCCGACTGCTTTCCGCATTGTGATCCATCTCGAAGGGTGGATCTCGGCGGAGCGTCTCGCAAGCGGTGCGGCTGGAAAGGGTGAAAGCCGTCAGCAGAGCCCGGTCATCGCATCGACGCCGTCCTTCGCCCTGCGGTCGTACCGGGACGTGCGGCACCACACCCTCGGGCAGCTTCCACCAGCGGTCAGGCCTGTGTCAGGAGAGGCGCAAGTCGATCCAGGGGATGGTGTCGCCCGGCAACAGGTATCGCTCGGTCTCTACGAACCCGTGTTTCAGCGCGAAGCGCAGTCCATCCTCGTTGGAAGAGAGGACGACCGTCTCGATCACCTCGGCGCCCAGCTTCCGGGCCCGGTCGAGCCCTCGCGCATAGAGTTCCTCGCCGATGCCCCGCCCACGGTGAGCAGGAAGCACGCGGGCGATCACGGTGGCCGTCAGGGTGTCACCTACCGGCGGGCGGACCGTGGTGCAGCCCACCAGCGCATCGCCCAGGTAGGCGACCTCGAGGTGATTGCGCCCAGCGCGTTCCCGTGCCTCGTCGAGAGACAGAACGTGGGTAGGAATGATCACGTTGTGGACGTACAGCCAGTCTCTGAGCACGTCCTCGTCGATCGGCTGCTGGAAACGAAGGTCAGACATCGGAACAGCAAACCCGAGTGCACCGCAAAGATCAACACAAGGCGAACCTGCGCAAGGGCAAGAACCTTCCCACGCCTGCAAGGCAGTACTGAGCGCTCCAGCAACGGGAGTTCACAAACCGGCTCGTCGTGAGCAACTCGCGAGAGCCGGCGGTGAGCTCAACTGGTCGAGATGCGTTGACAATTACTGTTGATCAGGGTCGCCGAGAGCCTGGCGCGCTTGGACTACTTCGCCCAGCGTTCCATGGCCGGAGCGGTGCCGATCAGGCACTCGACGTCGGTCGGGAAGCCGACGAGGGCGTAGGCGGTCAGGCACAAGTGACCTTCAAGGCAGACCGGGTTGTCCTGCCTCTCGCCGACGAGGATGAGTGGGGGAAACCGCTCGCCTGTGATGAACGCGTGGGCCGCGTCGACGAACGGCTCGTTGGGCACGTCGAACGCCCGTTGCCCTGCCCGGATGCGTGCGGACGAGGCGGCCGGCCGGCGGCTGCCACCCGATAGTTCGACCCAGTAGGAGTAGTCGAGGCAGCGAACGCTGGCCGCCTCGTCCGCGGACAGGAGTGCCCTGGTCCACGCGACGTGAGGGGGGGAAGTTCTCGAACAGGTCGCGGTTCTCGCCGTAGCCGCGTGTCGCAGCGAGGAGGGCCCGTCGTGCGAGGTTCGCTCCAGCGTCGGAGAGGTTCGGATGCGTCAGCAACTCCTCGGCCTGCCCGGCTGCCGCCAACCGGGGCCGGAGGTCCTGGCCGAACCTCCGGCTGGTCAGCTCGCTACTCCGGGCGCAGGCGACCATTTCCGCGTGCCCTGGTCGTCAACCACCGTTGACGCAAGCTCGATGTCAACCTAAATTGACATCATGAGTGAGGCAACCGAGCTCGCCGAGCGTGCCGGTGACCCTGATCCGCGGGTCGGACTGCGGGCCGTGGCCGCGCTGCGCCGACTGCTGGAGCAGCTGGAGGCGGTACAGGTGCGCAGTGCGCGAAACCAGGGCTGGTCGTGGCAGGAGATCGCCGCGGAGTTGAGTGTCAGCAGGCAGGCCGTGCACAAGAAGTACGGGAGGCGTTGATGTTCGAGCGGTTCACCAAGGATGCCCGGGCGGTGGTCGAGGGCGCGATCGACTACGCGAGGGAGGGCCGGGCGGGCACCGTCGGCGCCGAGCACCTGCTGCTCGCGCTCCTCGACCGCGAGGGGAGCCGGGCGTCCTTCGCGCTGTCCGCCCTGGGGCCGGCCGAATGCCGGGACGGGGTTCGCCGGGCCCTGCGGGAGACGGAGCGGCGCGCCGGTCTCACCCGGGCCGAGGCCGACGCGCTGGCGGGACTGGGCATCGACGTGGGGGAGGTCGTGGCGCGGGTGGAGGAGGCGCACGGCGCCGGAGCGATGTCCGGGGGCGCCGACGCTCACCGGGCGGGCGGACGCCTTCGGTCCGGGCGGCGGCCGGGTTTCGGCCAGGACGCGAAGGGCGTGCTGAAGAGCGCCCTGCGGGTAGCGGCCGCCCGGCGTGAGCGGCACCTCGGGGACGAGCACCTGCTGCTGGCGCTCACCGCGCGGCCGGGCACGGCAGGGGAAGCGCTGGCGGACAGCGGGGTGACGTTCGAGGGAGTGACGAGGGTGTGCCCACCGGGGCACTCCGCCGGGCTGCCCGGGAGGTAGGGATCACCACGACGGACACCTCGTTCTTGATGCGCAGTGTCAGGGCTCGTCCAGGACTGCGGCAAACGCCGCAGTCCGAAGGCCCACGCCGCAGTCCGAAGGACCCGGCAGGTGTCAGAACGCGCCGCCGTCGAAGTGTCCGCCGTCGTGGCCGCCGCTGTGGTGGCTCCCGCCTCCGTCGTGGTGCGGGGAGTGATGCCCGGCACCGTGGCTGCTTCCACCGCCGGGGTGGTGAGTGTGATGGTGGGTCGGCTGCGACGCCCCGCCGATGTCCTGGTCGGGGATTTGGCTGGGGATTGGGTGGGCGGCGCTGGATCCCGTGGACGCCGCCGTTGCCGCACCGTTCTCGTTCACCTTCACCTTCACCTTCCCCTTCCCATTCCCCTTCTCCTTCGGCGCCGGGCTGGGCGGGCGCGGAGCGGGGGGCGAGGACGGCTTCTGCCGGGCGACCGGGGCGGGAGACTTCGCAGGAGGCTTGTCCTGGAGCCATCCCTTGATCCCCTGCCAGGCCAAGCAACCCACGGATACCCAGAAGATGAGGGCGAACAGGCCTGCCATCAGGTGCACCTCCGATGCGTAGGCCGCCACTGTGAGAGTACATCACATCACTTTCGCCGGACCAGGTGCCCGAATGCTCAGGGGCCTCGCCCGGACCACTCATTGATCGGCTCGATACGCGCCCTAGTCGGGCGCGGGAAGGCGTTCTGGCGCGGTGTTGCTCACCTGCTCAAAGACGACCGAGGTACGAAAGCCGGTGATTTCGCTGCGCTTGCTGAGCCGGTCGGTCAGGAAGGGGTGCAGGTGGTCGAGGTTCTGCACCGCCACGTGAAGGAGGAAGTCGTCGCCTCCGGAGAGGACGAACACGCGGCTCCACACAGGTCGAGGGGGCGATGTCGAGCTGCCGGGCGATCACACCTGCCCACCTCCCGGCCACGGCGGACGTCCCCGCGCTGCTCGGACACATCGCCGGTGCCCTCGCCTCGGGCGGCCACCTCGTCGTCACCTACCGCGACCTCACCGCGGAGCTGCGCGGCACCGATCGCTTCATCCCGGTACGCAGCAGCGAACGACCAGCTGCGTCCACCGCGACACCGCCGACTCCAGGGGCATGCGGATCCTGCACGCCGTAAAGCCCTGACTGCTCGGCGACGCGGGGCGCGCTCCAGGGGCGGACCTGCCCGCGACGGGCGGAAGCGCTCGTGGAAGTATGCCGCCGGCGGGGTGGTGCTGAGCCCCTCGGACGAATCACAGGAGAGGTCATTCACGTGGGGGACATGTCGGCCGAGTGGCGCCGTATCCAGCAGTCACCTCCTCCCGAGCTCGTGGCGGAAGCCGCTGCGAACCCCGGGGGGTCGGTTGCGGTGATCGACTCTGACCTTGTCGGCGACCCCAACGGCTACGTTCCGGGGGAAGCCGTCCGGGGTGTCTGGGTGGTCGGCGAGGACGGGAAGCTGACCGGTGAGTTCGTGGAGAATCCGAACTTCGGCCCGCCCAAGGACGACTTCGCCAAACTCGTCGATTCCCAGCACTGGCTGGGCTGGCTCGGCGAACAGCCTGCTGTTGCCGTGCGCGACTCCATCGCGGGGATCCTGGCCGACCAGGTCGCCGGAGCGGATCTGGAGTGGATCAAGATCCTCGATGTGCCGCGCTACCTCACCGCCGGCCGCCCCCGACCGGACGACGCGAGCCGCCTGGTCGTCACCCGGGCCGGCATCGCCCTCTCCTTCGCGCTCGGCGTGACCAGCCCCGGACGCGAACGGGAGATCCTCCAGGGCGTGTTCTCCTGGGTCGCCGTCGGCCTCGACCGGCCCGGGGAACGCAAGGACCGGGTCTGGTTCGACCTACGAGCCGACCTGGACTGGGCCGAGACGCAACTCCGCGAACGGATCTACCGCGTCGGCCAGGACTGAGCTTCCGGCACCGCTTGAAGCCGCCCAGTCTGCCGCACCCTCGGGGGAGACCGAGGCCGTCGAGAGGTTGGGGGCTCGTGGGTATCGCCGGCGTCAATGTTCTGGCTGGGTTGCGTACAGCCGCCCTCCGTCGCCGCCTCAGCCGGTGGCTCGACCGTCACCTGGCCACCGGCGATCCTCAGGCCCTGCTCGCAGCCCGGGCGGAACGCCTGACCGCGGCCGTGGCGGACCGTGCTCGAACTCGGCCAGCGGACACGGCGGTTGGATCCGAAGGCCGTGACCGAACCGGTGGTCGCGCCGACCGGGCCGTCCGCCACAGGCTCGGTAGTCTGCCGGGCATGGACATTCATGATCTTCCGGTGGCGGAGTTCGCCTTCCCCGGACCATTGCGGGACCAGTTGGTCGCCGCGATCCTGTCCGGTGCCAAGACCACCACCTCGGCGCTGGTGCTGGAATACGAGCGAGAGAACGAGCCGTTGCCCACGGTCGGCCAGCGGCTGGCCGTGGTCGACTCCGAAGGGCTGCGGGTCGCGGTGATCGAAATGACCGAGGTGCGGGTGGTCCGACTCGCCGACATCGACCTACAGCATGCTCTCGACGAGGGCGAAGGCGACACATCGGTGGCCGAGTGGCGGGCCGGGCACGAAGCGTTCTGGCACAGCGCGGAGGTGCGAGAGGAACTGGGCGACCCCGGATTCACCGTCGACGACGACACCCAGGTGCTGGCCCAGCGCTTCCGGCTGGTGCACACGGTCCAGGGCTCGTCCGGCTGATCACGGGCCGAGCCGGGCCGGACCGAGGTGGGGGCCGTCCGGTGCCCATATCGTGTTGACCACCGTCGGCAGGCACTGCTGGAGTCGGCACGTGAACAGCATCCCCGCCAACCGGCGGTTCTGGAACCAGATCAGCAGCGCCTACCAGCGCAAGCACGACCCGCACATCGGCGCCGCACCCCGGCTGTGGGGCATGTACTCCATCCCTGACGCGCACCTGCACGCCCTGGGCGACGTCACCGGCAAGCGCGTCCTCGAACTCGGCTGCGGCGCCGGCCAGTGGTCCAGGGCCCTCGCCGCCGAGGGCGCCACCGTGGTCGGGTTCGACCTGTCCGAAACGCAACTCGCCGCAGCGGCCCGCGCGATGGGAGCGGCCCGCTACCCGCTCGTGCAAGGCGCAGCCGAACAACTCCCGTTCGCCGCCGACAGCTTCGACCTGGTGTTCTGCGACTTCGGTGGGCTCAGCTGGGCGCCCCCGCACCTGGCCGTCCCGCAGGCCGCACGCGTCCTGCGTCGAGGCGGGCGCCTGGTGTTCAACGTCGCCAGCCCATGGTTCGAAGCCTGCTACGACGAAGCCGCCGGCCGCGTGAGCACGACGCTGCAGAAGGACTACTTCGGGCTGAACACCATCGCCGAAGAAGACGGCGGCGCGACCAGCTATCAGCTCACCTACGGCGACTGGGTCAGGGTTCTTCGCGGCGCGGGTCTCGTCATCGACGACCTCATCGAGCCGCGGCCCGAACCCGGAACACCCAACGGCTACAACGAAACCGACCCACCTGACTGGGCACACCGCTGGCCGGCGGAACTGCTCTGGGTAACCCACAAACCGTAGGTTCCGCCGCGCCGAGACATGAAGGAGCCGCCCGCCGGGCAGGCGCGGGTGACGGTCTCGTGGAAGACGTAGGCGCGTTTGCCGAAGCGTGCGGCCACGGCCCGGAAGATCTTCAACGCGTTGATCGTCCGCCCCACTTCGTTCCTCGAGCTGCTCGGGCAGTTCGCGGGCGCTCGCGGCGTCCGGGACACGGCGGATCGTCTCCGGGGCGACCCGGCGGCGGCGGACGCGGCCTTGGCGGCGGCTTCGCCGTATGAACTGCGGAATCAGGCTCATTCAGAGGACGCGAGTGCCCGTGGCCCCCAGATGGACGAGGTAGGCGGCGCCGCCTGTGCGAAGCATGTCGTACGCCAGGCCCGCCCGGTCAGGCGGGAGGCACGAGGACCTGTCTGCGTCGCCAGAAGGGACTGGTGGGCCAGCGTCGCTCCCAGGAGTGGACGGCGCGGTGGCCGAGCAGATAGGTGTCGAAGGTCTCCTGGAGCTGCGCGGTGTAGCGGGCGAGGGCGTGCGGTTCGCCGTCGAGGTGGGCGTGCACCGTCCGGCCGGCGCAGGTTCCGGTGTAGAGCGCGGTGAGGACGCCCTGGGAGGAGACCGGGTCGTACGCGGCCGCCGCGTCGCCGACGGCAATCCACCCGTCGCCGACCACCGGGTCCAGCCGAGCGGTGTGGGCGGCGCAGCGCAGCGGCAGGTGGCCGGGACGGGCCGGGCGGTCGAGGGCGCGCGCGGCGGTGTGGACGGTGGCGGCGAGCCGGCTGAGGAACACCTCGGGGACGGTGAGGTCGGGCGGGGTGAGATCGGTGTCGGTGAAGAAGGTGACAAGGCGGCCGGTGGGGTGGCACGGGGCGGTGTACCACCATCCGTCGGGTGCGGACTCGACCAGGGACAGGTGCTCGGTGTCCCGAGGATCGTCGGCGAGTTGGAGGTGGACGGCGAGGAGCCGGTCGTAGCGGTGGCGCAGGGCTCCGCAGCGCACGGCGACGCGGGCGCGCCGGCCGGTGGCGTCGACCAGCCACCGGCAGCGCAGCGTCCGGTGTACACCGGCGGCCGTCAGCGTCACCCGCCAGCCGCCGTCGGGATCGCGTGCGGGGCGTCCCACGGTGGTGTGCTCGGCGACCTGGGCGCCGTGGGCCAGGGCACGGGAACGGAGCAGGCGGTCGAAGGCGGGCCGGTCAAGGTGCCAGCCATGTCCGTGGGGGTCGTTGATGAAGTGGACCTGCCGCGGATCGGACGAACCCCAGGCGGAGACGGTGCCCTGGCACACACGGTGGTCGCGGTCCAGTGTGCCGGGCTCGACACCGAGGTCGCGCAGCAGCATCCGGGCGGCGGGCACGAGGGACTCACCCGATTTCGGCGGCCCGGTGCCCGCATCGGCGAGCAGGACGCTGCGCCCTGCGGCGGCCAGTGTGATGGCCGCGGCGGCACCGGAGGGACCGCCGCCGGCGATCACTGCTTCGTAGCACCTGCCGTCGGCGGGTACGGCGGTCACCTGCTCTCCCGGAACGGGTCGACCTTGTCGACGTAGCCGGCCGAGATCTCCTCCTCCTCGAAGCGCGTCCGGCGAACGACCTCACGCGTGGCCCGCTCGGCCGCGGTGGGCGCCGCGGGTGCGACGAGGCCGGCTTCGGGGACGTGGACGTTGACCAGGTTCCTGCGGTCGCTGACCGGGGGGAAGGCGGGGGTGGACTCCACCAGGATGCTGACCGGGAACTTGTCGTCCTTGGCGGCGTATGTGTGTGTCTCGACGATGCCGAACCCGGCCCACCCCTTGACCATGTCGTGGTACGCCTGGGGCTTCGCCGGATGGAGGAAGCGCAGCCAGACCGCGCGACGGGCGAAGGCCTGCTCCCGCTCGTCGTCGCTGTTGCCGGGGTCGTTGACGGTGGCGAAGTCCTCCTGCTTGAGCACGTGGTTGGGCACCCGGGCGGGCCAGAAGGTCGGCAGGTACGGGCTGTAGCGGGGGCCGATATTGGCCGCGAGTTCGTAGCCCGAGCGGCAGCTCGCGGTGTCGGTCTGCCAGGGCAGCCCCATCCAGCGGGTCAGGTCGCCCGGTCCCTGGGCGTACAGCGGGCCGTTGGAAGCCAGCGCCTTGTCGGGCGTGAGCAGGGCGCCGTAGTCCGGGTCGTGGCCGTCGGTGCGGTGCAGGATGCGGAAGGGCTCCTGGTACAACGTGCGGTGGCGGATGGGCCAGGTGACCTCGCAGCCCGGGTGGAAGGCGTCGGCGAGGCAGGATTCCAGCATCGCCCGGTCGAGGAGCCCGGGCTGTAGGGCGACGGGCGCTCGGTCGAGGTCGGGGTGCGGAGTGTAGGGCGTGGTGTCGAAGTCCCCGTTCACCCACATCTGTAGCAGCGCGTCCTGGGTTGGGGTGATCACGTTGTGCTGGCGCACCGAGCTGGGGTGGGTGGACATGGCGTCGCCGTACAACCACGGCCAGGGCAGGGGTGACATGCCATCACGGTCGTAGTTGCGCATGTGGTAATAGACGCGCTGGCGGAGGTCCTGGTACTGGGGTTTGTTGCTGCCGAGCGTGGCCAGGGCCTGGGGGGAGGAGAAGTCGTTGGCGGCACCCCAGCCGTACTCGGCCGCGAAGCCCTCGTTGACCCACTGGAGGCCGGTGAACCGCAGCAGCAGAGGTTTGATGTGCTCGTCGAAGGTCAGCGGGTCGGGCAGGGGGATCTCCTGGTTCCTGACGAACAGGTCGTACAGCAGGTCGTAGAGCGTCACGATGCCTCTGACGTCCGGCGCATAGTTCGGCGGTGCGACCACGACCCAGGCCGGTGCCGCCGTGTAGACCTGGTCCCCGAGCGTGACCTCGGCGGTGACCGGGCCGTCAGAAGTGTCGTCGTACCAGCCGTCGTTGTTGCCGAACGAGGTCAACTCGGTCGGAGGATCGGTGAAGGAGGCGGAGGTCCCCCGGCCACCCAGCACCTTGAGCCTGCCCGCCTCGTCGGTCCGCAACTCGCCCAGGTACACACCGACACCGTTGACGGCCCCCTCGAAGGGCTTGCCGATCTGACCGAGGCCGGAGATCGACTGCGCGGGCGGGGTGTTCTTCAGGCGGCTTCGATCGGCTGTGGCGGCGTTGCGGCGCCCGAACTGGGCGACCGGCAGGTTCCGGGCCTCGGGTATGTCCAGCGCGAGGGAGAAGGCGTACCAGGCCGCCTTCTTGTTCGCGAGCGAGACGGTCCACGTCACGCCGGCGCCGTCGTCCCCGTGCTTGATCTCCCGCAGGACATTGCCGTCGGAGTCGTACCCGTACACGCGGAACCGGGCCGCCTGCCTCTTGATCGCGGAGACGCTGTCCTTCGAGAAGCCCGGCTCCCTCGGCGGCTCGTCCGGGCTCTCGGGGCCGAGGAACACCCCCTCGCCGTTGCCGACCCGCGCGATACCGATCGCGGGATGGATCTTCACATACGCGATGTCCGACATGGGTGCGCTCCAGCTGATCTTGCCGAACCACCGGCAAACCGCGGCACCGGGCACCACGCCTCACGGGCAACCGGGCCCGGCCCGGAACCGCCGGTGGCTTGGATGGGAAAGGCGCCCCGGGCACAAGGGCGGACAGCATCTGCACACAGGGGCCGCGGGAACGGACACAAGGCCTCGGAGGCGCTCGCCCACACCGAAAGAGTGTGAGGAAGACCACTCACCACGATAGGCAGGTCTGCGGCCCGGCCGCACATCGAGGATCACCCCCTGACCCGGCGGCTTGTGGGTGCGTGCGCCCGCGTCGGACGCGTGGTTGCGGCATGGCCGGGTGCGGTGGGTGACCGGCCGGGTGCAGGTTCAGGGCTGCCCGGTGACGCACCTAGGATTGCAAGGGTGACGGCAAGAAGCAGTGACATCGAGAAGGCAGCCGGCGTGCTGCGCGCAGGCGGCCTGGTGGCTCTCCCGACCGAGACCGTGTACGGACTGGGCGCCAACGCCGAGGACCCCGCCGCTGTCTCGCGCATCTTCCAGGTCAAGGGGCGGCCGCCTTCCCACCCGCTGATCGTGCACATCTGCGGGGCGGAGCACCTGGACGACTGGGTCGAGGGCGTACCTGCCACGGCCCGCCTGCTGGCCGAACACTTCTGGCCGGGCCCCCTCACGCTGGTCCTGCGGCGTGGTCGCCGGGTGCCCCTCGAAGCGACCGGTGGTCTGGAGACGGTGGCCGTGCGCGTGCCCGACCACCCCGTGGCGCTCGAGCTGCTGTCGGCCTTCGGCGGTGGTGTCACGGCCCCGTCCGCCAACCGCTTCGGTTCGGTGAGCCCCACGACCGCGGACCATGTCCGTGCGGAGCTGGGTGACGCCGTCGACTTCGTGCTGGACGGCGGCCCCTGCGAGGTCGGTGTCGAGTCGACCATCGTGGACGCCACGGGCGAGGTCCCGGCCATCCTGCGGCCCGGCGGGGTGACGCGCGAGGACCTCGAAGCGGTGCTGGGGCGCCCGCTCGCGGTCCCTGCGACCAGCCGGGTCCGGGTCCCGGGCCAGCATCCGTCGCACTACGCACCGGACGCGCGGGTCGTCCTGGTCGAGCCGGAGAAGGTCGTCGCCGAGGCGGCGCTGGCGCAGGAGCTGGGGCACCGGGTGGGCGTCTTTCTTCCCGCGTCCTTCGCCGACGCTGAGGTGAAGGCGCACGCGGTGGTGCACGTCCCCCGTTCGATGGCCGCCTATGCGCGGGGGCTGTACGGGTATCTGCGTGAACTCGACCAGCAGGGGTGCGACCTCATCGTCGCGTCACTGCCGGAGGAGGAAGGGCTGGGACTGGCAATCGCCAACCGGCTCCGCCGCGCCGCAGGCCCCCGGCCCACCGTCTGACCAGCGCCGAAGCCGCTCCTTAGTGCTCCCGGATGCGGAGGCCTGGCGGATGCGTGGCGGATTCCGCTGCGCTTCCGCCGGTCCGGCAGGCCGGGTACAGCTGCGCCCGCCTTACCCCGCGCCGGCGTCGCCGAGCCCGGATGGCGGCCGCCTCCCAGCAGGCATACGCCACCGAGCAGGCATACGCCGTCCAGCCGGCGGAGCTGCGGGCGATGGTCCGACGGCGCCGGGGCGCCTTCGAGGACCTACTCCGGCGGAGTCTGAGCGGAGATCTCGCAGCCACCACCGGATGGGCTGCAATGACGAAGGGGCGCACGCACCTTCCCCGTTCCCGGGTGACCCTGGGGCCGCCTGGGTTCAGCACTGGCTCGACGACCTCTAGGGGCCCTGCACGGCACGCTCCTGAGCAGGACCCCGGGATTCCGGTGGGTCTTGATCACCGGCCGGAGCGGCGGCACGCAGCGCCGCCTCGACCCGGCGGTTGCTGGTCATGGTCGCGGTGACGATGGTCATGGTGAGGAGGAGGCCGGCGGCGGTGTAGAGCGGGGTACGCACGTCGTAGGTGGTGGCCAGCCAGCCGCTGAGGAAGGCGCCGAACGGGGCGGCGCACATGGCGAGCATCCGGGAGGTGGAGGCGACCCGGCCCATCAGATGGGCGGGAACGATCGCCTGCCGGAGGGAGGGGCCGAGCACCATCGTGGCGCCCATGCCCGCGCCGCAGACGGCGAGCGCGAGGCTGGCGACGTACGGGTCCGGGGCGGCGGCAAGGCCCAGGACGGCGAGTCCCTCGACGGCGGCCGTGCAGGTCAGCGCGGTGCCGGTGCCGAGTCGCCGGCCGAGGAAGGAGGCGATGCCTGCGCCGAGCAGGCCGCCGGTGGCCTCTGCCGTCAGGAGCAGGCCGAAGCCGAAGGTGTGGATGCCGAGACGCTCGTGCGCGAAGAGGGCGAGTACGGTTTCCACGGCGAGGAAGGCGATGTTCCCGACCGCCGGTCGCAGCGCGAGCCCGAGCAGCAACCGGTCCCGGAAGACGTACGAGGCTCCGGCCCGCGCCTGCCGCAGCAGCGACTCACGGGCCTGCGGTACGGGCCGGGGCGCAGCGGGCAGCGACCGTACGAGCAGTGCGGAGAGCGCGAACGAGACCGCGTCGGCGAGCAGCGGAACGGCCCGCCCGATCGCGAGCAGGGCACTGCCGGCGGGCGGCCCGGCGAACCCGGACGCGGCGGTCTGGGAGCCGCGCAGGCGGGAGTTGGCGCGTTCCAGGAGCGCGGGGTCGCGGCCGAGCAGATCCGGCAGGTAGGCCGTGGCGGCGGTGTCGAAGAAGAGTCCGCCGAGGCCGAGGAGGAAGGCTACGGCCGCGAGCAGGGGAATGCTCAGCACGTCCAGCCCGGCCGCTGCCGCGGGTATCGCGAGCAGCACCGCACGCGCCGCATCCGTGACCCACATCGTGCGCCGACGGTCCCAGCGGTCCACCAGCGCACCACCGAGCACCCCGAAGAGCAGCCACGGCAGCGTTCCGGCGGCCGTGACGACGGCGAGCGCCATCGGGTCCCGCGTCAACGTCAAGGCGAGCAGCGGCAGCGCGGCATGGGACACCCCGTCACCGAGGGAGGACACCGTCTGCGCAGTCCACAGCCGTCCGAACCCGGTCGGCAGCTTCCGAAGGGCTGAAGTCACTTGTCGTCCCCTTCGGTCTGGCCGCCAGATGCCGGGTGGAACAGTGCGAAGACGAGCGACGCGTCCGGCAGCGACGGATCGGACAGCTCCCGGTACTCGTCCGCCAGTGCCTCCAGTCGTGCCCCCAGCTCCGCGAACTGCTCGTCGGTGAGCCGCAGATGCGCCATCCGCACATACCGCTCGCCGTCCACCGGGGCTGCTTCCAGGTCGGCCACCGCATGCCGCATCAGCACATCCGGGCCTCCCTCGCCCGGATCCGGCAGCACGATCGCCCGCGCGGCCATGGCGTAGTACCGCTCGGTGACACCCCTGACCTTCCGCGTCCGTACGACCTTCACCAGGCCGGCCCGTTCGAGTAGCCGTACGTGGTAGCTGGAACTGCCCTTCGCAAGGCCCACGCGCTCGGCGATCTGCGTGATCGTCGCGGGCTCGAAGCGGAGCACGGCCATGATCCGGTGGCGCGTGAGATTGGAAACGGCGCGTAGCTGCTCGTCAGTGGTGACGTGGAACGTCTCGGGAAGGTCATCGGTAGGCATGGACCCCAATGGTCAACACTTCTTGACCATTGCGCAAGGGAGTTTCGTTTCCGGCTTCCCGGATCGGCTGTCGAGCCCGTGCGAGCCCTCCGACAGCACCCTGGCGCGGGGGGGCCGGGGGTGCGGCCGCGGGGTGCGCGAGGCATGCCTCCCTGGCGTCCACTCGAG
>NZ_JBHXVE010000007.1:301767-312954 GCF_042672505.1 Streptomyces sp. NPDC127190
GGTGTTGGGGGGGGGGCCGCCGGGGGGGGGGGGCGCGCGCTCGGGCCCCCCCCCCCCCCCCCCGGGCCCCGCGGCGGCGGCCCCCGGGGCCAGGGTCACCACTTCACCTACCGCGCGCTCATCCGCAAGGACGGCGGCGATCTTCTTGTTCGTCTCACCACCTCGCGGTGGTCAGGGGTGTGCGTCGCGGCAGCTCACCAGGTGCCGGGCTCAGACCGAATGGTCCACGCCCGCCGTTGCGGTGGCCTGGGCTGCTGCGGTTGCGGCGCGGCCGCGGGCGCTCGCCCGCCGGGCGTAGGTCATCGTCCAGTAGACCAGCACGCCGATCACGACGTACGGCAGGAAACTGTTGACGGTCACCATCTGGCTGTGGGACAGCTGGTAGACGAGCACGATCCGCAGCACTGCCTCCACGATGAACGCCAAGCCCCAGACGATCGTGAGATTGCGCTGCACTCGGCGGAACCCCGGGTACTGCCACATGCCGTTCCACCAGTCGATCATCTGCGGAGTGCCGTCCGTGGCGAACTTGCGGCCGAAGTAGAACATCAGCGGGCGCGGCGCGGCCAGCGTGGCCAGGTACACCGCGCCGACCAGACCGGTCACGAAGGAGTCCTTGGCCAGCAGCAGCCGCGGGTCGTCGGGTCCGGTGAACGAGATGACGAGGGTGAGCACCACGAAAAGCAGGGAGACGATGGCGAATTCGTCGATCCGCCGGTGCCAGGCGAGGTAGATCGCGATGTCCAGCACCGGGCCGAGACCGGAGACGAGGATGGCGGTGGACTCGCTGTAGCCGTGGTCGTGCAACTGGTTGTAGATGAGGATGGGTGCGACCACGTTGAGAGCGATGGTGAGGAACCAGCCGACAGCGGCGGTCGACCGCTTTCGGGCAGGAGGCTGCGAAGTAGCACTGGACATGCGATTTCCCCCGAGAAATGAATCGTGCAGAAGGCACGTGCAGAGGCGCCCGGCGTGATCCGGCGGACGTCTGAACCGCGCACATTCTTGCCGATCTTGGACTGTGATGGCTAGTACGAAGCGGGTGCCCGAAGCTTGCTGGGGCCCATGCGGCTACTTGCCTCATGTGCAACCGGTTGGTTGCGTACGCGTCGCCGGATGTGCTGGTTCGGCAACGGAGAGCCGGTCAAGATCGACCTGCGCCCCGGCGGCCTCTTGGTCTTCGACCACGGCCTCCACGGGGTCATTCCCGCCCGTATCCAGACAGTCGAGCCTCCGCGCCGCCTGTCCTGGCGGTGGTCTCAAGGCGCCGCAGGCGAGGAACCGGACGACTCGAACGCCACTCTGGTCGAGTTCACCCTGACCGAAGACGACTCCACAGGAGGCACCCGGCTCACCATGGTCGAAAGCGGCTTTGCGCACCTCGGGCTGCCCACGCAGGAGGTCATCGGCCGGCACCGCGCCAACGGTCAGAACTGGCCTGGCAAGCTCGACCAACTGCGCGCGGACTGCGAACAGACCACGGCATGACCCGCACCAACGAGGGCGAACAGGCTCCCGATGACGTCCTGGTGGCCCTGGCTGAACCGATCCGCCGAGAGGTCCTGGCCGTCCTTGCCCGCGAAGGCGGCGCGACCTCGACCTCCCTGGCGGCAAGCCTGCCCATCACCCGCCAAGCGGTGGCCAAACACCTGGCCGTCCTCGACCGCGCAGGACTCGTACGCGCCCACAGAGTCGGACGCGAGGTCCGCTACGAAGCCGACCTGCAACCACTGAGGCGGGCGACGCGGTGGATGGACACCCTCGCCACCCAGTGGGAACGCCGCCTCAACGCGATCAAGGATCTGGCGGAGGGGACCGCTGGGCCCTGACCCCCAGATCGGTGCGCATCCCAGAACGAGGAAGGCTTCGGGGGCGAAAGCGCGCTCCACGACCCAGCGTTGGGTGCCCAGGCCGGAGCCGTGCTCGGGGCCGGCGGCGGGCGATCAGTGGCTTCACGCCGAGGTCCCCGACCATACGACGGCACGTGCCGTGGTCGTGGCCGCGGTCGCTCAGCACCAGCTGTCAAGCCGCCCTGGGGCGAGCTGCTGAGCCTGTCCGTCAGGCCTGCTCACAGGCCCAGGGCCGTCCGGTCGACACCGGGTGCGGGGAGGTGGAGGATGGGGGAGCGGCGCCTTACCCACCAGTCCGGCGCCACAGTCGTACATCCCGTTGTCGCTGGAGGGACAGTTTCGGCCAGCTGGCGCGGTGACTTGCCCCCGTGCTCCGCGGCGCCCTCCACGCATCGCGAGGGAGGACCCCCACCATGGCCCGGTGCATCCGGCGCAACGCCGTCATCTCGCTCGTTGCCTCATCGTTCGTCCTCGGGAGCATGGTGTTCCTGGCGCCTGCCGCCACCGCGGCACCCGGTGCGGGGACGTGCACAGTCAAGACCGAGGGCAACGCGAGGCAGCCGCTGACCCTCAACGGTGGTGAGTTCTCTCAGCCGCGCGCCGCTATCAGGCCGCGTACGGGCGACGGCCCGCTGGAGGTCACCAAGGAGGGGCGGGGCATCATCATGCGCCTACCGCTCGAAGGCGGCGGTCGGTTCGTGCTCGAACTGACCCCGGCAGAGGCGAGTGACCTCACCGGCGCGCTCAAGCAAGTCGTCGACAACGGTGAATCCACTGCGTGCTTCAGGGCCAAGATCAGGCCGCGTACGGGCGACGGCCCGCTGGAGGTCACCAGGGAGGGGCAGATCATCCTCATGCGCATACCGCTCGAAGGCGGCGGTCGGGTCGTGTTCGAACTGAGCCCGGCCGACGCCGGTGCCCTCACCGACGTACTCCGCAACGTCGTCGACTGATGTGAGAGCGGGAGCCACCTCACCTGCCCCAGTACTGTGGCTCCGCATGACCGACTCCGAGATCGAGATCACCGCCGACCTGGTCCACGACCTGCTGAAGGATCAGCATCCGGACCTTGCGCGGCTCGCCATCCGCGAGGTGGCGGGCGGCTGGGGCAACCAAATGTGGCGTCTCGGGGACGAGTTGGCCGTACGCATGCAGCGCATGGACCCCACCCCGGAACTCCAGTTCAAGGAGCGGCGGTGGCTGCCCGTGCTGGCCCCGCGCCTGCCGCTCCCCGTGCCGACCCCGGTGCGGTTCGGTGAACCGTCCGCGCGCTTTCCCAAGCACTGGACTGTGATGACGTGGGTTCCCGGCGAGCCGCTGGACTACTCTGCGATCAGTCGCGGCGACCACGCGGCCGACACCCTGGCGGGCTTTCTCACGGCACTCCACGTGGAGGCCCCCGCTGACGCGCCGATCAGCGAAGACCGTGGCGGCCACCCCAAGCAGTGCACGGACGGCTTCGACCACTTCTTCCACGCCGTCGTCCCCGACGACCTCGCCGACGATGTGCGAGCCGTCTGGGATGAAGCCGTCGCGGCGCCCGAGTGGGAGGGGCCGCCGGTGTGGGTGCATGGCGACCTGCATCCGGCGAACGTCGTCGTCTCGGACGGGACGCTCTCGGGCGTGATCGACTTCGGTTCCCTGTTCGCCGGGGATCCGGCGTGGGACCTCGCCGCCGCATGGGTCATCCTTCCCTCGGGCGCGACCTCACGCTTCTTCGACGTGTACGCGCAGGCGGACGAGGGGACGATCCGGCGCGCCCGTGGGCTGGCCGCCCTGAAGAGCTTGTTCCTCATGCTGATGGGACAGAACGGGGACCAAGGCCTTCCTGGCGGCAAGCCGGCGTGGGGACCCGCAGGCCGGGCAGCGCTCGACAATGTTCTGAGAGGCTGATGCGTGGGCGGACTGGAGACGCGGAACGCGACACCGGGCCGGAGACCCGGCTAGCGCGTGACCGGGGGAGCGCCGGTCGCCGCGACGGACAGTTCCCACAGCCGTGCGGCTGCGTCCGGGTCGATGGCGTAGGCGCGGACGCCGCCGTCGTCCATGGGCGTGGCGGGGGCGGCAACGCGGGCGATGTCGCAGTCCTCGAGGTAGAGGCCGCCTCGGCTGCCGAGGAGCGGGGAGGTGGCGGCCCACAGGCCGGTTGCGGCGCCCTGGGAGGGTGTCTTGAAGTCGGCGCCGATCACGTTGCCGTGCTCGTCCACCCATCCACGTTCGATCTGTTCCTGGAGAGTCATTTCCCGCTGGAGCCCGGTGATGATCTTTCCCGGGTGGAGAGCGAACGTCCGGACGCCGTCGTCGCGTCCGAGGGCGTCGAACTGCACGGCGAACAGGGCGTTGGCGGTCTTCGCCTGACCGTAGGCCAGCCACTTGTCGTATCCGGTGCAAAAGTGCGGGTCGTGCCAGCGGATGTCGGTCAAGGCGTGCCCGGCGGAGCTGTTGACGACGACCCGCGCACCCTCGGCGGCGGCCAGGAGAGGGTAGAGCTCGTAGGCGAGGGTGAAGTGTCCGAAGTGGTTGATGGCGAGCTGGCCTTCCCAGCCGGGCCCGACGCGTTGCTCAGGGGTGGCCATGACGCCTGCGACGGCCATGAGGAAGTCGAGTTTGCCGAGGGAGTCCTTGATGTGTGCGGCGGCGGCGCGCACGCTGGCGAGGTCCGCCAGGTCCATGGGGATGACATCGCAGCCGTCCACGTCTGCGAGAGCGGCGCGGGCGAGGCCGGGCCGGCGTGCCGGAACGATGACCCGGGCCCCGGCGGCAGCCAGACCTCGGGTGGTTTCCAGGCCGAGTCCGGAATAGCCCCCGGTCACGACGGCGGTGGCGCCGGACAGGTCGAGACCGGCGAGGACGTCCTCGGCGGTGCTGGCGGCGGAGAAGGGCGAGCCGAGCGGCTGCTGATCACTGATGGTCATGCCGACGACGCTAGAATCTAGAGCGAGGTCTAGATCAAGTCCTAGGCTGGGCGGCATGGCGACTGTCGAAACCCGTGCCGAGCCACTGAGCATCGGCGAGGTGGCCGAGCGGACCGGCCTCAGTGTGCATGCACTGCGCTTCTACGAGCGTGAGGGCCTGCTCGTCGGACCGGTCCAGCGCACCGCGGGCGGTCGGCGGCGGTACACCACCGCCGATGTCGACTGGCTGCTGATCTGCGTGAAGTTGCGCGAATCCGGCATGCCGCTGGCCGACCTCAAACGGTTCGCCGAACTGGTACGGCATGGCCCGGGCAATGAGGCCGAACGGCTGGAGCTCCTCGACGCACATCAACAGCGCGTCGAGGCGCAGATCCAGGCGCTGGAGGAGTGCCGTTCGGTGATCGCCTGGAAGGTCGGCGTCTACGCCGAACACCTTGCCCGGGGCGAGGCGGGCGGGCTCTGGGACCCGACGGTCTGAGACAGGGACGGTGAAGGGGTGTATCCAGGTACACGGTCTTCGGTATCCAGCTACAGTCCGCGGCCCATGGCAGCCCGGCATCGTGAAGGTCATGCGGACGACAAGAACGATGCGAACGGCCGGGACGACGCGACAGGGTGAGAGCCCGACCGTACGGACAGCGGTCTATCTGACGGTGGCCTTCCTGGCGGCCGGAGCGCTGGGGGCACTGCAACCGGCGACGGGGATCCCTCCCGAGGTGGTGCAACTCACCCAGTTCGGCCCGGCGCTGGCGGTGGCGCTGGCGGCTCTGCTGTGGCCGGTAAACACGCGGGCGCTGGTCTCCGGGCCCCGGACACGGCTGACCTCCGCCTGGCCGCTGCTCGCCTCGCCCTTTCTGATCATCCTGCTGTCGGCGGGCCCCTACGCCCTGCTCACGGGCGCGCCCCACGCCACCGACCTGCGCACACTGCACCACTCCTTCCTGCTCATAGCGGTCGCGCAACTCCTCGGAGCGTGCGGTGAGGAGATCGGCTGGCGCTGCTACCTACAGCCGTTGCTGCGCACCAGGTTCAGCGCGCTGACCGCGTCGGCCACGGTCGGCGCGGTGTGGGGGCTGTGGCACGTCCAGGTACTGGCCGAGGCCCCGGCGTACGCGGCGGGTTTCCTGCTCGCCACGATCGCGATGTCCATCGTCCTGGGCCTGGCCCTGGAGGCGACGGGCGGCATGGCCCGGCTGCTCCTGGCTGGTGCCTTCCACGCCCTGGTGAACCTCGGCATGCTCCTGTTCATGGACGAGGAGACGGGCCGTACGGCGCCGATGGTGCTCTTCGGGGTAGCGTGCGCGCTGGTGGCGGGGGCGTGGGTGTTCGGCCGCAGGGCGCTGACGATCCCCGCGGCGGTGGAATGAGGAGGCGGGGGCGTGCGGGTGAAGTGGTCCTGGCGCGACGGGGCGGTCGCGCTGGGCCGATGCCAACTGACCGGGCTCTCGGGTTTCGAGGTGGCCGGCGCCGGGCTGCTGGTGGGCCTCGCCCTGCTGCTCGTGCCGGTGGGCCTCGGCCTCCGGCTGCTGCCGCCCTCCGCCGCCTGCCTGCGCCGCGTCGCCGACCGTCACCGCACGCGGACCGTCCACTGGAGCGGCCGCCCCCTCAGCCCGCCCGAACCCCTGCCCGACCGCGGCCCGGTACGTCGTACCGGCGCCGCGATCCTCGGTGACGACGGCTTCTGGCGCGATCTGCGGTGGGCCTGGCTCGAGCCGTTGACGGGCGGCCCGCTCGCCTCGCTGCCGCCGACACTGATCGGGTACGGGGCGTTCGGCGCCCTGGTCCAGCCGTTCGTCTGGCGGCAGTTGGGCGACGGCAACTGGTACGCCTTCATACCGGTCACCTCGACGCCGACGGCGCTTGCGGCACTGCTGCTGGGCCTGGCCTTCACCGCAGCCGGCCTGCGCCTTTCGGTTCCCGTCCTGGCCCTGCACGGCCGTGTGAGCCGCCGTCTGCTCTCCGCGCCGCGTACGACCGAGTTGGCCCGGCGGGTGGCGCGGCTCACCGACAACAGGGCCACCGTCCTGGATGCACACGCGGCGGAGATCACCCGTATCGAACGCGATCTGCACGACGGTGCGCAAGCGCGCCTGGTCGCTCTCGGGCTGACTCTGGATCAGGCGACCGGACTGCTCGACACCGACCCGGCGACCGCCCGTGCCCTGCTCCTGGACGTCCGTGCCGCCTCCGAACGCGCCCTCCAGGATCTGCGCGACCTGGTGCACGGCATCCACCCGCCGGTCCTCGCCGACCGGGGCCTCACCGACGCCGTGCGCTCCATGGCCCTGGACAGCCACCTGGACGTGGAAGTCTCCGCTAGCCCGCCCCTGCCACGCCTGCCCACTCCGGTGGAAGCGGCGGCCTACTTCGCGGTTTCGGAGCTCCTCACCAATGCGGCCAAGCACGCGGAGGCCACAAGGGTGCGTATCACCCTGGCGCACGACGCCACACAGCTGCGCGTCACGGTCACGGACGACGGCCGGGGCGGTGCGGACCCCGCCGGTGGCAGCGGACTGGCCGGAGTACGGCGGCGGTTGGATATCTTCGACGGCGTGCTCGCCCTGCACAGCCCGCCGGGTGGTCCGACCACCGCGACCCTGGAGATACCGTGCGCGTCGTCCTCGCCGAAGACCTCTTCCTCCTCCGCGACGGCCTGACGCGCATCCTGCACGAACACGGCTGCGAGATCGTCGCCTCGGTGGACAACGGTCCCGAACTGCTGAGAGCCCTCACAGAACGGGAGTTGGACGTGGCGTTGATCGACGTACGCCTGCCACCGACCCATACGGACGAGGGCTTGAAGGCGGCGCTGGAAGCCCGCCGTATCCGCCCCGGCCTCCCGGTGCTGATCCTCTCCCAGTACCTCGACCAGCTCTACGCCCACGAGCTGCTCTCCTCGGGAGAGGGCGCCGTCGGCTACCTCCTCAAGGACCGTGTCACCCACACCACCACCTTCCTCGACGCCCTGCGCACCGTCGCCGCCGGCGGCACGGTCATGGACCCCACCGTGATCGCCAAGCTGCTGTCCCGCAGTGAGAAACGCGGCCGCATCGACTCACTGACCCCGCGCGAACACGAGGTCCTCGCCGGAATGGCCGAGGGACACTCCAACACGTCCATCGCCCACGCCCTCCACATCAGCGAGAGCGCCGTGGCGAAGCACATAGCAGCGATCTTCGGAAAGCTCCGCCTGGAACCCTCTCCGGAGGTGAACCGCAGGGTGCTGGCGGTGCTGGCATACCTGAAGAGCTGAACGCCCTGGCGCGCTTTTGAACCCCTTCGAGGAGGCGCGAGCGGCGATTGCGTTCTGGGCAATTACCCGGGGCTGTTGAGGCGTTCTGGGGTGTGTTGCCCATGGTGAGCGCCTATGCGCCCTGTACGCCCTCTGTCTGACTGCCGTCGGCACACCGCACGGTCGATCCCATGGGGGACACCTGGGAACAGGAGTGTGCCGGCCGCGGGGACGGCAGTCGCTGCCCGCACGGGGCCGTGCTGAGGATCGATGCGGGCAGCGTGGAGTACCGGTGTGATGACTGCCGGGATTACTGGGAGCTGGACGAGACGGAACCGTGGCGCCGGGTGGCCGACGACGACGGGCCGTCCCGGCCACTCGGGGATCCACGGGAAGCCGGGCCGGGCACCGCGGCGTAGGACGATGTCAGGCCATCCTGGTCCTCAGCGGGTCAACGGCCAGCACCGTGGCAGCCGGGGGCGGCCCCCCAGGTACGTGCGTGCGGTCAGCTCAGCCGGGTGTCGGCGTACACGGTCATCGCATCGCGCTGGTAGACGGCGAGCCCCTCGGCGATCTTGTCGAAGTTCGCCCGTATCTGCGGGTCGTCGACATAGCTCTGGCCCACTCCCTTGTACGCGGCCGCGCACGGCGTCCAGAACCGGCAGATGCCCCGGTAGTTGGCGTCCACCTCGGCCTGTACCGCGGGGTCGGACACCGGTGTGCCGGCCACCATGAACTCCGCCATGCGGATCATCTGTGCCGTCACCTCACGCTGCCAGCTCTCCATGTCCTCGGAGGTCATCGCCTCGACGGCCCGCCGGGACTGCTCCCACGCCTGCGGCCACCGCTCCCGCACCTCGGCCTCGGCCTCGGAGGGCGTCTGGAACCCCTCGAACAGGTTCTCCGGCTTGTTGATCCTGGTCATACGGTCCTTGCCTCTGCCTTCTTCCAGTTCGGCGATGGTGCGCCCGACCGTACGGGCCAGCGTCTCCAGCCGGTCCCGTTCCGCGAGCAGCCGTTCGTGGTGCTCACGGAGCACGGCCACCTGGTCGAGCTGGCTGTCCAGGACCGCCTGGATCTCGCGCAGCCCCAGGCCCAGCTCCCGCATCAGCAGGATCTGCTGCAACCGCAGCAGATCGGCCTCCTCGTAGTAGCGGTGCCCGTTGCTCCCGATCCACGCAGGCGGCAGCAGCCCGATCTCGTCGTAGTGCCGCAGCGTCCGCGATGTCACCTTGGACATCCGCGCCACCTCCGCGATCGACCAGGCCATGACCGGTGCCTCCTTCGCCGGGCCGGTCTCTCCGGCCACACGTATGACCGTAGAAGTTGCCGTAACGGAAAGCGCAAGCCTGAGAGGGGCCCGTGGTGTCCCCGTTCACCACGGGCCGCCGGGTCGCAGGCGCCGAAGAGCCTCAGTGAACGCGCCACCGCCTCATGACTGGTTCTCGTCGCCGTGCGAGAGTCGGTCGATCGTGCGGATCGTGGCGTCGCGGGCTTTCACCACCCGGTCCAGCTCCGCGCGGTGCTCTGCGATCGCGGCCTGTTCGTAGGCCGACTCGACCGCGAACCAGACTCCTACGAGATTGGTGCGTGCCTTGCAGGCGACGTCCGCCCGCGCCTGGGCGATCTCGCTGCGGGACGGGGTCGCGCCATTCGACGACGGCACCTCGTCCATGGGGGTGCTCATCCTGAAGCCCCGGGAGGTCATGCACGCCGACCATGCCGAGAAGACCTTGGTGACCCGGGGGTCGGACATGGACCGTTCGAAGCCGTCGGCCTTGATACTGGTGACGATTCCGTCCGTATCGGTGCCCGGACCCTGCGAACCCCCGGCGCCGAGCAGCCGCTCGGCCTCGTCCAGGCATCCGCCCCTGGGGACCGGCCGGCCACGGTACGAGGTGAGGGGCGTGCCCGAGGTGTCCACCCCCGTGAGGACACCTCGGGCCGCCGTCGAGAGGGACCGGGGCTTCGCCACCTTTGCCGCCTTCGCCGCAGTGGTCCCGGAGGATGCGGCGGTGGGGGTGTGGTAGCCCCAGGTCCGGGCCTCCGCGGCGTCGGTGAGCCCGTACCGCCGGTACAGCACGGTGTACGCGTCCAGCGCCTCACGCTCCGCCGCCGACCCTGCCGGGAGGCGGGCCGCCGCAGGGTACGGCACGGAGAGCCGCCGCATGCAGGCCCGTACGGCCGCGTCGTCCGCCTCGTCGTATTCCAGTGCCTGCCGCGGGGTCAACATGTAACGCTCGATGGGCAGATGGAGGTGCTCCACCCCGACGATCCGCGGAATCGCGCCCACCGCGGGTGGTGCAGTCTGACGGGACGGCTGGGCCGACGGGGAGGAGCAGGCGCTCAGGGCCGCCAGCGCCAGCGCGCCGCCGGCGAGTGCGATGCGTCGTGGCAGCCATCGACGCGGTGCGCGTCGTACAGGCCGTGCCGGTTGTGCGGGGGCGGGTGCGGAGACGTACGCCATGGCCATCGCTTCCTCGGAGGTCGGGCACGCGGTGCCCCGCCCCCGGCGGGGCACCGCGTGCTCACAGGTCTGGGGACTGCTCAGTGACCGAGACCGGGGCAGCGGGTGTGGTCCGAGACGGCGATGGACGCCTCGTTGTTGCGCATCCAGCTCGTGAGGTTGCCGCCCTTGTGGGGCGCCAGCCAGTTGGAGTCCCCGCGGAAGTTCGTCGAGTACCAGATGCCCACGTTGCACACCGTGCCGTTCTGCGCGGACGCGGCGTTGTTGCGGACCCGCTGGCCGGAGCCGGCCCCGCTGCCGCCGAACCTCTTCGTCCCCAGGTCGCCGACCTGGAGCAGCTTCGTCCGGTACGCGGCGTTCTTGGCGTTGGGGGAGTAGTACAGGCAGAGGTCGTACGGGCTCTTGATGTCGCAGTCGGACCTGCTGTTCCAGCTGGAGATGTCCGCGCTGCGGGCCTCCGCGTGTCCGGCCACGGCGCCCAGCGCCAGCGCCGCCGTGGCCATGAGCACTCCGGCACGGGCGGGCATCCGCTTCATGATCGTCATGTTCGTTCTCTCCCGGTGTCTGTGTGGAACCACAACCTCTGCGGTGCGGCCAGGTGCTGCCGCCGTGCGGGCCGGCCGGCACCTGCAACCGGTCTAGCGCGTCGTCGTTGGGGGCGCGCGCGGGGGGGGGGCGGGGGGCGCAGGGTGGGGCGGCCACGGCGCGGAGCGCCGGGCGGAG
>NZ_JBHXVE010000008.1:0-92534 GCF_042672505.1 Streptomyces sp. NPDC127190
GCGGGGTCATGGGGGTGCCCCCTGCTCATGGGGGTCCCCCCGCTCGAGCGGAGCCGAGAGTGGGGGAGGAGTCGAGAGCTTGGGGGAGCGTGCAGCTGCAAGGCGGACGACCGAGTCGACGCGATGGGGGTCCCCCCGCGCGAGCGAAGCCGAGCGTGGGGGAGTCGGCGAGGGACGACATCGCAGCAGATGTGCGTGCCAGGGCCCGCGACGCCGGCAAGATCCGAAAGAGAGGCCCTGAGCGGCGTCCGCCGGGCGCCGGGACGGCGCTGGACCTGCCGGGTGCGGTGCTGCTCGCGGTGGCCCTGGCCTGTCTGCTGCACCTGCCCGGCGGGCGGCCCGGTTCCGTGGTGTGGCCGCTCGCCGCGGCGCTGGCCACCGCCGTGCTGGTGGTCCACGAGCGGCGTACGGCGAGCCCGCTGCTGCCGCCCTCGGTGCTCGGTTCCCGGCCGGCCGCGGCGGCGCTGGGCGTCCTGGTCGTCGTGTCCGCCGCCCTGTCCGGCACCCTGTTCACCGCCACCTATGTGCTGCAACGGCGGCTCGGCCTGGACGCGTTCCAGAGCGCGGTGCGCAGCCTGCCGCTGGCGGTGCTGATGGTGGCGTCCGCCGCGCTGTGCCCGGTGGCTCTGCGCCGCTTCGGGGCGCGGGTCACCACCGCGGTGGCGGCGGCGGTGCTCGCGCTCGGCGTGCTGGTGCTGGCGGGGTCCGCCGCCCCAGCCGCCCTGGCGTGCGGATTCGCCTTGCTGGGCGCCGGGTTCGGGACGGTGATGGTGGCGGCGACCCAGGTGGTCGTACGGCAGGCCGAGGTGGCGGTGGCCGGGGTGGCGGGCGGTCTCCAGCAGACGGCGCTCAATGCCGGGCCGGCCGTCGGGGTGGCCACGGCGACCGCGCTGACCGGCGCGGGCAGCGGGACGGCGCTCGGGGTGCTCGCAGCCGTGGCCGCGCTCGGGGTGCCGCTGGCGTGGGCGCTGCCGGGCCGCGACGGCGTCGTGTCGATCACACACACCACTGATGAGCGGGTGTCGGAGGGGGTTCCTGCGCGACGATGAGCACCGTGTGCGTTCCGGCGGTCACGCCGGGGCGCACCGCGGACGACGTGAGCGGAGGAGAGCGATGGCACAGCTGCGGCAGGAAGTCGACCCGGGTGAGGCGGGGCTGGACCCGCAGGCGCTGGACCGCCTGGACCAGCACCTGGCCCGCCACGTCGACGAGGGGCGGCTGCCCGGCTATCTGCTGGCCCTGGCCCGCGGCGGCCGGGTCGCCCACCTCACCACGTACGGACAGCGCGATGTCGCGGCGGGGCTGCCGGTGCAGGCGGACACGCTCTGGCGGATCTACTCGATGACCAAGCCGGTCACCGCCGTGGCGGTGCTGCTGCTGGTGGAGGAGGGCAGACTCGGCCTGGACGATCCGCTGGAGAAGCATCTGCCCGCCTTCGCCGCCCCGCGGGTGTACGACGGCGGGGAGGGCGCGGGGATGCGCACCCGGCCGGCCGCCGGCCCGGTCCTGATCCGGCACCTGCTCACCCACACCGCGGGCCTGACCTTCGGCTTCTACTACAAGCACCCGGTGGACGCCCTCTACCGGGAGTCGGGGCTCGAGTACTCGGTGCCGCCGGGTGCGGACCTCGCCGAGACCGTCGAGGTGTACGCGAAGATGCCGTTGCAGTTCGACCCGGGGACGCAGTGGAACTACTCGGTGGCCTCCAATGTGCTGGGCCGGGTGATCGAGGTGGTCACCGGGCAGCCGCTGGACGCGTTCTTCGCCGAGCGGATCCTCGGCCCGCTCGGCATGACCGACACCGGCTTCCACATCGTGCCGGAACAGGCGGACAGGCTGGCCGAGTTGTACCGGGAGACCGACGAGGGCGGGATCACCCCGGTGGCGGGGCTGCCGGTGCACGGCCGGCCGCGGTTCCTGTCCGGCAGCGGCGGTCTGGTCTCCTCGGCGTACGACTTCCACCGGTTCATGGAGATGCTGCGCCGCGGCGGCGAACTCGACGGTGTGCGGCTGCTGTCCCCGGACACGCTCGCCCTGATGACGGGCAACCGGCTGCCCGGCAACGCCGTCCTGCGCGAGTTCGGCGCCCCCGCGCACCGGGAACCCGGCAACGACGGGCTGGGCTTCGGCTTCAACGTCTCCGTCGTGATCGACCCGGCCCGCACCCTGGCCCCGTCCAGTGCCGGCACCTACGGCTGGACCGGCGCGGCCACCACCGCGTTCTGGGTCGCGCCCCGCCAGGATCTCACCGTGCAGTTCATGACCCAGCTGCGGCCGAAGGGCCTCAAGGTCTTCCCGGAGCTGCGGCGGCTGGTGCACGCGGCGGTACGGGACTGACCCCGGCCGGCCGTCAGACCACGTTGGTCTCCGGGCGTGCGGCGCCGGCCGCGAACCGGTCGGCGCTCAGCGGGCGGACGTCCAGGAACGGGGTGCGGCCCAGGTAGAGGTCGCGGACCAGCTCACCCACGGCCGGGCCCTGGAGGAAGCCATGGCCGGAGAAGCCGGTGGCGTACAGGAAGCGGGAGACCGAACCCGCCTCGCCGATCAGGGCGTTGTGGTCGGGCGTCACCTCGTACAGGCCCGCCCAGCCGCCGGTGCGGCGCAGCTCCAGCAGGGCGGGGGCGCGCTGCTCCATCGCCGCGCACAGCCCGGGGATCCAGCGGTCGTGGGTGCCGGTGGCGAAGCCCGGTGTCTCGTCCGGGTCGGACATGCCGAGCAGCAGGCCCGGGCCCTCCCGGTGGAAGTAGAGGCTGGTGGTGAAGTCGATGGTCATCGGCAGCGTCGGCGGCAGGTCCCGCACCGGCTCGGTGACGGCGATCTGCCGGCGCAGCGGCCGTACCGGCAGCTCGACCCCCACCAGCGCTCCGAGCGCCCGCGACCAGGCGCCGGCGGCGCAGATCACCGTGCCGGTCTCGATGCGGCCGCGGGTGGTGGCGACGGCGGTGATCGTGGTGCCGCGCAGTTCGATGCCGGTGACCTCGGTGTGGCGCAGGACGCGGGCGCCGCGAACGCGGGCGGCGGTGGCGTACCCGTGGACGACGGCCTCCGGGGTGCAGTGGCCGTCGTCGGGTGAGTAGGCGGCGGCGAGCAGCCCGTCGGTGCGGATCAGCGGGGACAGCCGGCGGGCCTCCTCGGGGGTGATCAGCCGGCTCGGCACCCCGAGGGAGTTCTGCAACCGCACGCCCGCCTCGAACGACGCCACCTGTTCGGGGGTGGAGAGCAGGAAGAGATAGCCGACCCGGTGCAGTCCGATGTCCTGGCCGGTCTCCCGCTCGAACCGGGCGAAGGCGGCCAGGCTGCGGGCGCCGAGCCGGATGTTCAGCTCGTCGGAGAACTGCGCCCGCACCCCGCCCGCGGCCTTGGAGGTGGAGCCGGCCGCGAGTTCGTCCCGCTCCACGAGGACGACGTCCGGCACTCCGGCGCGGGCGAGGTGGTAGGCGATGCTCGTGCCCATCACCCCGCCGCCGACGATGACCACCCGGGCTCTGGGCTTCACGCCGCCTCCTTCACCGCGCGGATCGCTGTCGCCCAGGGATCCTGTCCCGCCGGGCGCGCCCCGAACCGGCGCACCGGGTCAGGAACCGTGGCCGACCGCGTCCAGGTGCGGCAGATGGTGGTCCATCCGCTCCCGCTTGGTCCGCAGGTAGGTGATGTTGCTCTCGCACGGCTCGATCAGCAGCGGCACCTGCTCGGCGACCTGGACCCCGTGCCGGACCAACGCCTCCCGCTTGCGCGGGTTGTTGGACATCAGCCGCACCGAGCGCACCCCGAGGTCGTGCAGGATCTGTGCCGCCACGCCGTAGTCGCGGGCGTCGACCGGCAGGCCGAGGGCGAGGTTCGCCTCCACCGTGTCCAGGCCCTCCGCCTGGAGCGCCATGGCGCGCAGCTTGGCCAGCAGTCCGATGCCACGGCCCTCGTGGCCCCGCAGGTAGACGACGACGCCGCTGCCCTCGGCCACCACCGCGCGCAGCGCCGCCTCCAGCTGGTCCCCGCACTCGCAGTGCCGGGAGCCGAACGCGTCCCCGGTCAGGCACTCCGAGTGCAGCCGGGTCAGCACGTTCTCGGTGCCGATCTCGCCGTACACCAGCGCGACTTGTTCGTCGCCGCGGTCGTGGTCCAGGTAGCCGATCGCCTGGAATTTCCCGTACGCGGTGGGCAGGGGCGCATTCACGACGCGTTCCGCTCCGGAACGCCGCGGGGACTTCGCGTTGAGGACGCCGAGGGTGACACCGGTGTTTTCTGTCATGATCTGATTCCTAAGCAGAGACGAAAGGCCGTGAAGAAGATGAGTGGTTCGGGCGCGCGGGCGGCAGACGGGGCGGCGTACGGGGTGCTGCCGACGGACACCACCGAGGACGTACGGGCGCGGGGGGCGGGCGGCTCAGCACAGGTCGCCGTCCTTCCCGTCGGCGCTTACGAACAGCACGGCCCGTACCTTCCGCTGGCGACGGACACGCTGGTCGCGTGTGCCGTGGCGCGGGAGATCGCGGCCGCGTACCCGGTGCACCTCCTTCCTCCGGTGACCGTCGGCTGCTCGCACGAGCACGCCGGCTGGCCGGGAACGGTCAGCATCTCGGCGGTGACCCTGCACGCGGTGGTGCGGGACATCGCGGACTCGCTGCGCCGCTCGGGCGTCGAGGCGCTCGTCGTGGTCAACGGGCACGGCGGGAACTACGTGCTCGGCAACGTCGTCCAGGAGGCCTCCGCGCGGGGCGAGAAGGCGGCGCTGTTCCCGGCGGCGGAGGACTGGGAGACGGCACGGGAGCGGGCCGGGGTGGTCACCTCGCTGCTCACCGACATGCATGCCGGGGAAATCGAGACGTCCATTCTGCTGCACGCTCATCCCGAATTCGTCCGTCCTGGTTACGAGTCCGCCGATTTCACCGCCGACGACCGGCGTCATCTGCTCACCGTGGGAATGTCCGGCTATACCGCGTCGGGTGTCATCGGCCGTCCTTCGCTGGGATCCGCGGAAAAGGGGAAGGAACTGCTGGCGAGCCTCGCCGAATCGTTCGCGCCGTATTTCGCGTTGCTCACGGCGCCGTCGGCCGCCGGCTCGGACGGGACGGTGGAATAGCGGCGCAGTCCGCCGTACCAGCGCGCGAGGAGGACGCCGGCGCCGGGCAGGCTCGCCACCAGGCTGAGCACGCCGTAGACGACGGCCACGGCGACGCCGGTGCTCGCGCCGAGCCCGGCGGCGCCGAACGCCCAGGCGGTGACGCCCTCGCGGGGGCCGAAGCCGCCGACGTTCAGCGGCAGGCCCATGGCGGCCAGGGCGAGGACGGCGAGCGGCAGCAGCACCACGACCGGAGCGGCGCAGCCTGCGACCCGGGCGGCGACGACGAACACCGCCAGATGTCCGGCCAGGACGACCGCGGAGGCGAGGGCCACCCAGGGTCCGCCGGGCCGGGACAGCAGCCCCTGGCGCACCTCGCTCAGCGCGCTGCGCACGGCTCCGCCACGACGGCCGGGGGCGCGGTTCATCCGTACCGCGAGGACGATGGCGAGGGCGCCGGCGGCGGCCAGGGCCAGCAGCGGTGCCAGGCCGCGGGCGGTGGCGCGGACCGGGGACGGCAGGGTCAGCAGCACCGTCGCGCCGACCACGGTGAGCGCGAGCTGTCCGGCGACCCGCTCCAGTACCACCGCCTTCACCCCGCGCCGCAGGTCGCCGGCGCTCTGTCCGTGCCGTACCGCCCGGTGCACATCGCCCAGGATGCCGCCGGGCAGGGCCGCGTTCAGGAACAGCGCGCGGTAGTAGTCGGCCACGGCGGGTCCCAGGGGCAGCCGGATGCCCAGGGCGCGGGCGACCAGCTGCCAGCGCCAGGCGCTGCACACGGTGGTGAGCGCGCCGATGCCGAGGGCGGCCAGCACCGTGGCGAGGTCGATGCGGCGCAGGCCGTCGAGGAGCGGTCCGGTGCCGAGCCGCCACAGCAGCAGCGTGACGAGGGCCAGGCCGACGGTGGTGCCGAGGTGCCGGCGCAGCGTACGGCTGTTCAGAGACCGGCGGGGTGCGGCCGGTTCGGGGCGCCGCTCGCCGTGCGGTGCCGCTGCCACGGTGCGGTGGCTCGCCACCGCCGTCCGCGTGCTCATGGCGTGCCGTCCGTCGGGCGGGGCAGGGCCAGCAGGTCGGTGTGGTGGACCACGGCCCGCAGCTCGCCGGCCGCGCACGCCGCCAGCCGGGCCTGGAGGTAACGTTCCGCCCGCTGCCGCAGCTCGGGGCGCTGTTCCACGGCCGCGCCCACCCAGCCGCGCAGCCACTGCTCGGTCAGCGCGGCGTGTGCGGGGCCGAGTCGCCAGGGGCTGGGCCGCAGATGGACCGTCGCGCCGCGTTCGGCGAACGCCTCGCAGGCCGCGGTCACCGCGTCCGGGCCGAGCATCCCGGTGCGCCGCTGGTGGGCGTTGAACGCCTCGGTGATCTCGGCGTCCAGCGGGTCGGCGGGGGTCAGTTCGACGCGTCCCACGACGGACAGGGTGAGCAGCGCCGGGCAGCCGGCCGCCGTACAGGCGTCGGCGAGGGTGTCCAGCTCGTCCCGGGTGAGGACGTCGAGCAGCGCGGAGGCGGTCACCAGCGAGGCTCCGGTCAGCGCTTCCGGGGTGAGCCGGGCCACGTCGGCGAGCCGGGTCTCGACGGTGACCCGGCTGCCGTCGGCCGCCGCGGTCGGAGTGGCCACGGCCGCGAAGTGCAGCAGGTAGGGGTCGCGGTCGTGCAGGATCCAGTGCTGGGCGCCGGCGAGGCGGGGGGCGAGCCAGCGGCCCATCGAGCCGGTGCCGCAGCCCAGGTCGTGCACGGCCGCTCCGCCGCTCCCGCCGGGCCCGGCGGCCGGCCGGTCCCGGAGCAGGTCGAGCAGTTCCGGCGCCCGGGCGGCGGCGTCGGCCGGTTCGCGCAGCCGCAGCCACTCGGGGGCGTACCGCGGCGGCTCGTCGGGGGCGCTGTCCCGCAGTCGTACGGTCTCCCGCTCGCCGGTGCGGGGCACCGGCCCGGCGCCCGCGACGACCGGCGGCTCCAGAGGTACGACCTCGGTCTTCGGGGTGTTCATGCGGCCCTCCTCGGGCTGGTGGGGAGGTGGCCCAGCACTCCGGCCAGGCTGCGCGCGGTGGCGGCCCAGCCGCCGAGGGCCGAACGACGGCCGCGGGCGGCCTGCTTCAGCCGGCGGCGTACGTCGGGCTCGCCGAACCAGCCGCGCAGTTCCGCGGCGAGCGCGCCGGGGTCCGCCGGCGGGACGAGGATGCCGGGCACACCGCCGTCGGGGGCGCGGCCGACCGCCTCGGGCAGTCCGCCGACGTCGGTGGCGAGCACCGGGATGCCGCGGGCGAGCGCCTCGGTGACCGCCATGCCGTAGGTCTCGGCGTGCGAGGGGAGCACCATCAGGTCGGCGGCGGCGTAGTGGGCGTCGAGGTCGGCGCCGGCGCGCGGGCCGGTGAGGCGCAGCCGGCCGGCGAGGCCGTACCGGTCGATGAGGGTCCGCAGCCGGGCGACGTACTCGGGGTCGTGGCCGAGGCCGCCGACGCACTCGCAGGTCCACGGCAGGTCGCGGACCGTCGCCAGCGCCTCGATCAGCAGGTGCTGGCCCTTGCGCGGGGTCACGGAGGCCACGCACAGCAGCCGGGAGACGCCGTCGGTGCCGGGGGCGACGGGGGCGATGTCGGCGCCGGGCGCGGCCAGGTGCACCCGGTCGGGGGCGAGCCCGTGGTGGGCGACGAGGCGGCGGACCGCCCAGTCGCTGGTGGCGACGACGGCGGGGACCGCGCGCAGCACGGCCCGCTCGCGGGTGTCGAGTTCGGCGGCGACCGCCGGGTCCAGGCCGGTCTCGTCGCCGAGCGGGAGGTGCACGAGGACCGCGAGGCGCAGGCGTTCGGCCGCGGGCACGACGAGCTCCGGCACACCGCAGGCGACCAGCCCGTCGAGCAGCACGACCGAGTCGTCCGGCAGCTCCCGCAGGGTGCGGGCGAGCCGCTCGCGGGCGGTGCCGTCCGGGCGCGGCCAGCCGCCTGGGAGCGGGTGCCGGGTGACCTGCCAGCCGAAGCCGGGCAGGTCCAGGCAGACGCGGCGGTCGTAGACGTTGCCGCCACTGGGCGCGGCCGGGTCGTCCACGCCGCCGGGCAGCACGAAGTGCACGGTGCGCAGGGACATCGGGATGATCCCGGGGTTCTGGGCGGCGGGGGGCCGCGCGTGCGGGCGGGGCGGCGCCGGCCGCCGTACGGTCAGGTCGGTCACAGGGCACGCTCGTAACTCGCCCAGGCGATGTGCGACTCGTGCAGGGTGACGGTGAGGCCGGCGATGCCCCGGGCGCCCTCGCCGAGGGCGCCCTTGTGGACGCGTTCGGCGAGCCGGTCGGCGATGACCTTGGCGAGGAACTCGGTGGAGGTGTTGACCCCGGCGAACGCGGGCTCCTCGTCCAGGTTGCGGTAGTTCAACTCGGCGACGACCGCGCCCAGTTCCTTCGTGGCCAGGCCGATGTCGACCACGATGCCGTCCTCGTCCAGCTGGGCGCGGCGGAAGGACGCGTCGACGAGGAACGTGGCGCCGTGCAGTCGCTGCGCGGGCCCGAACACCTCGCCGCGGAAGCTGTGGGCGATCATGAGGTGATCGCGGACGGTGATGCTGAACAACGGACGACCCTCCAGGTGCGGCGCGTCTGGTCCCCCTGCCCTTGCCCGCCGGGGGATGCCGTGTAGTACGGCTCTTCGCTTCCCCGTGTTCAGCCTCTCTCACCCTTTTTCCTCAGGTCAGGCGCTGCTCTTCGGCGAGGTCAGGCCGCCCCTGGATAGCGGATGCGGTGGCACAGGGCGGGGATCTCGCCGGCGGCGAGCCGCGGCAGCACCTCAGGGAGCTGTTCGAAGCCGCTCTCGCCGGTGATGAGCGCGTCCAGTGCCGGGTCGGCGAGCAGGTCGAGGGCGAGCGCCATCCGCTCGGCGTAGCCGCGGCCGGGCCGGGCGGCCGGGGAGACCGTGCCGACCTGGCTGCTGCGCACGGTGAGCCGGCGGGAGTGGAATGCCTCGCCGAGCGGCAGGGTCACGCGCCGGTCGCCGTACCAGCTCAGTTCCACCACCGTGCCCTCGGGGGCGAGGAGTTGCAGGGCGCGGTCGAGGCCGGCCTCGGTGGCGCTGGCGTGGACGACGAGGTCGCAGTCGCCGAGGGCGTCGGCGGGGGCGGCGAAGTCGACGCCGAGTGCCGCGGCGGTCGCGGCGCGGGCCGGGTCGGCGTCGACGAGTTGCAGCCGTACGCCGGGGAAGCGGGCCAGCAGCGCGGCCACCGAGCAGCCGACCATGCCGCCGCCCACCACCGCGATCCGGTCGCCGATCAGGGGCGCGGCGTCCCACAGGGCGTTCACGGCGGTCTCCACGGTCCCGGCGAGCACGGCCCGTTCGGCGGGCACGGCGTCGGGTACGACGGTGACGGCGCTCGCGGGGACGACGTACCGGCTCTGGTGCGGGTACAGGCAGAAGACGGTACGGCCGAGCAGCGCGGCCGGGCCCTCCTCGACCACGCCGACGCTGAGATAGCCGTACTTCACCGGGCCGGGGAAGTCGCCTTCCTGGAACGGGGCGCGCATCGCGGCGTGCTGACTCTCCGGCACCTGGCCGCGGAAGACGAGCGTCTCGGTGCCGCGGCTGACGCCCGAGTACAGGGTGCGGACCAGGACCTGGTCCGCCGCGGGCGCCTCGAGGGTGAGGTCGCGCAGCTCGCCCTGGCCCGGCGAGCGGAGCCAGAAGGCGCGGGCCGTACGGTTCACCGGCGTTCTCCGCAACGGTTCATCGGTGTCTCCTGAACGATCGGGAAGTGGTTCACGTACCGAGAAGTGCACAGGCCGCGCACAGTACGCGGCGTTGATCGACTCTGTCACTCGGCCGGAGGGTGTGCGGTGGCCCTGAACAACACATATGACGCGAGGTCGCAGCAGGAGACCGCGGTGGGAGCGGGCGTCCAGATCCTGCTGCTGGCCCTGCTCGGCACGGCGATCGGCATGGGGCCGGCCGGCTGGCTGACGGGGCTGGCGTTCGCGTTCGCCACCTGGGCGGTGCTCTCCCGTGCGCTGCACCGGTCCCGGCTCAGCTCCTTCGGCGCCGCGAACCGGGTCACCCTCGGCCGGGCCACGCTGGTCGGCGGGGTGACCGCGCTGGTCGCGGACTCCTTCGAGAGCGCACCGCCGGTGACGCTGCTGGTCGCCCTGACCGCCGTGGCCCTGCTGCTCGACGGCGTGGACGGCAAGGTGGCCCGGCGCACGGGCACCGCGACCGCGCTCGGCGCGCGCTTCGACATGGAGGTCGACGCGTTCCTGATCCTGGTGCTGAGCGTGTACGTCGCCATGCAGCTCGGCCCGTGGGTGCTGCTGATCGGCGGGATGCGGTACGCGTTCGTCGCCGCGGCCCGGGTGGCGCCCTGGCTGAACGCCCCGCTGCCGCCGTCCTTCGCCCGCAAGACGGTCGCGGCCGTCCAGGGCGTCTGCCTGCTGCTGGCGGGCGCGGAGCTGCTGCCGCGGGCGGTGAACCTCGCGGTCGTGCTGCTGGCGCTGGGCTCGTTGGTGTGGTCCTTCGGCCGGGATGTGCGCTGGCTGTGGCGGACCTCCCGGGCAGCGGTCCGAGCGTCGGCCCCGGAGCCTTGCCTGGAACCGCTGGTGCCTGCGGCGCGTTGAGTCCGACGGCGACGGCCGGGCCCGTTCCCTCCTGCGAGGGGACGGGCCCGGCCGCCTGCTACCGTCCGGCAGCCGGTGTCACGGCCGCGCGGACCGGGTCCGTACGATCGCGAAGACCGCGCCGGCGAGGCCCAGCACACCGGCGATCAGACCGGCGATGCCCAGCCCGCGGGCGGTGGAGTCACTGCTGCCGGACGCCGTGGCCCGGGCGGCGGCGGTCCGGGCGGGCGCGGGGGCGGCGCTCGGGTCACCGGCCGTCAGTTTCAGCACCGGCGCCGGGTTCTCCGGCTCGTCGCCGCCGGACGGCTCCTCGATCCAGCGGACGACCTTGCCGTCGGAGTAGGTTTGCAGCGTCTTGAAGACCAGCGTGCCGGTGTCGTCCGGGAGCCGGCCGAAGGCGACGTCGAAGTCCTCGTACTGGCCGGGGCCGATCCTGCCGCCCGTGAAGGTGATCGCGGAGGCGGCCTCGGTGATGGTGCCGTCGTCCGTCTTGACCGGCTTCTTGAGCTTGCTGGTGGTGACCTTGGCGGTCCAGCCGTCCTGCGGGTGCACCAGGACACCGAGGACGGGGTGGTCGGTGGGCAGGAACACCTGGACCTTGGTGGTGGCGGCGGTGTCCTCCTCGTTGGGCACGCGCAGGGTGAGCAACCCGTCGGTGGCTCCCTTGGCGTAGCTCTCGGGGTGCACGGTGACATGCGCGGCGGCGGCACCGGCGGCGCACAGGACCGCGCCGGCGGCCAGGGCGGTCACGGTGCCGGCCCGGCGGAGGGTGATACGGCTTGCGGGCATGGGGGATCGATCTCCGTACGGGTGTCGGGTGAGGTGTCTGGTCAGACCGGGTACGGGATCGGGGCCGGGGGCCCGCGGCGGTGCACGGTGTGCCGCAGCCGGAGGCGGCGCAGGGGCCCGGGACCGGCGAACGCGCGCAACACGGGCCCGCGGGCAGTGGGCAGCGGGGCGTCCCGCCACCAGGCGACGAGACCGGGAAGGAGCGTGCCGGCCCGGCGCAGCAGCGACCACAGCGCGGCCTCGCCCCGCCACAGCCACCAGGAGGCGGCCAGCGCGGCGAGCAGATGGGCGGCGGTGGCGTGGGCGACGGCGGTGTGGGCGTGCATGGGGGCCATGGGGGTGGCGCCCGTGCCCCGGTGGGCGGCGTCGAAGCCGAGGTGGAGCCCCGCCTGGGTGAGCAGCATGGCCGCGCCGATGCCGGGCAGGGACCGCTCCCGTCCACCGAGCGTCCAGCCGAGCCCGAACACCGCGCCGAAGGCGGCCGCGTCGGCACCGAGCGGCGGCAGGTCGCCCATGGCGAGGCCGTGCCCGGCGACAGCGAGCAGCACGCACACCGCGGCGAACACCGCGGCGCGCAGGGCTCTCACCGCCGGCGACGCGCTCATGACGAGGCATCCTCCCACGGTCGCCTGATACGCAGGGCAGCTCCCGGCCGTTCACCATCCCCGACCGAACGGCGGCGATCCGCGTCCCGCAGAAAACCGACACACGACGGCCGCCACACCCTGCGCCGCCCGCGAGCGGCTACCCCCAAACCCCGGCACCACCGACGCCGACACGGCTCACCGAGGTGGCCGACCACCGCCTCGGCCAGACCCGGCGGGCGACAGCGGAACGGCACGTGACACGAACCACGCCTACCCGACCGGCACCGCTCCTGGCACCGGGCCGCAGCCCGCCGCCCACCCACGCCGACACAGACCGCCGACGTAACCGGCCGCCGCCTCAGGCCCAGCGGGCCACAACGCAGCGGCACCTGGGACGAACCACCGGACCAGCCCGCCCACCGGACCGGCATCGCCCCTGGCACCGGGACACAGCCCACCAGCTCACCCGCAGCCGACCACCCGCAGCCACCCGCCAGAGCCCACCGGCGGCAGCGCCGGTACGGCCCACCGGGTAGCCGCCCGCTGCCTCCAGCCCGGCCGGCGGCAGCGGAGCGGCACCCGCCTACCGGACCGGCGCCGGGCCCGGCGCCGGGGTGTAGCCCGCTGGGCGGGTGGTGAAGGTGCCTCGGCCCTGGGTGCGGCTGCGTAGGCGGGTGGCGTAGCCGAACAGCTCGGCCAGGGGGACACGCGCCGTCAGGACGGCCGTACCGGCGCGGGTCGTGGAGCCGGTGACCCGGCCGCGGCGGGCGGCCAGGTCGCCGAGGACCCCGCCGACCGCGTCCTCCGGCACGCTGACGGTGACGTCCGCGACCGGTTCCAGCAGGACCGCCGCGCAGTCGCGCAGGGCCGCGCGGAGCCCGAGCCGGCCGGCGGTGCGGAAGGCCGTGTCGGAGGAGTCCTTCACATGGGTGGAGCCGTCGGTCAGGGTGACCCGCAGCCCGGTCACCGGGTGCCCGCCGAGGGGTCCCTCGGCGAGCGCGTCCCGGCATCCGGCCTCCACCGCGCGGATGTACTCCTGCGGCACCCGGCCACCGACCACCGCCGACCGGAACGCGAACCCGGTGACGCCGGCCTCCGGGCCGAGCGGCTCCACGTCGAGGACGACATGCGCGAACTGCCCTGCCCCGCCGTCTTGTTTGACGTGCCGGTACACGAATCCCCGCACCCCGCGCACGACGGTCTCGCGCAAGGCGACCCGCGGCCGGCCGACGACGGCGTCCGGGCCGCCGTCCCGGCGGATCTTCTCCACCGCGACCTCCAGATGGAGTTCCCCCCGGCCGGACAGCACGGTCTGCCCGGTCTCCGCGTCGGTGCGCACCACCAGCGAGGGGTCCTCCTCCGCCAGCCGCGCGAGCGCCGCCGTGAGCCGGCCGGTGTCGGTGCTGCGGCGCGCCTCGACGGCCACGGACACCACGGGCTCGGCGGCCGCGGGCGGTTCCAGCAGCAGCGGCGCGCCGGGGTCGCAGAGCGTGGCGCCGGCCCGGGCCGTCTTCACCCCGGCGAGCGCGACGATGTCCCCGGCGACGGCGCGTTCGAGCCGGTCGTGCCGGTCCGCCATGACGCGCAGGATCCGCGCCACGCGTTCGGTGCGGCCGGTGCCCGGGTCCCACACGGTGTCCCCCTGTTCGATCGTGCCCGAGTAGACGCGCACATGGGCCAGGCGCCCGGTGCTGTGCGCGTTCACCTTGAACACCAGCCCCGCGAACGGCGCTCGCGGGTCGGCGGCCCGCCGCTGCTCGGTGCCCTGGTGTTCACCGCGTACGGCGGGCACGTCCAGCGGGGAGGGCAGATAGTCCACGACCGCGTCCAGCAGTGGTTCGATGCCGCGGTTGCGGTAGGCGGAGCCGCACAGGACGACCACGCCGTCGCCGCTGCGGGTGAGGTCGCGCAGGGCGGTGGTGAGGGTGGCGGCGGAGAGGGTCTCGCGGTCGCAGAACTCCTCCAGCGCGGCCGGGTGCCGTTCGGCGACCGCCTCCTCCAGCGCCCGGCGCCGTCGTACCGCCTCCTCCCGCAGTTCCTCGGGCACCGGACCCCGCACCGCCGTACCCTCGCCCGCGGGCCAGACCACGGAGCGCATCCGGACCAGGTCCACCACGCCGGTGAAGCCGTCCTCCGCGCCGATCGGCAGCTGGACGAGGAGCGGGGCGGGGTGCAGCCGGTCGCGGATCGAGGCGACGGCCCGGTCGAGGTCGGCGCCCGCGCGGTCCAGCTTGTTGACGAAGGCGATCCTCGGTACGCCGTGCCGCTCGGCCTGCCGCCACACCGACTCGCTCTGCGGCTCGACCCCGGCGACGGCGTCGAAGACGGCGATCGCCCCGTCCAGGACCCGCAGCGAGCGCTCGACCTCGTCGGCGAAGTCGACATGTCCGGGGGTGTCGATGAGGGTGATGCGGTGGCCGTCCCAGGCGCAGCTCACCGCGGCGGCGAAGATGGTGATGCCGCGGTCGCGTTCCTGCGGGTCGAAGTCGGTGACGGTGGTGCCGTCGTGCACCTCGCCCCGCTTGTGGGTGGTGCCCGTCGCGTACAGGATCCGCTCGGTGACGGTGGTCTTGCCGGCGTCGACGTGGGCGAGGATGCCGAGGTTGCGGACGGTGGCGAGGGTGCTGGTGTGCGTACGCACGGCGCGGTGCCTTTCGAAAGGGTGGTGCTGGAAAGGGGCAGCGCGATGTCCCGTGGCCGGGTGGCGGAAGGTGACGGTACGGCGAACGCCGTAAGGTCGCCGAAAGGTCGCCGGAAGGTCAGTGCGGCGGCACGGGAATCCGGTGCCGGCCGCGCAGCGGGCACCGGAGGGCCGAGGACACCAGGATCACCTCGGACCGCGAAGGGGGAACGACGACGACGGTACGGTCACGCACGTCCGGCTCCCCTCGGTCCTCGACTGGTCTGATGCGCGACGCCGGGGTGTGAACGGGCCGGGGCTGCGCGGTACTTCGCCGAGTCTAGGAAAAAGGAGCGGACGCCGCGTACCGGTTTTCCGTGCCGGGCGGCGTCCGCGGGGGTGTCGGAAGGCTCAGGCCCGGCGGGCGGAGCTGAGGATCATGTACGGGGCGAGGGCGGACGCGCTGACCCGCTCGGCCTCCGGGGCGGCCGGGGTGTCCGTGACGGGCTCGGGGAAGCCGGCCTTGGTGTACAGCTCGGTGTAGGCGGACAGCGGACGGTAGTAGCAGCCGGTGGTGACGGGGGTGCCGTCGAGCTGGCGCAGGACGGTGGGCACGGGGTCGCCCTCGGCGTAGGAGACGCCGGCGTCGCCGTACCGGAGGGTGGAGAACTCCTCCCCCACCGCGGCGGGGTTGAGGTCGGCGAGGACATAGGGCGCGCCCGGCCGGAGCACGCGGTGGATCTCGGCGGTCAGTGCGGCGAGCCGGGCGGAGTCGGCGTCGGTGCAGTAGACCAGGCAGCACACGGCCGCGTCGATGCTGGCGTCCGGGATCCAGTCCAGGGAACGGCCGTCGAAGCGGCGGTAGTCGACGCGCGGGTGGGGGCGGTCGGCGCGGGCGATGTCCAGCATGTGTGCCGAGGGGTCGACGCCCTGCACCGACCAGTTGCCGGCCTGCGCCAGTTCGAGGGAGAGCGCGCCGGTGCCGCAGCCGATGTCCAGCACCGTGGCGCCGGGGCCCGGACAGGGGCCGACGCGGTCCAGCACGGTGGGGAAGATGAGCTGCCGGGCCAGGCGCATGTCGCGGTCGCGGTAGGCGGCCGCCGCGTCGGGGGTGTCCCAGACGAGCGGCTGCTGCGGGTCGGGAGCGGTCATGGTCCTGTCCTCCAGATGGGTCGGGCCGCTGCCGCGGCCATGGGCAGGGGCGGCGACGCGCTGGGGGCATGGCGGCTGGGCCTCGACACCGCCCGGGGGTTGCGGGGCGTCGCGCGGGGTCTCGGAGCGGGCAGGTGCGGGGCGCCGGGCGACCGGGGTCGGTGGACGGTGCGGGGTGGACGGCGGGGCGCCTTCGGCATCGTAACGGATCTTCTCCGGCGGCACCCCGCCGTCGCGTCGGGCGGCGCGTCCTGTCAACTTCCTGCCAGAGGAAGGGGTTTGATGATCAGTCGTGTGTCAGCGACCGCACCGGTGTACCGGCGAGGAAGGCGGCGATGTCCTCCACCGCCTGCGTGTAGAAGGTGCGGTAGTTGCGCTCGGTGACGTATCCGAGGTGCGGGGTGGCCAGCACGTTGGGCAGGGAGTGCAGGGGGTCGTCGGCGGGCAGCGGCTCGGTGTCGAAGACGTCGAGACCGGCTCCGGCGATCCAGCCCTCGCGCAGGGCGCGCAGCAGGGCCTGCCGGTCGACGATGGCGGCGCGGGAGGTGTTGACGAGGTAGGCGTGCGGGCGCATGGCGCGCAGTTCCGGCTCGCCGATCAGGCCGCGGGTGCGGTCGGACAGCACGAGGTGGACGGAGACGAAGTCGCTGCGGCCCAGCAGGTCCTGCTTGCTGTCGGCGAGCCGGGCCCCGGCGTCGGCGGCGCGCTCGGCGGTGAGGTGCTCGCTCCAGGCGAGGACGTCCATGCCGAAGGCGGTGGCGACGCGGGCGACCCGGGAGCCGATCTTGCCGAGGCCGAGCAGGCCGAGGGTGCGGCCGTGCAGGTCCTGGCCGACGGTGGACTGCCAGGGGCCGCCCTCGCGCAGGGCCCGGTGTTCGGCGGTGAGGTGCCGGGCGAGGCCGAGGAGGAGGGCCCAGGTCAGCTCGACGGGCGGGGTGGGGCTGCTGGCGGTGCCGCAGACCGTCACTCCCCGGGCCGCGGCCGCGGCGAGGTCGATGGAGGCGTTGCGCATGCCCGTGGTCACCAGCAGGCGCAGCCGGGGCAGCCTGTCCAGCAGGTCCGCGTCGAAGGGGGTGCGCTCCCGCATGGCCACGACGATCTCGCAGTCGGCGAGTGCGGCGACGAGTTCGTCCCGGTCGGTGATGTGCTCGCGGAGCGTGCGCACCTCGACCCGGTCGGCGAGCGGACTCCAGTCGGCCAGGTTCAGGGCAGCGCCCTGGTAGTCGTCGAGCACGGCACAGTGGATGGTCATGCGGGCATTCTGCCTCCCCTCCGATCATCCCCGGCCGCCCCGGGGGTCAGGTGAGCGGGCGGCCCAGGGTGAGGTTCCAGCGGTGGGCGCGGCCGGTGAACTCGACCGTGTGCAGGGGGCGTACGTCGATCCGCCAGAAGGCGGACTCGGGGGCTGCCAGCAGCCGGACGGTCGCGGCGCGTACGACGTCCGGTTCGACCACCGCGAGGGTCCGGCCGGTGAAGTCCGCGGCCCGGTCCAGCCAGGCGCCGACCCGTGCGCACAGCTCGTGCACCGACTCCCCGCCGTGCGGGGCGGACGCCGGGTCGGTCAGCCACCGGGCCACCGCGTCCGGTTCGGCGGCCGTCACCTCCTGAAGGGTCCGGCCGCGCCAGCGGCCCATGCCGGCACCGGCCAGTTCGGCGGTCTCGGTAGCGTCCAGGCCGAGCGCGGCCGCCGTGTGCCGGCAGCGCCCGGAGGGGGACACCAGCGCACGCTCGGCGCGAGGAAGGGCGGCCGCCGCCGCGCGGGCACGGTCCGCCGCGGCCGGGTCGAGCGGGCCGGAGTCGTCGAACCGGGCCTCGCGCAGGTCCGCGTTCATGGCGGGTGAGATCAACACCACTCGGCTTGTCATACGCGCGCTCTCCTCGTCGTACGGCCGTGCCGGCACAGGGACTTCATGGAACCGGCGGCCCGCGGGGCGCACGTCCGCGCTCATGATCACAGGCCGGTCGGGAGGACGGGGGCGCGGCCCGGGTCCGCTGAGCGACGCCGTACGCACCCGCGAACCGCTCCGCCCGGATCAGCCGGCGGGCTCCGGGGCGGGCCTGGCGTCCTGCCACACCGTGTGGAAGGCCAGGCGCAGGCAGGTCGCGAGGGCCGGGTGCTCGATGAAGAGCGTGGTGGTGGTGCCGGCGCCGGCCACCGGGTCCGGCATGTCGCACAGCACCAGGGAGGCGTCGGCGATGACGAGTTTCAGCGGCAGGTCGGGGGCGAAGCGGGCCTCCTCCCCGGCGGCGGCGAAGCGGCTCACGTGCTCCTGCGTTCCGGGGTCGGTCAGCGCCTCGTCGAGGTAGATCGCCCGGACCGTGCCGCCCGCCCGGTGCAGTCGGCGGACCACCGCGATGCCCTCGGTGTTCTCGGCGGGGGCGACGAACGGCGGTTTGCAGAAGGTGAGCAGTTCGTGCCGGGCCTGCCGCTGGATGTCGGCGAAGCGTTCGGCGATGGCCTTCGGGTCGCGCAGGATCTCGATGTAGTCCAGCGGATCGGTGTGCGCCCGCCCCTGCGACCACAGGGGTTGCAGCAGGCCGGCGAGCCCCTGCGAGACCCGTTCCAGCCGCTCGACCGACTCCCGCTGAACGGTCATCAGCCGGGACAGCGCCAGCTCCGGTGTGACGGCCGAGTAGGTGGCCACGCGCCCGGGGTGGGCGGTGGCCAGTTGTCTGCGTACCAGCGCGTCCAGTACGTCGTAGACGCGTTGGCGTGGCACGTCGGCCTCGCGTGCCACCTCGGCGGCGGTGTAGGTGCCGCGTCTGATGAGTGTGAGGTAGACCCGTGCCTCGTACCGGGGCAGGCCCAGCGACATCAGGTCGTTGACGGTGGTGTCCTCCAGCTCCATGGCTGCACAAGGTACCCGTCGGCGCGGTGACGTCCAGGCCAAGGTTTTACCAACTGGCCCTGTTCTCACCGGCGAAGTGTCCATAGGCTCCTCATAGCCACCACTGACCGGGGTGGCACCAAGCACCAAGCCCGAATCCGACTCCGCCCGGCCACCCCCAACGGTAAGCGGTTGTCATGCGCATGACACTGCGATCCGGCCGTCGGTGCGGAGTCACCCATCCCCCCACGGAGGGCAGTTCATTGCGTTCTCAGCGCAGAAGGAAGCCGATCCACCGCAGCGCGCCCGCGCTGCTGTCCGCGGCGGCCCTGATCACCAGCGGCCTCGCCGTCGCCGCCCAGTCGTCGGCCTTCGCGACCACGAGCACCACGTCGACCACGACCGCCGCCGTCGCCACCGCGCACACCCACCGGCTCTGCTCCGAGCCGAGCAAGCCGGGCTACATGGCGTGCGAGGCGGTGGTGCGCACCGACCTGAAGGCCAACAGGACCCTCGGCCGCCACGACACCCCCAAGGGCTTCGGCCCGGCCGACCTCCAGTCCGCCTACCACCTGCCCAAGGACGGCGGCAAGGGCGCCACCGTCGCGATCGTGGACGCCAACGACGACCCGAACGCCGAGAAGGACCTCGCGGCCTACCGCTCCCAGTACGGCCTTCCGGAGTGCACCACGGGCAACGGCTGCTTCAAGAAGATCGACCAGGACGGCGGCACCAACTACCCGGCCCCGGACGCCGGTTGGGCCGGTGAGATATCCCTCGATGTGGACATGGTCAGCGCGGCCTGCCCGCAGTGCCACATCCTGCTCGTCGAGGCCAAGTCCGCCAACATGGAGGACCTCGGCGCGGCCGTGAACCAGGCGGTCAAGCAGGGCGCCAAGTACGTCTCCAACAGCTACGGCGGCAGCGAGGCGTCCGACGACGCCACCGCCGACGACTCGTACTTCAAGCACCCCGGTGTCGCCATCACGGTCAGCTCCGGCGACAGCGGCTACGGCGTCGAGTACCCGGCCGCGTCCCCGTACGTGACCGCCGTCGGCGGCACCTCGCTCAAGAAGGACAGCAGCACCCGCGGCTGGTCCGAGTCCGTCTGGGGCACCTCCGCCGGCGGTGACGGCGCGGGCTCCGGCTGCTCGCAGTACGAGGCGAAGCCGTCCTGGCAGAAGGACACCGGCTGCGGCAAGCGCAGCGTCGCCGATGTCGCGGCCGTGGCGGACCCGGCCACCGGTCTCGCCGTCTACGACACCTACCAGTCGGGCGGCTGGAACGTGTACGGCGGCACCTCCGCCTCCGCGCCGTTCATCGCCGGTGTCTACGCCCTCGCGGGCACCCCGGGTTCCGGTGACACCCCGGCCTCCTACCCCTACGCCCACCCGGACCAGCTGAACGACGTCGGTGACGGCGCCAACGGGTCCTGCGACACCTACCTGTGCAAGGCGGGCAAGGGCTACGACGGCCCGACGGGTCTCGGCACCCCCAACGGTGTCGCCGCCTTCACCAAGTAACCCCTGACACCATCTTGTCCGCTGCGCCCCGCCGGCCGTCCGGCGGGGCGCAGTGCTGCGAGCGGGTGCCTCAGCCGGTGATCCGGACGGGCAGTTCGGACAGGCCGCGCATGACGATGTTGGGCACCCGGGGCGGTGCCTCGGTCAGCAGCTCCATGTCCAGGGCGGTCAGGGCGGAGACCGCGGCCTGGGCGGTGAGCCGGGCCAGCGGCGCGCCGACGCAGAAGTGGATGCCCAGGCCGAAGCCGAGATTGCGGCCGGCCGGCCGGTCCAGCCTCAGCTCGTCGGGGTCCTCGTGGACCGCCGGGTCGTGGCTGGCCGCACCGATCAACAGCATGACCTGCTCGCCCGGCTGGACCGTCTGCCCGGCGATCTCGGCCTCGGCCAGGGCGACCCGGGAGATCATCTGCACGGGCGCGTCGAAGCGCAGCATCTCCTCCACCGCGCCCGGCACCTGCTCCGGGTGGGCGCGCAGCCAGTCCCGCTGGTCGGGGCGGCTCAGCAGGGCGAACATGCCGTTGCCGATCAGGTTGACGGTGGTGGCGTAACCGGCCGACAGCAGCAGGGTGCAGGTGACCTCCAGCTCGTGCGGGGTCAGCGTGTCCCCGCCCTCCTCGGCGGCGACCAGCTCGCTGATCAGGTCGGTGCCCGGCGCCGCGCGGCGCTGCTCGGCCAGCTCGCCGATGTACTGGTACAGCTCGGCGCGGGCGGCGTCCCGCCGGGCGACCTCCTCCGGACCGAGCAGGAAGCTGGGGTCCAGGCCGCGGGCGATGTCGGCGGACAACTCGTCGAAGCGGGCGGCGTGTTCGGCGGGGACGTCCAGCAGCGCGTTCTGCATCCGGCCGGGCAGCGGGTGGGCCACCGCGCGCATCAGGTCGACGGGGCCGTCGCCGGCCTCGGCGCGGGCGGTCTCGATCAGCTCGCGGACGATCCGCTCGGCGGTGGCGCGCATCCGGTCCACCTGGCGGGCCGCGAACGCCTTGCTCACCAGGGCGCGGATCCGGGTGTGCTCCGGCGGGTCGGCGAAGATGAACGGCCGGACCACCGAGCCGTCGGCCTCGTGACGGAAGTGGTCGGCGACGGTGGCGCCGTCGCCCCAGCCGAACCGCTGGTCGCGCAGCACGGCCGAGCACGCCTCGTGCCCGGTCACCGCCCACAGGCCCAGCGGGGTGCGGGTCACCGGGCCCTTCTCCCGGATCTGCGCGTAGACCGGGTAGGGGTCGGCCAGGAAGGCCGGGTCGAAGGGGTCGAAGGGCAGCAGCTGGGCGATGAAGGCCGGGTCGAGCTGGGGTGCTTCGGTCATGGCGGGCGGTTCCCAACTCCGCGCGGGACACGGTCGCCGCGCGGGACGTCTCTCGTCTCGGTTCGAGGGGGGTGTGGGGGGTGTCGGGTGCGTGCCGGGGGTCAGCCCACGGCGACGGGGGTGAAGGTCACCGGCAGCTGGTCCAGGCTGTTGGCCACCAGGCTCGGCGTCCAGGTCAGCTGCTCCTCGGGAACGGCCAGCCGGAGGTCGTCGAAGCGGTCGAACAGGGTGCGCAGCGCGATCCGGGCCTTGAGCCGGGCCAGCGGGGCGCCGATGCAGAAGTGCGTGCCGTGGCCGAGCGCCAGGTGCCGGGACGCGTCGCGGTGGATGTCGAGCGTCTCCGGGTCGCCGAACTGGGCGGCGTCGTGGTTGGCCGCGGCCAGCGAGATCATCACGTGCTCGCCCGCCCTGACCTTCGCGCCGCCCAGCTCCATGTCCTCCGTGGCGAAGCGGTACACCACGGTGAAGACCGGGCTGGTCAGCCGGAGCAGTTCCTCGACGGCCGGGCCGAGCAGCTCGGGGTCGGCCTTGACCTCGGCGAGCTGCTCGGGGTGGCGCAGCAGCGCGAGGATGCCGTTGGACAGCAGGTTGATGGTGGTCTCCGCGCCGGCGAGGAGCAGCAGCATGACCGTGGAGCGGATCTCCAGGTCGGCGAGGGCGTCGCCGTCCTCGTTGGCCTGCACCAGACCGGATATGAGGTCGTCGCCGGGGTGGGCCCGGCGCTGCGCGGTGAGGTCGGTCAGGTACGTCTCGAACCAGCCGACCGAGGCGACGACCTCCTCCGGGCTGGAGGAGTTGCCCAGGCCGACGAAGATGTAGGTGTTGCGCTCGAACTCCTCGATGTCGGCCAGCGGGACGCCGAGCATCTCGTAGAGCACCGTGGAGATCAACGGCGAGATGAACGCGTCCTTCAGGTCGGCGGTGCCCTTCTCGGCTACGGCGTCGAGCAGTTCGTCGCTGATCTGCTGGATCCGGGTGCCGAGGTCGGCGACCCGGCGCGGGGTGAACGCCTTGGACACCAGTCGGCGCAGCCGGGTGTGCTCGGGCGGGTCGGCGAGGTTCATGTGCTGGTTGAGGATGGACTTGCGGCCGTCGTAGCCGAGGGAGGGCCACAGTTCGGGCAGCGCGTTGTCGAGGTTCTTGCTCAGCTTGCGGTTGGTCAGCGCGGCGAGCGCGTCCTCGTACCGGGTGACCATCCACACCGGGTTGCCGTCGGGCAGCAGCAGCTGTTCGACCGGGCCGGGTTCGGGCAGCCCGGGCGCCCAGGGGCGGGGGCCCGCCGTGGCGCCGGCGTGCGCGGGGCAGCCGGTGGCCACGTCTGCGTCGGGGTTCGGCATGACGTGTGTTTCCTTTCCTTGGTGCGGGGTTGGTGCTCCGTCGTCAGGGGGTGCCCGACGACGGGGACGGCGGGGTGGCGGCCAGTGCGGCGAGCCGCGCGGCGACGGCGGGGAACCGGCCGGCCTCGCCGGAGGCGGCCACATGGCCGTCCGGCCGCAGCAGCACGAACCGCTGCCGCGGGCCGGCCAGCGGGAAGTGCGCGACCAGGCCGGGCAGGCTGCCGGCCAACTCCGCGGCGTCCTGCGCGAGTCGGCTGTGCGGGCCGCCGTAGGTGAGGAGCTGGAAGCGGCCGGCCAGCTCGTCGGAGGGGTGCGGGAGCCAGCGGGGGTCGCGGGTGCCGGGGCGCGGCCGGGAGCGTTGCGGGCGGTCGGCCGGCCCGGTGCCGAACAGCACGTCGGGGTAGCGGCTGCGCCAGCCGGCGAGCAGCGGTGCGTAGCCGCGGGCCAGCGCGCCGGAGGCGCCCAGCAGGCGCCAGCTGAGGTCGCGCACCCGGCGGGCCGCCGGGCCGGCCACGGCCTGCCGGGCCATCCGGCCGGTGGCCTGGAGGGTCTGGGCGATCGCGGCCCGCCGCTCGGGGTCGTAACTGTCCAGGATCGACGGGTTCAGCCGGCCGTGCACCACGCCCGCGAGCTTCCAGGCCAGGTTGCGGGTGTCCGGGATGCCGAGGCTGAGGCCCTGGCCGCCGATCGGGCTGTGCACATGCGCGGCGTCGCCGACGAGGAAGCAGCGGCCGGAGCGCAGCGCGCCGGCCACCCGCTCGTCGCTGGAGAACAGGGTGACGGTGCGCACCTCGGTGAAGCGGAGCCCGCCGGGGCCGCGCTCGTCCAGCAGCACCTGGGCCTGCTCGGCGGTGGCCGGGGTGCCCTCCGGTACGGCGCCGGAGATGCGGAACTCGCCGCCCGGCAGCGGGGCGAGCACCGCGGTGCCGGTGTCGCCGAGGAAGTAGTGCACCTCGTCCGCGCTCCACCCGGTGCCCGGCTCGCCGGTGATGCGTCCCTCGGCGAGCAGGAAGGTGGCCGGGAAGCGGGCGCCGGTGAAGTCGATGCCCAGCTCGGCGCGGACCCGGCTGTGCAGCCCGTCCGCGCCCACCAGCCAGTCGGCCTCGAACTCGGTGGTGCTGCCGTCCGCCCGGGTCGCGGTGACGGTGACCGTGTGCTCGTCCGGGACGACCTTGGTGACCCGGGTGCCCCACTCGACGCCGACGCCGCGGTCGGCCAGCGCCTCGGCCAGCAGCCGGCCGGTGCGCTCCTGGGGCAGCACCAGCGGGGCGTTGACGTCGCTGAGCGGTACCCGCACGCTGCCCCCGGAGCCCAGGTGGTAGTGGAGGGCGACGGGCTGGATGGCCTCGCGGGCGGCGCGCTCGGCGAGGCCGAGTTCGCCGAGCACCTCCCGCACCGGCGGCCACAGCAGGATCGCCCGGGAGCCGGTGTGCGGCTGGTCCGCCGCGTCCACCACGGTGACCTGCACACCGAGCCTGCTCAGCTGTGCGGCCATGGCAAGGCCGCACGGGCCCGCGCCGACGACCAGGACCGTCGTACGCCGTGTCATCGCTTCTCCAACCACTCGTGCACCGCCTGGGCGGTGCGCTCGGCGTGTTCCTCGAGGACGGTGAAGTGGTCGCCGGTCAGCTCCACCTCATCGTGCGGGCGGGGCCAGTCGGCCGGGGGACGGTCGAATCCGGCGAGGGGTTCGGTGGTACGGGCCACCAGCAGCGGGGTCGTGGAGTCGGCGGGCCGCCAGTCGGTGAGCAGCGGCAGATAGCCGCCCATCGCGGTGAGCCGGGCGTCGGTCACCCCGCCGCCCTCCGCCAGCCGGGCGAACATCTGCTCGAACAAGGCGGTTCCGGTGACGGTCAGTTCGGGCCCGAACAGGAAGGTGTCGATGAGCACCAGCGCGGCGGCCGGGCGGCCCTCGGCGGCCAGCCGGGCGGCGACGCCGTCGGCCAGCAGGCCGCCCGAGGAGTAGCCGACCAGCACCACCGGCCGCTCCCCCGCCGCCTGCCGCACCTGGCGGGTGACGGCCTCCAGCGCGGCGGGCCGGTCGGCGGGCAGCGGTTCGCCGTCGAGGTAGCCGGGCAGGGCGAGGGCGGTGACGGCGCGCCGGTCGCGCAGCGCGGCGGCGAACCGGGCGTACTGGTGCGGGCCGGAGGTGGCCAGCACGGTGGGCAGGCAGACCAGCAGCGGGCCGTCCTCGTGCGCGGTCAGCGGCACCGGTTCGGGCAGCGGGCCGCCGGCCCCCTCGGCGAAGCCGGGACGCAGCCGGGCGGCGGCGCCGAGCAGCTCCACGAACGCGCCGGTCTTCCCGGCCTCGGCCGCCTGCCGGTACAGGCCCTCGAACACGCCGGGGGCGGCGCTGGCGGCCGGGTCGGGGCCGAGTTCGCCGTTCAGGTGGCGGGCCAGCGCCTGCGGGGTGTCGTGCTCGAACAGGGTGGCCGCGGTCAGCCGTACCCCGGTGGCCGCGGACAGCCGGTTGCGCAGCTCCAGGGTGGTCAGCGAGTCGAAGCCGTGTTCCAGGAAGCGGCGGGCCGGGTCGAGCGCGGAGCCGTCCGGGAAGCCGAGGACGGCCGCGGCCTGGCCGGTGACCGCGGTGAGCAGCGCGCCGTACCGCTCGGCGGCGGGCAGCCCGGCCAGCGCGCCGGCGCCCGGCACGGCCGGGCCGCCGGCCTCGCGGCGGCCGCGGTCGGGGGCGAACTCGGCGATCAGCGGGCGCGGGCCGGTGAGGGTGTACGCGGCGTGGAACCGCGGCCAGTCCACCTCGGCCAGCAGCAGGCGGGTGTCCCCGGCGGTGAGCGCGGTGCCGAGCGCGGCGAGGGCGCGCTGCTCGTCCAGTACGGCGATGCCCCGGCTCGCCAGCCGGTCCCGGCGGGTGGCCGCCACGCCGCTGGTGTCGTCGGGGTCGGCCCAGGGCGCCCAGGCCACCGACAGGGCGGGCAGCCCGGCCGCGGCGCGGTGCTCGGCGAGCGCGTCCAGCGCGGCGGTGGCCGCGGCGTAACCGGCCTGGCCGACGCCGCCGAAGGTGCCGGAGACCGAGGAGAACAGCACGAACGCGGTGAGCGGCAGCTCCCGGGTGAGGTGGTGCAGCTGCCAGGCGGCGGTGACGCCGGGGTTCAGGGCGGCCGCGGCGGCGGCGCCGTCGAGGCTGGTCAGCGGGGCTTCGGTGAGCGGTACGGCGGTGTGCACCACGGCGCTGAGCGGCTGCCCGGCGGGCAGCGACGCCGGCAGCGCGGCCACCGCAGCGGGGTCGGTCAGGTCACAGACGGCGGTGTGCACCTCGGTGCCGTCGGCGCGCAGCGCGGCGACCGTCTCCTCGGGCACCGCGCCGCCGGGTGCGGCGGTGAGCAGCAGCGCGGGGGCGCCCGCGGCGGCCAGCCAGCGGGCCACGGCCGCGCCCGTCGTGGTGTCCGCGCCGGTGACCAGGGTGGTGCCGGTGGGCCGCCAGGTGTCGCCGGTCAGTTCGGTCAGCGGGCTGCGCACCAGGCGGCGGGCGAACAGTCCGGCCGGGCGGACGGCGAGCTGTTCCTCGCCGGTGCGCCCGGACAGCGCCGCGCACCAGCGGGTCAGCGCCCGTTCGTCGGGCCGGGCGGGCAGGTCGACGATGCCGCCGGCGAGGTCGGGGTGTTCCAGGGACACCGTCGGCGCCAGGCCCCACAGCGCGGCCCGGTCCGGGTCGCCGTCCGGCGCCGCGTCCAGCGCCACCGCCTCCGTCGTGGTGAACCACAGGGGGGCCGCCACGCCCAGTTCGGCCAGGGCGCGGACCAGGGTCACGGCGGCCGGCCAGCCCAGCAGGGCGAGCACCCCGGCGGGCCGGACGCCGGCCAGCGCGTCCCGCAGCTCCGCCACGTCCGTTGAGTCCCCGGTGAGTTCGACCCGGATCACCCGGGCGCCGTGCCGGGCCAGCGCGCCGGGTTCCGGTCCGATGTGCCCGGGGGGTACGGCGACCAGCCAGTCGCCGGTCAGCCGCGCGCTCGCCGGGTCGGGCACCGGCCGCCACTGAAGCGTGTGGCGCCAGGAGTCCACGACGGACCGCTCGCGGCGCCGCCGCCGCCAGGCCGACAGCGCGGGCAGCACGGCGGCCAGGGGTTCGGCCTCCGGGGCGGCCAGGTCGAGCGCGTCGGTGAGGCCGGGCAGGTCGGCGTTCTCCACCGCGGTCCAGAAGGCGGACTCCACCGGGTCCGCGGTGCCGGGTACGGCGGCCGGGTCGGGCTCGGGCCAGTAGCGCTGCCGCTGGAAGGGGTAGGTGGGCAGATCCACCCAGGCGGGGTCCCGGCCGGCCAGGGCGGCGCCGAGGTCGACCGGGGCGCCGCGGGTGTGCGCGTCGGCCACCGAGCGCAGGAAGCGGTCGAGGCCGCCCTCGTCGCGGCGCAGCGAGCCGACGGCGGCGGCCTCGGTCCCGGCGTCCTCGGCGATGTCCTGCACCGCGGTGACCAGCACCGGGTGCGGGCTGACCTCGACGAAGAAGCGGTAGCCGGCGGCCAGCAGGGTGCGCACGGCCGGGTCGAAGGCCACCGGCCGGCGGGCGTTCTCGAACCAGTACGCGGCACCCAGGCCGGCCGTGTCGGTGAAGCCGCCGGTGACGGTGGAGCAGAACGGCACCTCTGCCGCGGTGGGCCGTACGTCGGCGAACAGGTCCAGGATGCGCTCGCGCAGCGGGTCGACCTGGTCGCAGTGCGAGGCGACGGTGGAGCCGACCAGCCGGGCGCGCAGCCCGTCGGCGGTGGCCTCGGCGACGAACCGTTCCAGCGCGTCCGTCGCGCCGACCACGGTCACCGCGTTCGGGCCGTTGACGCCGCCGATGTGCAGCGCGTCGCCCTGGGCGGCCAGCCGGGCGCGGACCTGCTGCTCGGACGCGGCCACCGACACGACCGCGCCACGGCCGAGCAGTTCCTCGGCGAACAGCCGGCTGCGCAGTACGACGATCTTCAGCGCGTCGTGCAGGGACAGCGCGCCCGCCGTGCAGGCGGCGGCGATCTCGCCCTGGCTGCTGCCGACCACCGCGGCCGGGGTGAGGCCGTAGGAGCGCCACAGTTCGGCGAGGGACACCATCACCGCGAACAGCACCGGTTGCAGGATCTCGATGCGCTCCATGGAGGGCGCGCCGGGCGCCCCGCGCAGCACGTCGACGATCGACCAGTCCACGAAGGCGCGGGCCGCGGTGTCGCACTCGGCGACGCGGGCGGCGAACACGGGCGCGGAGTCCAGCAGTCCGGCGGCCATGCCGGCCCACTGGGAGCCCTGGCCGGGGAAGACGAACACGACCCGGTCGACGGGCGCGGCGGTGGCGCCGGTCACGGCGTCGTGCGGCCTGCCCTCGACCAGGGCGCGCAGTGCCTCGGCGGCGGTGTCCGGAGCGTCGGCGACGACCACGGCACGGTGGTCGAAGAGGGCGCGGGAGCGCAGCAGGGCGCCGGCGAGATCCGGCAACGGGGTCCCGGCCTGCACGAGCGGCAGCAACCGCTCGGCCTGCGCCCGCAGCGCTTCGGGGGTGCGGGCGGAGAGGGCGAGGGGGACGGGGGCGGCGGGGACGGTCGTACGACGATCGGTCTCGGCGGTGCCGGCGGGGGCGGCGGCCTTGGAGGTCTCCGAGGCCTCGGAGGTGGCGGGGGCTTCGGTGGTCGCCGGGGTTTCGGCCGGCGCGAAGTCCTCGCACTGTTCCAGGAGTACGTGGGCGTTGGTGCCGCTGATGCCGAACGCGGACACCCCGGCGCGGCGCGGGCGGCCGGTCTCCGGCCAGGGGCGGGGCTCGGTCAGCAGCGCCACCCCGCCGGAGGCGAAGTCCGCCTCGGGGGTCGGCGCGTCCACGTGCAGGGTGCGCGGCAGCCGGTCGCCGCGCAGCGCCATCACCATCTTGATGACACCGCCGACCCCGGCGGCCGCGCCGGTGTGACCGAGGTTGGACTTCAGCGAGCCCAGCCACAGCGGGCGGTCGGCGGGCCGGTTGCGGCCGTAGGTGGCCAGCAGCGCGTTGGCCTCGATCGGGTCGCCGAGCGCGGTACCGGTGCCGTGCGCCTCGACCGCGTCGATGTCGGCGGCGGCCAGGCCCGCGTCGGCGAGCGCGGCGCGGATGACCCGTTCCTGGGAGGGGCCGTTGGGGGCGGTGAGCCCGTTGGAGGCGCCGTCCTGGTTCACCGCCGAGCCGCGCACCACGGCCAGCACCCGGTGTCCGTTGCGGCGCGCGTCGGACAGCCGCTCCAGCACCAGCATCCCGGCACCCTCGCCCCAGGCGGTGCCGTCGGCGGCCGCGGCGAAGGCCTTGGCACGGCCGTCGGGCGCCAGGCCGCGCTGCCGGGACAGCTCCACGAACCCGGCCGGGGTGGACAGCACCGAGGCTCCCCCGGCCAGCGCCAGCGAGCACTCGCCGCGGAGCAGGGACTGGCGGGCCAGGTGCAGGGCGACCAGGGAGGCCGAGCAGGCGGTGTCCACGGACAGCGCGGGGCCCTCCAGGCCGAGGGTGTAGGACAGCCGCCCGGACAGCACGCTGATCGCGTTGCCGGTCAGCAGATAGCCCTCCAGGTCCTCGGCGGCCTGCGCGGCGAGCATCCCGTAGTCCTGCGCGCCGCTGCCCACGAACACGCCGGTGCGGCTGCCGCGCAGCGAGGTGGGGTCGATCCCGGCCCGCTCCAGCGCCTCCCAGGAGGTCTCCAGGAGCAGCCGCTGCTGCGGGTCCATCGCCAGCGCCTCGCGCGGCGAGATCCCGAAGAACGGTGCGTCGAAGTCGGCCACGTCGTAGAGGAACCCGCCCTCCTTGACGTAGGTGGTGCCGGGCCGGTCCGGGTCGGGGTCGAAGAGGCGGTCCAGCGGCCAGCCCCGGTCGGCGGGGAAGGCCGCCATCACATCGCGGCCGTCGGCCACCACCTCCCACAGGTCCTCGGGCGAGCCGATGCCGCCGGGAAAGCGGCAGGCCATGCCGACGACGGCCACCGGCTCGGTGTCGCGCTGCTCGTACGCGCGCAACCGCTGCCGGGTCTCGTGCAGGTCGACGGTGACCTTGCGCAGGTAGTCGCGGAGACGGTCGGCATCACTCATGATCAGCTCAACTCCGAGTCGATGAACCGGAAGATCTCTTCGTCGTCGGCGTCCGCGAGCTGCTCGCTGACCGACTCCGCCGACGCGTGGCCCGCGTCCGGCTCCGGGGCCAGCCGGCCCGCCAGGGCTTGCAGCCGGGTCAGTGCGCGCCGCCGGTCGTCCTCGTCGGACACCTCGGCCAGGACGCCGGCCAGCCGGTCGAGTTCCTCGTCCAGCGAGCCGACGGCCGCCGGGGCGGGGGCCGCCAGCTGCCCGCGCAGATGGTCGGCGAGCCCGTCGGGGGTGGGGTGGTCGAACACCGCCGTGGCCGACAGCCGTACGCCGGTGGCGGCGCGCAGCCGGTTGCGCAGGTTGACCGCGGCCAGCGAGTCGAAGCCGAGGTCGGTGAAGGGTCGCCCGGTGGGCAGTGCCTCGGGGTCGTCGTGGCCGAGGACGACGGCGGCCTCCCGGCGTACCAGCGCGACGAGTTCACGGCGCTGGTCGGCCTCGGGCAGCGCGGCGAGCCGGGCCGCCGTGGCGGAGCCGTCCGCGGCTTCCTCCGGGTCGCCGGGGCCGCCGGTGCCACCGGTGCCGCCGGCTTCGGTGGCGAGGCTGTCGCGGACCTCGGGCAGCTCGCTCAGCAGCGGGCTGGGCCGGGCGGCGGTGAACGCGGGGGCGAGGACGGCCCAGTCCACGTCGGCCACGGTCACCGCGGTGTCGGCGTGCCGGACGGCGTCGGCCAGCGCGGCGAGCGCCTGCTCGGGGTCCAGGGCCAGCACGCCCCGCCGGCGCAGCTGTTCGCGGCGCTGCGCCTCGACGCCGGCGTCCGCCGCGCCGAGCCCGGCGCCCTGCCAGGGGCCCCAGGCGATGGCGGTGGCGGGCAGCCCGCGGGCCTGCCGGTGCCGGGCCAGCGCGTCGAGGTAGGCGTTGGCGGCGGCGAACGCGCCCTGTTCGCTGCCGCCCCAGGTGGCCGCGACGGAGGAGAACAGCACGAACGCGTCCAGGTCGGCGGTGAGCCGGTGCAGGTTGGCCGCGCCGCGCGCCTTGGTGGCGAGGGTGGCGGCGACCTCGGCGAGGCCGGTGCCGGTCAGCGGGCCGGAGCGCAGGGTGCCCGCGGTGTGCACCACCGCGGTCAGCGGCAGCTGTGCGGGTATCCCGGCGAGGAGTTCGGCCAGGGCGGTCTCGTCGGCCGGGTCGCAGGTGCTCAGGGTGACCGGGACGCCGAGGTCGTCGGGGGCGGTGGCGGCGGGGTCGTCGGTGGTCAGGACGAGCGCCTGGGCGCCGTTCCCGGCCAGCCAGCGGGCCACCGGCAGCCCCATCGGGCCGAGGCCGTCGGTGACGAGGACGGTGCCGGTGGGCCGCCACTGCCGGGCCGGGGTGCGCCCGGCGAGCGGTGCGTGCGCCAGGCGCGGCACCAGCACTCCGGTGTCGCGCACCGCGGCCTGGTCCTCGGCTCCGGCCAGCAGCGCGGCCAGCCGGTCCAGCCCGCGGCGCGGATCCTCGGGCAGGTCGACGATGCCGCCGAAGAGCTTCGGGTGTTCCAGCGCGAGCGTGCGGCCGAGGCCCCAGAGCATGGCCTGTTCGGGGTGCGGCACCCGGTCGGCCGGGGTGGCGGCGACCGCCCCACTGGTGACCAGCCACAGCGCGGTGTCCGTGCCGGCCAGGTCCCGCACCAGCTCCAGGGTGGCGGCCAGCCCGGCGGGCACGGCGGCCTCCTCCGGATGCGGCCCGTCGACCAACCCCAGCAACGAGACGACCCCCCGCACCGGCCCGCTTGCGGGCGGTACGACACCGGGTGCGGTGCCAGGGGACAGGGCGGACGTAGGGGTGCTGCCGGGTGCGGTGCCGGTGTGGGCGGCAGCCGGTGCGGTGCCGGTGTCGGCGGCGACCGGTGCGGTGCCAGTGCGGTCGGCGACCGATGCGGTGCCGGTGTCGGCGGCAGCCGGTGCGGTGCCGGTGGGGTCGGCCAAGGAGGGGGTGCCGGGTGGCACAGCACCCGGGCCGTTCCCGGGAGACACGGCGTCCGATTCCGACGCGGCGAGGAGGGCGTCCGATCCCGGCCCGCCCGGGCCGACGTCCAAGCCCGACCCAGCAGACAAGGCGTCCGATCCCGATCCGGCGAACGGAGGAACTCCTGTCCCCGCAACGGCGGTTACCGCATTGCCAGTGACCACCGCGCGTACCGCCTCGGGACCGATCACATGGGCCTCGGCGCCGGCGCGGGTGAGGGCGGCGGCGCATTCCTCGGCGAGGGGCAGGCCGTCGGGGGCGACCACGAGCCAGGTGCCGGTCAGTACGGCCTCGGGCGGGTCGGCCGGTCGCCAGCCCACGGTGTAGCGCCGGCCGTCGGCGGTGGCGGACGCCTCCCTGGCGGCGCGCCAGGCGGCCAGGCCGGGCAGTACCTCGGCGAGCGGCTGCGCCGGGACGCCGAGCAGGTCGGCCAGCGCCTTGGGGTCGTCGGGGTCGGCGCCGTCGACCGCCGTCCAGAACGCGCCGTCCATCGTGCCGGTACCGGTGCCGGTGGGCTCCGGGGCGGCGAGCCAGTAGCGCTGCCGCTGGAAGGCGTACGTCGGCAGGTCCGCCGGGGCGGGCCGCGAGGTGTCGAAGGCGGCGGCCAGCCGCACCGGCACCCCGGCGACCTGGGCCTCGGCGACGGAGTGCAGGAACCGGTCGAGGCCGCCCTCGTCGCGGCGCAGCGAGCCGACGACGGTCACCTCGTCCAGCGTGCCGTCGATCCCGGGCACCAGCACCGGGTGGGGGCTGACCTCGACGAAGGCGCGGTGGCCCTGCTCGGCGAGGGCGCGCACGGCGTCGGCGAAGCGGACGGTCCGGCGCAGGTTGCGGTACCAGTAGCCGGCGTCCAGCGCGGCCGGGTCGGCCCAGTCGGCGGTGACGGTGGAGAACAGGGGCACCGTCGCCTGCCGGGGCCGTATCCCGGACAGCGCCTCGACCAGCCGGGCTTCGATGCGTTCGACCTGGGCGGAGTGCGAGGCGTAGTCGACCGCGATCCGGCGGGCCCGTACGCCGCGCTCGGCGCAGTCGGCCAGCAGTCGCTCCAGGGCCTCGGGGGCGCCGGACACGACCGTGGAGGCGGCGCCGTTGACCGCGGCGACGGTCGCCCCGCCGTCGGCGGGCAGCATACCGGTCACCTCGTCGGCGGGCAGCGCCACGGACACCATCCCGCCGTGGCCGGTGAGTTCCTCGGCGATCAGTCCGCTGCGTACGCAGACCACCGCGGCGGCGTCACGCAGGGACAGCGCCCCCGCCACACAGGCCGCCGCGATCTCCCCCTGCGAATGCCCCACCACCGCATCCGGCTCCACCCCGAACGACCGCCACAACGCCGCCAACGACACCATCACCGCGAACGACACCGGCTGCACCACATCCACCCGGTCCAGCCCCGGCTCACCCACCTCCCCCCGCAACACACCCAGCAGCGACCAGTCCGCGAACTCCCCCAAAGCCTCCGCACACTCCGCCATCCGCGCCGCGAACACCGGCGAGGACTCCAGCAGTTCCACCGCCATCCCCGCCCACTGCGCCCCCTGCCCCGGAAACACGAACACCGTACGGCCGACATCGCCGGCGGTGCCGGTGACGACGTGCGGGGCGGGCTCGCCGGCCGCCAGCGCGGTCAGCCCGGTGAGGAGGTCGTCGCGTCCGGAGGCGACGACCACGGCGCGATGGGTGAGTGCGGCGCGCCCGGCGGCCAGGGCGGCGGCCGGTTCGGCCGGTGCGATGTCCGGCCGGTCGGCCAGCCAGCCGCGCAGCCGGCCGGCCTGGGCGCGCAGCGCGGCCGGGGTGTCGCCGGACAGCGGCACCGGGACGACCCGCTGCGGCTCCGCCGGCCGGGCGGGCGGCTGCGGGGCCTGTTCGATGATCACGTGCGCGTTGGTGCCGCTGATGCCGAAGGAGGACACCGCGGCGCGGCGCGGCCGCTCGCGCTCCGGCCAGGGCCGGGCCTCGTCGAGCAGCCGTACCCCGCCGGCCGACCAGTCGACGTGCGGGGTGGGTTCGCCGAGGTGGAGGGTGCGCGGCAGCACGCCGTGCCGCAGCGCCTCCACGACCTTGATCACCCCGGCGACGCCGGCGGCGGCCTGGGTGTGGCCCAGGTTGGACTTGACCGAGCCGAGCCACAGCGGGTCGTCCTCGCGGCCCTGGCCGTAGGTGGCGAGCAGGGCCTGCGCCTCGATCGGGTCGCCGAGCGCGGTGCCGGTGCCGTGCGCCTCCACCAGGTCGACCTCGGCCGGGGACAGACCGGCGGCGGCCAGCGCGGAGCGGATGACCCGTTCCTGGGAGGGGCCGTTGGGGGCGGTGAGCCCGTTGGAGGCGCCGTCCTGGTTCACCGCCGAGCCGCGCAGCACGCCGAGGATCCGGTGGCCGTTGCGGCGCGCGTCGGACAGCCGCTCGACCACCAGCAGGCCGACGCCCTCGGACCAGACGGTGCCGTCCGCGTCCGCGGAGAACGCCTTCACCCGGCCGTCGGCGGCCAGGCCGCGCTGCCGGGAGAACTCGATGAAGGTGCCCGGCGTGGCCATCACGGTGGCGCCGCCGGCCAGGGCCAGCGAGCACTCCCCCGCGCGCAGCGCCTGCGCCGCCAGGTGCAGGGTGACCAGTGAGGAGGAGCAGGCGGTGTCCACGGTCACCGCGGGCCCCTGGAGACCGAAGGTGTAGGCGATGCGGCCGGAGGCGACGCTGCCCGCGGTGCCCGCGCCGAGGTAGCCCTCGACGTCCTGCGGTGTGCTGGGCAGCCGGGTGGCGTAGTCGTGGTACATGACGCCGACGAACACACCGGTGTCGGTGTCGCGCAGCGACAGCGGGTCGATGCCGGTGCGTTCCAGCGCCTCCCAGGAGGTCTCCAGGAGCAGCCGCTGCTGCGGGTCCATGGCGAGCGCCTCGCGCGGCGAGATGCCGAACAGGCCCGCGTCGAACTCGGCGGCGTCGTGCAGGAAGCCGCCCCTGGTCAGGTAGGTGTGTCCGGCCCGGTCGGGGTCGGGGTCGTAGAGCCGGTCGGTGTCCCAGCCGCGGTCGGTGGGGAACGGGGAGATGCCGTCGCCGTCCCCGGTCACCAGCCGCCAGAGGTCCTCCGGGGAGCGCACTCCGCCGGGGTAGCGGCAGGCCATGCCGACGATGGCGATCGGCTCGTCGGCCGGGCCGGTGCGGCGGGGCGTGGTGCGGGCCGGGGTGGCGGCCTCGGTGAGCCTGCCGAGCAGGTACTCGGCGGTGGCCTCGATGCTCGGGTGGTCGAAGGCCAGCGTGGCGGGCAGCGTCAGTCCGGTGCTCGCCGCCAGCCGGTTGCGCAGTTCCACCGAGGTCAGCGAGTCGAAGCCGAGGTCGGTGAAGGCGCGCCGGTCGCCGGGTCCGGCCGCGCTGTCGTGGCCGAGGGTGGCGGCCACCGCCGTACGCACGGTGTCGCGGACCAGTCTGCGGCGGGCGGCCTCGTCGCGGTCGGCCAGTGCGGCCCGGAGGGCGCCGGTGCCGGCGGCGCTGCGGGCGGGGACGCGGACCAGGCCGCGCAGCACCGGGGCCGGTGGCACGGTGCGGGCCTGCTCGCGCAGCGCGGGCAGGTTCAGCCGGACGGGGACGGCCAGTGCGGTGCCGGCCGGGACGGCGGTGTCGAACAGCCGCATTCCCTCGGCGGGTTCGAGCGGCACCACACCGAGCCGTTCGATGCGCTGCCGTGCGGCGCCGTCCGCGGTGTCGCCCATGCCGCCCGCGCCGCTCCACAGGCCCCAGGCCAGGGAGACGGCGGGCAGCCCGGCCGTGCGCCGCCGGGCGGCCAGGCCGTCGAGTACGGCGTTGGCGGCGGCGTAGCCGCTCTGTCCGGGGCTGCCGAGGATCCCGGCGGCCGAGGAGAACAGCACGAAGGCGGTGAGGTGGTGACCGCGGGTCAGCTCGTCGAGGTGCAGCGCGGCGGCCGCTTTGGGCCCGAGGACCTGGTCGATGCGGTCGGGGGTCTGGGCGGCGAGCATCCCGTCGTCCAGCACTCCGGCGGCGTGCACCACGCCCCGCAGCGGGCGCTCGGCCGGGATCCCGGCCAGCAGCGCGGCCAGCGCCTCGCGGTCGGCCACGTCGCAGGCCACCACCTGGGCGTCGGCACCCAACTCGGCGAGTTCGGCGACCAGTTCGGCCGCGCCCGGGGTGTCCGGTCCGCGGCGCCCGGCGAGCAGCAGGTGCCGTACGCCGTGCTCGGCGGCCAGGTGCCGGGCCAGTACCGAGCCGAGTGCCCCGGCGCCGCCGGTGATCAGTACAGTGCCTTCCGGGTCCCATGCCTCGCGGTCCCCTGGGGCAGGCTCACGGTGTGCTGCCCCTCGGAGCAGCCGCGGCACGAGCAACGCGCCGTGTCGGACGGCCAGTTGGGGCTCGCCGGTGGCGAGGGCGGCGGCGTCGGGCAGGCTGCCGTCGCTGTCCAGCAGCACGATGCGGCCCGGGTGCTCCGACTGGGCCGAGCGGGCCAGGCCCCAGACGGCCGCGGCGCCCAGGTCGGTGCCGTCGGTGGAGCCGGAGGTGCGCAGCACCAGCGTGCTCCCGGTGAACCGCTCGTCCGCCAGGAACCGCTGGGTGAGAGCCAGGACCCGGTGGGTGGCGGCGGCGATCAGGGCCGGGTCGTCCGCGGTGGCCGGCAGCGCGGCCAGCAGCCACGGTCCGGGCGGGTCGGTGACGGCGGCGAGGTCGAGGCCGGTACCGAGGTCGGTGAGCTCGGGAAGGCCGGCGGGCGTGGGTCCGCCGGGCAGCGGCGTCCAGCCCAGCGTGTACAGCGCCTCGGTCGCAGGGTCCGCGGTGTGCAGCCCCTCCGGGACCGGGCGCAGTGCCAGGCCGTCCACGGTGAGCACCGGGGCGCCCTGCCCGTCGTACGCGGTGATCGCGAACGCGCCGTCGGCCGGGGTCAGCCGTACCCGCAGGGTCGTCGGGGCGGCGGGCTGCCAGAGGGTCACCCCGGACCAGGCGAAGGGCAGGGCGGCCCGGCTCGCTCCGGGGTCGGTGGCCAGCGCGTGCAACGCGGCGTCCAGCAGCGCCGGGTGCACCCCGAAGCCGCCGGGTTCGGCCGGGGCGGGCAGGGTCACCTCGGCGAACAGCTCGGTGCCGGTGGCGGTGTCCCGGCGCCGCACGGCGCGCAGCCCGCGGAACACCGGGCCGTAGGCGAGCCCGCGGTCGGCCAGCAGCTCGTACAGCTCGGCCGGCTCGGTCTCGACCGTCTCGGCGCCGTCGGCGCCGGCCGGGGACCAGTCCGCCGGCTGCGGTGCGGTGCCGGCGGGCGGTTCGACGGTGCCGGTGGCGTGCCGGGTCCACGGTTCCTCGGCGACTCCGGTCTCGGTACGGGAGTACACGCTCACCGCGCGGCGGCCCTGTTCGTCGGGCGCGCCGAGGACCAGTTGCAGGGCGGCGGCGCCCCGCTCGGCCAGCACCAGCGGGGTGTCCAGGGTGAGTTCGGTGATCCGGCCGCAGCCCAGTTCCGCCCCGGCGCGGGCGACGAGGTCGAGGAACGCGGTGCCGGGCAGCACGGTCCGGCCGGCCACCACATGGTCGGCGAGCCAGGGCTGGGTGGCGAGGGACAGCCGTCCGGTGAAGAGCACTCCGGCGCCGTCGGCGAGGGCCACGGCCGCGCCGAGCAGCGGGTGCCCGACCGGGCCGAGGCCGATCGCTCCGGCGTCGGCGGCGCTCTCGCCGGTCAGCCAGAACCGGCGGTGCTGGAACGAGTAGGTGGGCAGCGGGACCGGCGCCGGGGCGCGGCCCTCGGTGAGCGCGGTCCAGTCCGCGGAGATGCCGTGCACATGCAGCCGGGCCAGGGTGTCCAGCAGGGCCGGAAGCTCGTCCCGGCCGTCGCGCAGGGTGGGCAGCACCACCCGTTCCACGCCCTGCCCGGTCTCCTCCCCGGCCTCGGCGGGCAGGCAGTCGCGGGCCATCGCGGTCAGCGCGGCGCCCGGGCCGATCTCGACGAACGCGGTGGCTCCGGCCTCGGCCAGGGCGCGTACCGCGGGCAGGAAGCGCACGCTGTCGCGGACATTGGCGACCCAGTGCTCGGGGTCGGTGATCTCCCGCTCGGTCAGCGGCGCCCCGGTCACGGTGGACACGACCGGCAGCCGGGGCGCGCCGATCGGCAGTCCGGCGACGATCTCCCGGTACTCGGCGAGGATGCCGTCCACGTGCGGGGAGTGCGGGGCCATGGTGACCCGCAGCTGCCGGGTACGGCGGCCCTGCGCACGCCAGTGGGCGCCTATCCCGGCGACCGTGTCGGCGTCGCCGGACACCACCACCGAGCGGGGGCCGTTGACGGCGGCCAGCCGGATCCGGCCGGTGTGTTCGGCCAGCTGGGGGGCGAGTTCGTCCTCGGTGGCCTCGACGGCGACCATCGCGCCGCCCTGTGTGGCCCGCGCCATCAGCCGGCCGCGGGCGGTGACCAGGGTGGCGGCGTCGGCCAGGGTCAGCGCCCCGGCGACATGTGCGGCGACGATCTCGCCGACCGAGTGGCCGGCCACCAGGTCCGGGCGCAGGCCCCAGCTCTCCGCACACCGGACCAGGGCGACTTCCACGGCGAACAGCGCCGCCTGGGTGAAGTCGGTGCGGTCGAGGAGTGCGGCCTCGGGGCTGCCTTCGGCGGCGTACAGCACCTCGCGCAGCGGCCGGGGCAGATGCGGGTCGAGCGCGGCGCACACCGTGTCGAGCGCTTCGGCGTAGGCGGGGAACTCCGCGGCCAGTGCGCGGCCGGCGCCGAGCCGCTGGGAGCCCTGGCCGGGGAAGAGGAAGGCGAGTTTCCCGGCGTCGGCGGCGCGACCGGTGACGACGTCGGGGTCGGGGGTGCCTGCGGCGAGGGCGGCCAGCCCGCGGTGCGGGTCGGCCAGGACGGCGGCCCGGTAGGGGTGTGTGGCGCGGGTGGTCAGCAACGAGTGGGCGACGACGTGCGGTTCGAGGGCGGGGTGCTCGGTGAGGTGGGTCAGCAGCGCGGCGGCCTGCGCGCGCAGCGCCGGTTCGGTGCGGGCCGAGACCACGACCGGCAGCGGCAGCGCCGGCCGGGCCGGGGCCGGCGCCGGTTCCCCGGGCGGGGCCTGTTCGAGGATGATGTGTGCGTTGGTGCCGCTGACGCCGAAGGAGGAGACGGCGGCCCGGCGGGCCCGGCCGGTCTCCGGCCAGGGGCGCGGTTCGGTCAGCAACGACACCGCGCCGGCGGTCCAGTCCACGTGCGGGCTGGGTTCGGCGATGTGCAGGGAGCGGGGCAGCAGCCCGGCCCGCAGGGCCAGGACGGTCTTGATGATCCCGGCGACACCGGAGGCGGCCTGGGTGTGCCCGATGTTGGACTTGACCGAGCCGAGCCAGAGCGGTTCGCCGTCCCGGTCCTGGCCGTAGGTGGCGAGCAGCGCCTGGGCCTCGATCGGGTCGCCGAGGGTGGTGCCGGTGCCGTGTGCCTCGACGGCGTCGACGTCCTGCGGTGTCAGTCCGGCCGAGGCCAGCGCGGTGCGGATCACCCGCTGCTGGGAGGGGCCGTTGGGGGCGGTGAGCCCGTTGGAGGCGCCGTCGGAGTTGACGGCGGAGCCGCGCACCACGGCCAGTACCGGGTGACCGGCGGCGCGTGCGTCGGACAGCCGCTCCACCAGCAGCATGCCGGCGCCCTCCGACCACGCGGTGCCGTCGGCGGCGGCGGAGAACGCCTTCACCCGGCCGTCGGCGGCCAGGCCGCGCTGCCGGGAGAACTCCACGAACAGCCCCGGGGTGGCCATCACGGTGGCGCCGCCGGTCAGCGCCAGGTCGCACTCGCCGCGGCGCAGCGCCTGGGCGGCCAGGTGCAGCGCCACCAGCGAGGACGAGCAGGCGGTGTCGACGGTCAGGGTGGGGCCCTCGAGTCCGAACGCGTAGGCGAGCCGGCCGGAGGCGACGCTGGCCGCGTTCCCGGTGAGCCGGTAGCCCTCCACGCCCTCGGCGGCGCGGTGCAGCATCGGGCCGTAGTCCTGGCGCATCACGCCGACGAACACGCCGGTGCGGCTGCCGCGCACGGTGGCCGGATCGATCCCGGCGCGTTCGAAGGTCTCCCAGGAGGTCTCCAGCAGCAGCCGCTGCTGCGGGTCGGTGGCGAGCGCCTCGCGCGGGTTGATGCCGAAGAACTCGGCGTCGAACCCGGCGGCGTCGCGCAGGAATCCGCCGTGCCGGGTGTACGACGTTCCGGGCCGGTCGGGGTCGGCGTCGAACAGGGCGTCCAGGTCCCAGCCGCGGTCCGTGGGGAACTCGGTGATGCCGTCGCCGCCGTCCAGCAGGAACCGCCACAGCTCCTCCGGGGAGCGCAGCTCGGGCGGGAACCGGCAGGCCATGCCGACGATCGCGATGGGCTCGTCGGTGACGACGCCGGCGGCGGCCAGCGCGGCCTGCGCGGCCTGCGCGGGCTCGTCCGCGCCGAGATGGGCGGCGAGGGCGGCGGGGGTCGGGTAGTCGAAGACGAGGGTGGCGGGCAGAGTGGTGCCGGTGGCCGCGGTGAGCCGGTTGCGCAGCTCCACCGCGGACAGCGAGTCCACGCCCAGCGCGCGGAACTCCGCCTGCGGGTCGATGGCGTCGGCGTCGGTGTGGCCGAGCACGGCGGCGGCCTCGGCGCGCACCAGCGCCAGCAGCTCCTCGGCGGTGCGGGCGGCCGGCCCGCTGGCCGCCTCGGGCCCGGTCGCGGCGGCGGCCCGGCGGCGGGGGGCGCGGACCAGGCCGCGCAACAGCGGGGGCAGCAGCGCGGGGTCGGCGGTGCGCACCCGGACCTTGGCGGGCAGCAGCACCGGCTCGTCCACGGCGAGCGCCGTGTCGAACAGGGCCAGCGCCTCCTCGGCGGACAGCGCCTGCACTCCGGCGCGGGCCATCCGGGCCAGGTCCGCCGCGGACAGCTCCCCGGTGATGCCGCTGGGCGGGGCCCACAGACCCCAGGCGAGCGACTGGGCGGGCAGCCCGGCCGCGCGCCGCCGGCCGGCCAGCGCGTCCAGGCAGGCGTTGGCGGCGGCGTAGTTGGCCTGGCCGGGGCCGCCGAGGGTGCCGGTGGCCGAGGAGAACAGCACGAAGGCCGCGAGGTCGTGGCCGCGGGTCAGCTCGTCCAGGTGCTGTGCGGCGGCCACCTTGGGCCGGAGCACCGCGGTCAGGCGCTCCGGGGTCAGCGCGGTGAACAGCCCGTCGTCGGCGACCCCGGCCGCGTGCACCACGGCGGTGAGCGGGTGTTCCTCGGGTATGCCGGCCAGCAGCGCGGCCAGCGCCTCCCGGTCGGCGGCGTCGCAGGCCACCACCTCGGCACGGGCACCCGACGCGGCCAGCTCGTCGGTCAGTTCACGCGCGCCCGGGGTGTCGGGGCCGCGGCGGCCGGTGAGCAGCAGATGCCGTACGCCGTGCTCGCGCACCAGGTGCCGGGCGACCAGCGCGCCGAGCGTGCCGGTGCCGCCGGTGATCAGCGCGGTGCCGTCGGGGTCGAGCGGGCGGGGCAGGGCGAGCACCAGTTTGCCGGTGTGCCGGGCCTGGCTGAGGTACCGGAAGGCGTCCGCGGCCCGGGCGACCGGCCACACCGACGGCTCCGGCGGGGTCAGCGCGCCGGCGGCGAACAGCTCCAGCACCGCGGCCAGCAACTGCCGCATCTCGTCCGGCGCCAGCTCCATCAGGTCGAACGGCTGGTAGACGATCTCCGGGAACGCGGCCGGGTCGCGCAGATCGGTCTTGCCCATCTCCAGGAACCGGCCACCGGGGCGCAGCAGTTGCGCGGAGGCGTCGACGAACTCACCGGACAGCGAGTTGAGTACGACGTCGACGGGGCCGAACTTCTCGGCGAAGGAGGTGTCGCGGGAGGAGGCGATGTGCGCGTCGTCCAGCCCGAGGTCGCGCAGCACCTGCCACTTGCCGGGGCTGGCGGTGCCGTAGACCTCGGCGCCCAGGTGCCGGGCGAGCTGTACGGCGGCCATGCCGACGCCGCCCGCCGCGGAGTGGATCAGCACCGACTCGCCGGCCCGCAGCCCGGCGAGCCCGACCAGCCCGAGGTGGGCGGTGAGATGGGCGATCGGCATGGCGGCGGCCTGCTCGAACGTCCAGCCGTCCGGGATCGGTGCCACGGCGGCCCGGTCGGCGACCGCGACCGGGGCGAACGCGTCACCGAACAGGCCCAGCACCCGGGTGCCCGGGGCGAGGTCGGTGACATCGGCGGCCACCTCGGTGACCACACCGGCGCCCTCGCCGCCCAGCGCCACCTCGCCCGGGTACATGCCCAGGGCGATGAGCACATCGCGGAAGTTCAGCCCGGCCGCGCGCACCGCGATGCGCACCTGCCCCGGTCCCAGCGGGCCGGCCGCGGCCGGGGCGGGCACCAGCGCGATGTGGTCCAGGGTGCCCGGCCGGGTGACGGCCAGCCGCCAGTGCCGGTCGGCGGGCGGCACCAGCTGGGGCCGGACCAGCCGGGGGGCGAGCAGCGCGCCGTCACGCACCGCCACCTCGGGCCGCCCGGCGGCCGGTACGGCGCCGAGTGCGCGCCGGGACGCGGGGGTGCCGTCGAGGTCGGCCAGCAGGATCCGGTCGGGCTGTTCGGCCTGCGCGGCCCGCAGCAGCCCCCACACCGCCGCGCCGCCCGGATCGGCGGGGCCGTCGGCGGGTCCGGTGGCGACCGCGCCGGTGGTGACGACCAGCAGCCGGGCGGGCGCCGCGCTGCCGGCCAGCCAGTCCTGCACCTGGCCCAGCACGGCCGTGGTGACCTGCTCGACGGGCTGCCCCGGCGCGACGGCCAGCACGGTGACGTCGGCGGGACCGCCGTCCCCGGTCAGATCGGTACCGGCGGCGCGCAGCTCGGCGGCCAGCGGCTCGGGCAGCTCCCCGTGCACCGACCAGGGGCCGGCGACGGGCCGGTCGGGGGCCTGGATGCCGTCCCAGTCCAGCCGGAACAGCGCGTCGTGGAGCGGTCCGTTCGTGTCGGGGCCGGTGGCGGCGCGCAGCGTGAGCGAGCCGACCGAGGCGACGGGAGCACCGGAGGCGTCGAACAGGTACAGCGCGACGGTCCCGTCACCGGTGGGCGTGAGCCGGACCCGGGCGGCGGCCGCTCCGGCGGCGTGCAGCCGGACATCGGCCCAGGAGAACGGCAGCCGCGCGGTGCCGGTGTCGTCGGTCAGCGCGAGCGCGTGCAGCGCTGCGTCCAGCAGCGCCGGGTGCAGCCCGAACCGGCCGGCACGGTCGCGGTGTTCGCCGGGCAGGGCGACCTCGGCGAGGATGTCCGCGCCGCACCGCCAGGCCGCGCGCAGCCCCTGGAACGCCGGGCCGTAGCCCAGTCCGCGGGCGGCGAGACCGTCGTACACCGGGTCCACGGCCAGCGGTACGGCGCCCTGCGGCGGCCAGGCCGTCAGGGTGGCCGCCGCGCCGGTACGGGTGTCGGCGGTCAGGGTGCCGGTGGCGTGCAGCGTCCACGGCTCGTCCTCGGAGGCGTCCTCGGCCAGCGAGTAGATCTCCACGGCGCGACGGCCGTCGTCCTGTGCCTCGCGGACGGCCAGTTGCAGCCGGACCGCGCCGGTGTCGGTGAGCAACAGCGGCGCCCGCAGGACGAGTTCCTCGACCCGGTCGCAGCCGACCCGGTCGGCGGCTTGCAGGGCGAGTTCCAGGAAGGCCGCGCCGGGCAGCACGATCGCGCCGGAGACCCGGTGGTCGGCCAGCCAGGGCTGGGACGGCACCGACAGCCGCCCGGTGAGCAGGTAGGCGTCGGACCCGGCCAGCGCGGTGGCCGCGCCGAGCAGCGGGGTGCCCGCCGGAAGCAGCCCGACGGCGCCGACATTGCCGCCGGAGGCCGACTCCAGCCAGTAGCGACGGCGTTGGAACGCGTACGTGGGCAGCTCGATGCGGGCCGCGGCGGGCAGATACGACGCCCAGTCGACCGTACCGCCATACACATGGAACCGGGCCAACCCGGCGGCCAGCGCACGCACCTCCGGCTGCTCACGGCGCAGCAACGGCACGAACACCGCCGTACTGTCCTCCGGCACACAGTCCGGACCGGCAGCGGTGAGCGCGGTGTCCGGACCGACCTCCACGAACCGCGTCACACCCTGCGCATGCAGATGAGCCACCGCATCAGCGAAACGAACAGTGTCCCGGACATTACGCACCCAATAGTCGGCATCCACCGGGGCCGCACCGACATCCACCGTCGACACGAACGGAATACGCGGGGCAGCAAACTCGACACCGGCTATCGCGGCACGGAACCGCTCCAACACCGGCTCCACCAGCGGCGAATGGAAGGCATGGCTCACCCGCAGCCGCGTGTGCCGCCACCCCCGCTCCCCCGCCCGCTCCGCAACAGCCTCCACCGCCGCCACCGCACCCGACACCACCACCGACCGCACCCCATTGACGGCCGCGATACTCACCTCACCCGACAGGATGCCGGCGACTTCGCCCTCGGGGGCGTTCACCGCCAGCATCGCCCCACCCGGAGGCAACTCCTGCATCAACCCAGCCCGCGCACACACCAACACCACCGCGTCATCCAGCGACAACACCCCCGCCACATGCGCGGCCGCCACCTCACCCACCGAATGACCCACCACAAAGTCCGGCACCACACCGAACGACTCCAGCAACCGGAACAACGCCACCTCGAACGCGAACAGACCACACTGCGCGAACAAGGTCTGATCCAGCCGCCCCCCACCGTCCAGGACCACATCCCGCACCGGGAGCTTCAGCACCCCCTCCAACCGCCCGCAGACATCACCGAACGCCTCCGCGAACACCGGATACCGCTCGGCCAGCTCCCGGCCCATCCCCGACCACTGCGACCCCTGACCCGAGAACAGGAACCCGGTACCACCGCCGCGCCCGGCGACGCCGCTGATCACCCCGGAGGCGCCGTCGGCCAGCGCGGCCAGCCCCGCCAGCAACTCCTCGCGGTCGGTGGCGACCACGGCACCGCGGTGCTCCAGAGCGGCCCGGGACAGCGCCGCCGCGCGGGCCACCTCGGTGGCGGTGGGCGCGGGTTCGGCGAGCAGGTGGTCCCGCAAACGTGCCGCCTGCGCGCGCAAGGCGTCGGCGCTGCGACCGGACACGAGCACCGGCACCGGCCCCGCGACCGCAGGCGGCTCGGCGACGGGCTCGGTGGCGGGGGCCTGTTCGATGATCAGGTGGGCGTTGGTGCCGCTGACCCCGAACGCGGAGACCGCCGCCCGGCGGACCTCCGTCTCCGGCCAGTCGGTCGTCTCGGTGAGCAGCCGCAGCGGGCCACCGGACCAGTCGACGTGCGGGGACGGGGTGTCCACGTGCAGGGTGCGCGGCAGCACCCCATGGCGCATCGCTTGCACGACCTTGATCACACCGGCGACCCCGGCAGCCGCCTGGGTGTGTCCGATGTTGGACTTCACCGACCCCAGCCACAGCGGCCGGTCGCGGTCGGCGCCGTACGTCGCCAGCAGTGCCTGTGCCTCGACGGGGTCGCCCAGCGCGGTGCCCGTGCCGTGCGCCTCCACTGCGTCGACGTCCTCGGGGGACAGGGCCGCGTTGGTCAGCGCCTCGACGATGACCCGGCGCTGTGCCTGGCCGTTGGGTGCGGTCAGCCCGTTGGAGGCGCCGTCCTGGTTGACGGCGGAGCCGCGGATGACGGCGAGCACCGGGTGCCCGTTGGCCTGTGCGTCGGACAGCCGCTCCAGCAGCAGCATGCCGACGCCCTCGGACCAGCCGGTGCCGTCGGCGGCGGCGGAGAACGCCTTGCAGCGGCCGTCGGCGGCGAGGCCGCCGAGGCGGTCGAACTCCACATAGGTGCCCGGAGTGGACATGATGGTCACGCCGCCGGCCAGCGCCAGCGACGTCTCCCCGGAGCGCAGCGACTGCACCGCCAGATGCAGGGTGACCAGCGAGGAGGAGCAGGCGGTGTCCACGGTGACCGCAGGGCCTTCGAGGCCGAAGGTGTAGGCGACCCGGCCGGTGGCGATGCTGGCGGCGTTCCCGTTGCCGATGAAGCCGTGCAGCTCCTCGGGCACGCTGTCCATCAGCGTCGCGTAGTCGTGGTACATCACCCCGGCGAACACACCGGTACGGCTGCCGCGCAGCGAGGTGGGGTCGATCCCGGCGCGTTCGAACGCCTCCCAGGAGGTCTCCAGCAGCAGCCGCTGCTGCGGGTCCATCGCCAGCGCCTCGCGCGGCGAGATGCCGAAGAAGCCGGGGTCGAAGTCACCGGCGCCGGTGACGAACCCGCCGAGCCCGACCGGCAGTCCGGTCAGGTCCCAGCCGCGGTCGGCGGGGAACCCGGAGATCCCGTCCCGGCCCGCGGCCAGCAGCTCCCACAGCTGCTCGGGGGTGCTGACCCCGCCGGGGAAGCGGCAGGCCATGCCCACGATCGCGATCGGCTCGCGCCGGGCCTGTTCGATCTCGGCCAGCCTGCGCTGGGCGCTCTGCGCCTCGGCCAGTGCGCGCCGGAGATACTCCCGGAGCTTGTCCTCGTTTGCCACGCGGTCTTCCTTCCCTGCCCCTAGCTGGCGCCGAGGTCGTCGACGAGGCCGAACAGTTCGTCGTCGGAGGCCGACGACAGGTCGTGCTCCGCGGCGGCAGCGGTCTGCTCCTCGCCGCCGTACTTGGCCAGCAGCGCGGTGAGCCGCATGCGCAGCTTCGCCCGGTCCACGGCGCCGGGTTCGGCGTCGGCCAGGGCCGCTTCGAGCTGGTCGAGCCCGGCGAGCACCGGCGCGGAAGGCGCGCCGTCCGCCGCGGGCATGGATGCGTGCAGATGGGCGGCGAGCGCCGCCGGGGTGGCGTACTCGAACACCACCGCCGCGGGCAGCCGGACGCCGGTGGCCGCGGAGAGCCGGTTGCGCAGCTCCAGCGCGGCCAGTGAGTCGACGCCGAGTTCGGCGAAGGTGCGGTGTTCGGCCACGGCGGCCGCCGAGTCGTAGGCCAGTACCCCGGCCGCTTCGGCGCGCACCAGCTCCAGCAGCGCCTTCTCCCGGTCCGGTCCCGTCAGCGCGGCGAGCGCGGCGCCGGGGGCCGGGGCCGGGGCTGCGGCGGCGGCCGGGGCGGCGGTGTCCCGGACCAGGCCGCGCAGCACCGCCGGGACCGGCCCACCGGACCGGACGGCGGCCCGGTCGAGGTGCAGCGGCGCGAGGACCGGTGCGTCGACGGCGCGGGCCAGGTCGAAGAGTTCGAGGGCCTCGGCGGTGTCCAGCGGCCGTATCCCGTTGCGGGTGATACGGGCGAGGTCGGCTTCGGCCAGCGCGCCGGTGATGCCGCTGCGCTGCTCCCACAGGCCCCAGGCCAGCGAGGTGGCCGGGAGCCCTGCCGCGTGCCTGGCCCGGGCCAGCGCGTCCAGAGCGGCGTTGGCGGCGGCGTAGGCGCTCTGCCCGGCCGCGCCGAGCACCCCGGCGGCGGAGGAGAACAGCACGAAGTCGGTCAGCTCCCGGTCACGGGTCAGCTCGTCCAGCCAGCGGGCACCCAGCACCTTCGGCGCCAGCACCGCCCGCAACCGCTCCTCGGTGAGACCGGTGACCACACCGTCGTCCACCACCCCGGCCGCGTGCACCACCGCCGTCACCGGGTGCTCGGCCAGCAGCGCGGCCACCGCGTCCCGGTCGGCCACATCGCACGCCACCACCGACACCTCGGCGCCCAACTTCCTGAGTTCGGCGGCCAGTTCGTCCGCGCCCGGGGTGTCCGGGCCGCGGCGACCGGTGAGCACCAGTTCACGCACCCCGCGCGCGGTGACCAGGTGCCGGGCCACGGTCGCGCCGAGCGCACCCAGTCCGCCGGTGATCAGCACCGGGCCGCCCGGGTCCCGGTCGGTGCCCTGCCGCTCGGCGCCGTCCGGCCCGGTGCCGTTCCGGTCGGTGAGGGCCGCCGGGACGGGGACCAGCCGTGGCACGAGCACCTCGCCGTCGCGCAGCACCAGCTGCCCGCCGGGCACCTGCCACGCGGCGGCGGGCACCTCGGTGTCGTCCTCGGTGTCGTCCTCGATGTCGGCCAGCAGGAAGCGGTCCGGGTGTTCCTGCTGCACCGAGCGCACGAGGCCCCAGACCGCGGCGGCGGCCGGATCGGTGCGCGCTCCCCGGGTGCGCAGCGCCAGCCGGGTACCCGCGAAGCGGTCCTCGGCCAGCCAGCCGCGCACCGCGCTCAGCGCCCCCGCCGCCGCGGCGACCGGGTCGGCCTCGGTCCCGGCCGGCAGCACCACCACCCCGGGCAGCTCCTCCCGGTCGGTGAGTTCGGCCAGATCGGTGCAGACCAGTACGGCGGGCTCCGGTCCGGCCGACGCGGGCGCGGGCACCAGCTCCTCGGTGTACAGCGCGGCCCGCCGGCCGAGCTGCCCGGCCGAGACCGGCCGTACGGCGAGGGATTCCACCACCCCGACCGGTACGCCCGTGGCATCGGCCAGTTCGATCCGGGCCGTGTCGGCGGCCACCGGCGAGATCCGCACCCGCAGCGCGGACGCCCCGGTGCGGTGCAGCGCCAGCCCGGTCCAGGCGAACGGCAGCAGGGTACGGTCGTCGCCCGCGTCCCCGCGCAGCCAGCGCAGGGCGTGCAGCGCCGCGTCCAGCAGGGCGGGGTGCAGCCCGTAGCGGCCGGTGTCGGTGAGGTCGGGCAGGGCGATGTCGGCGAGGATCTCGTCGCCGCGCCGCCAGGCCGCGCGCAGGCCCCGGAACGCCGGACCGTACTCCAGCCCGGCGGCGGCGAACCCGTCGTAGGCCGACGTTACGTCGAGTGCGGTGGCGTCCGGCGGCGGCCAGGCGAGCTGCTCGGCCTGGGGTACGGCGGTCTCCGCCGGGCCCAGCTCGGCGCGGGCGTAGCAGGTCCACGGAGTGCCGGGTGCGGCCGGACGGGCGTGCACGGTCAGCGGCCGGTACCCCGTCGCGCCGGGCGCGCCGACCCTCAGCTGCACCTCGACCGTGCCGTCCTCGGGCAGCACCAGGGGTGACTGGAGGGACAGTTCCGCGACCGCACCGGCTCCGGCCACCACGGCGGCGTGCAGGGCCAGTTCGGCGAACACGCTCCCCGGCACCACGCTCGCGCCGAGCACGGTGTGCTCCCCCAGCCAGGACTGCGCCCGGGTGGACAGCCGGCCGGACAGCAGGAACCCGTCCTCCTCGGCGAACTCCACGGCCGCGTCCAGCAGCGGATGGCCGCCGGGGCGCACCGGTCCGGCGTCGTCGAGCCAGTAGCGGCGGCGCTGGAAGGCGTAGGTAGGCAGCTCGACCGGCTGGGCGGGGGGCAGATACGACGCCCAGTCGACCGTACCGCCATACACATGGAACCGGGCCAACCCGGCGGCCAGCGCACGCACCTCCGGCTGCTCACGGCGCAGCAACGGCACGAACACCGCCGTACTGTCCTCCGGCACACAGTCCGGACCCGCAGCGGTGAGCGCGGTGTCCGGACCGACCTCCACGAACCGCGTCACACCCTGCGCATGCAGATGAGCCACCGCATCGGCAAAGCGGACGGTGTCCCGGACATTACGCACCCAATAGTCGGCGTCCACCGGGGCCGCACCGACATCCACCGTCGACACGAACGGAATACGCGGGGCAGCAAACTCGACACCGGCTATCGCGGCACGGAACCGTTCCAACACCGGTTCCATCAGCGGCGAATGGAAGGCATGGCTCACCCGCAGCCGCGTGTGCCGCCACCCCCTCTCCTTCGCCCGCCCGGCGACGGCCTCGACCGCCGGCACCGCGCCCGAGACCACGACCGACCGCACCCCGTTCACGGCCGCGATGCTCACCTCGCCGGACAGGATGCCGGCGACTTCACCTTCGGGGGCGTTCACCGCCAGCATCGCCCCGCCCGGAGGCAGCTCCTGCATCAACCCAGCCCGCGCACACACCAGGCCGACCGCGTCATCCAGCGACAACACCCCCGCCACATGCGCAGCCGCCACCTCACCCACCGAGTGACCGACCACAAAGTCCGGCACCACACCGAACGACTCCAGCAGCCGGAACAACGCCACCTCGAACGCGAACAGACCACACTGCGCGAACAAGGTCTGATCCAGCCGCTCCCCGCCGCCCAGGACCACATCCCGCACCGGACGGCCCAGCACCGCCTCCAACCGCCCGCAGACGTCATCGAAGGCGTCCGCGAACACCGGGTAGTGCTCGGCGAGTTCACGCCCCATCGCCGGGCGCTGCGACCCCTGACCCGAGAACAGGAACCCGGTGCCACCGCCACGCCCGGCGGCCATCCCGCTGATCGCCCCGGAGGCCAGCCCCTCCAGCCCCGCCAACAGCTCCGCCCGGTCGGCGGCCACCACCGCACCCCGGTACTCCAACGCGGCCCTCGTCGTGGCAGCCGCGAACGCCACCTGTGTAACGCTCAGTTCGGCATCCGCCGCCACCCGCTCCGACAGCCGCGCCGCCTGCTCCCGCAGCGCCTCCTCGCTGCGACCCGACACCACCACCGGCACCGGCACCGCGACCACCGGCGGCGCGGACACGGGCTCGGTGACGGGGGCCTGCTCGATGATCACGTGGGCGTTGGTGCCGCTGACCCCGAACGCCGACACGGCCGCCCGGCGGACCTCCGTCTCCGGCCAGTCGGTCGCCTCGGTGAGCAGCCGCACCGGGGCGGCCGTCCAGTCGACATGCGGGGACGGGGTGTCCACGTGCAGGGTGCGCGGCAGCATCCCGCGACGCATCGCCTCCACGACCTTGATCACACCGGCGACCCCGGCAGCCGCCTGGGTGTGCCCGATGTTCGACTTCACCGACCCCAGCCACAGCGGCCGCTCACGCTCCGCGCCGTACGTCGCCAGCAGCGCCTGGGCCTCGATCGGGTCGCCCAGCGCGGTGCCCGTGCCGTGCGCCTCCACCATGTCGACGTCCTCGGAGGACAGTCCGGCGGCGCTCAGCGCGGCGCGGATGACACGTTCCTGCGCGGGGCCGTTGGGCGCGGTGAGCCCGTTGGAGGCGCCGTCGGAGTTGACGGCCGAGCCGCGCAGGACGGCCAGTACCTCATGGCCGTTGGCGCGCGCGTCGGACAGCCGCTCCAGCACCAGGATGCCGATGCCCTCGGACCAGCCGGTGCCGTCGGCGGCGGCGGAGAAGGACTTGCAGCGGCCGTCGGCGGCCAGGCCGCCCTGCCGGTCGAACTCACGGAACGGGGTGGGGCTGGACATCACCGTCACCCCGCCGGCCAGCGCCAGGGTGGACTCGCCGGAGCGCAGCGACTGGGCGGCCAGGTGCAGCGCGACCAGCGAGGAGGAGCAGGCCGTGTCCACGGTGACCGCCGGGCCGTTGAGGCCGAAGGTGTAGGCGACCCGCCCGGTGGCGACGCTGCCCAGGTTGCCGTTGCCCAGGTAGCCCTCCAGCTCCTCGGGGACGTGCGCCAGCCTGGTCGCGTAGTCGTGGTACATCACCCCGGCGAACACACCGGTACGGCTGCCGCGCAGACCGAGCGGATCGATCCCGGCGCGTTCGAACGCCTCCCAGGACAGCTCCAGCAGCAGCCGCTGCTGCGGGTCCATCGCCAGCGCCTCGCGCGGCGAGATACCGAAGAAGCCGGGGTCGAAGTCACCGGCGCCGGCCAGGAATCCGCCGCGTCCGACCGGCAGGGTTCCGAGGTCCCAGCCGCGGTCGGCGGGGAACCCGGAGATCCCGTCCCGGCCCGCGGCGACCAGGTCCCACAGCTGTTCGGGGGTGGTGATCCCGCCGGGGTAGCGGCAGGCCATGCCGACGATGGCGATCGGCTCGTCCGCCGCGGCCGCGGGCGCGGGGGCCGTCGGTGCCGTGAGCGGTGCGGTGTCCAGGTCCCCGGCCTCGGCGAGCACGAACGCGGCCAGCGCGGCCGGGGTGGGGTGGTCGAAGACCAGGGTGGCGGGCAGCCGCAGTCCGGTGGCCGTGCCGAGCCGGTTGCGCAGTTCCAGCGCGGTGAGCGAGTCGAAGCCGAGGTCGGCGAAGGACTGGCCGTCGCCGACCTGCCCGGCCCCGGCCAGGTCCAGGACCGCGGCGGCCTGGGTGCGGACGAGGTCCAGGGCGGCCCGGCGGCGTTCCGGCGCGGGCAGGGCGCGCAGCCGGTCGGCCCAGCCGGACTGCTGCCGCCGGGTGCGGCGGCGGCGCCGGACCAGGCCCGCGAAGACCGGGGGCAGCGGGTCCATCCGGTGCAGGGCGGCGGTGTCCAGCCGCATCGGCAGGACGACCGGATCGCCGAGCCCGACGGCGGTGTCCAGCAGCGCCAGCGCCTCCTCGGTGGGCAGGGGGGCGATGCCGTTGCGGGCGATGCGGGCGAGGTCGGCATCGGCCAATGTTCCGGTGATGCCGCTGCGCTGCTCCCACAGGCCCCAGCCGAGCGCGTGTGCGGGGAGTCCGGCGGCGCGGCGCCGGGCGGCCAGGGCGTCGAGTGCCGCGTTGGCGGCGGAGTAGGCGGCCTGGCCGGCGTTGCCGAGGGTCGCCGAGGCGGAGGAGAACAGCACGAACCGGGTGAGGTCCCGGTCGCGGGTCAGCTCGTCCAGCCAGCGGGCACCCAGCACCTTCGGCGCCAGCACCGCCCGCAACCGCTCCTCGGTGAGACCGGTGACCAGACCGTCGTCCACCACCCCGGCCGCGTGCACCACCGCCGTCACCGGGTGCTCGGCCAGCAGCGCGGCCACCGCGTCCCGGTCGGCCACATCGCAGGCCACAGCCCGCGCCGAGGCGCCGAGTTCCGCGAGGTCGGCGAGCAGCTCACCCATGCCGGGCGCGTCACCGCCCCGCCGGGACGCCAGCACCAGGGCACGCACCCCGTGCCGCTCCACCAGATGCCGCGCCACCAGCCGCCCGAGCGTGCCGCTCGCCCCCGTGACCAGCACCGTGTCATCCGCCGACCAGGGCGTCGACTCGGGAGCCGCCTCCGTCACCCGCACCAACCGAGGCACCAGCAACTTGCCGTCCCGCACTGCCAGTTGTGGTTCACCGGTGGCCAGGGCGACCCCGTCGGGCACGCTGCCGTCGCTGTCCAGCAGCACGAAACGGTCGGGCCACTCGGCCTGCACCGAGCGCACCAGGCCCCAGACGGCGGCACCGGCCGGATCGGGCACCTCCGCGGCGGTGGCGGCGACCGCGCCGCGGGTGAGCACGGCCAGCCGGGCACCGGGCGCGGGGTCCTCGGCCAGCCAACCACGCACGCGCTCCAGCACGGCGGCGGTGCACTCGGCCACCGGGCCGCCCTCGACCCCGACCAGCACGTCGGCCCCGGTGTCGCGGTTCCCCCCGGCAGGGGCGGACGTCCAGTCCAGCCGGTACATCGAGTCCTGTCCCGCGGGCGGGCGCAGGGTGCCGGTGAGGGCGCGCAGCACCACGCGCTCGACGGTGCCGACGGGGGCGCCGCTGTCGTCGGCGAGGTCGACCCGGACCGCGTCGTCCCCGGTGACGGTGAGCCGGACCCGCAGGGCCGCGGCGCCCTCGGCGTACCAGCGGACCCCGTGGAAGGCGAAGGGCAGCCGGAGGGTGGCGTCGTCGCCGCGCAGGGCCAGGGCGTGCAGCGCGGCGTCCAGCAGGGCGGGATGCAGACCGAACTCGTCGGCCTGACCGGTCAGTTGCTCGGGCAGGGCGATCTCGGCGTAGGTCGCGTCGCCGCGTCGCCAGGCCGCGCGCAGCCCCTGGAAGGCCGGACCGTATCCGAGACCGGTGTCGGCGAGCCGGGGGTAGAACGCGTCCAGCGGGAGGGCTTCGGCGCCGGCCGGGGGCCACTGCACCAGGTCCGTGCCGAACCCGTCCTCCGTGTCCCCCGTGTCCTGTGTGTCCTCGGCCAGGACGCCGGTGGCGTGCCGGGTCCAGGGCAGGGTGGCCCCCTCCGGCCGGGAGTGCACCTCGATGCCGCGGCGCCCGGTGTCGTCGGGTTCTCCGATGCCGACCCGGAGGGCGAGGGCGCCGTCGGCGGGCAACGCCAACGGGACCTCGAGGGTCAGTTCGTCGATCCGGGCGTCACCGAGGAGTTCGGCGGCGTGCCGGGCGAGTTCCACGAACGCGGTGCCGGGCAGCAGCGGGGTGCCGGTGACCCGGTGGTCGGCCAGCCAGGGCTGGGTGCGCAGGCTCAGCCGCCCGGTGAGGACGGTGTCGATGGGGCCGGGGAGGGCGACCAGAGCGCCGAGCAGCGGGTGCCCGGCGGGCTGGGCACCGAGCGCGGCCGGATCGGCCGGTGCGGCGGACTCCAGCCAGTAGCGGCGGTGCTGGAAGGCGTAGGTGGGCAGGTCGACCGGCTGGGCGGGGGGCAGATACGACGCCCAGTCGACCGTACCGCCATACACATGGAACCGGGCCAACCCGGCGGCCAGCGCACGCACCTCCGGCTGCTCACGGCGCAGCAACGGCACGAACACCGCCGTACTGTCCTCCGGCACACACCCCGGACCGGCAGCAGTGAGCGCGGTGTCCGGACCGACCTCCACGAACCGCGTCACACCCTGCGCATGCAGATGAGCCACCGCATCGGCGAAACGAACCGTGTCCCGGACGTTCCGCACCCAATAGTCGGCGTCCACCGGCGCCGCACCGACATCCACCGTCGACACGAACGCAATACGCGGCGCAGCAAACTCCACACCGGCTATCGCGGCACGGAACCGCTCCAACACCGGCTCCACCAACGGCGAATGGAAGGCATGACTCACCCGAAGCCGGGTGTGCCGCCACCCCCGCTCCCCCGCCCGCTCCGCAACAGCCTCCACCGCAGCCACCGCACCCGACACCACCACCGACCGCACCCCATTGACAGCCGCAATCCCCACCTCACCCGACAGGAGGCCGGCGACTTCGTCCTCGGAGGCGTTCACCGCCAGCATCGCCCCACCCGCCGGCAACTCCTGCATCAACCCAGCCCGCGCACACACCAACACCACCGCGTCATCCAGCGACAACACCCCCGCCACATGCGCAGCCGCCACCTCACCCACCGAATGACCCACCACAAAGTCCGGCATCACGCCGAAGGATTCGAGGAGCCGGAACAACGCCACCTCGAACGCGAACAGACCACACTGCGCGAACAAGGTCTGATCCAGCCGCTCCCCACCGTCCAGGACCACATCCCGGACCGGGCGCTTCAGCACCCCCTCCAACCGCCCGCAGACATCACCGAACGCCTCCGCGAACACCGGATACCGCTCGGCCAGCTCCCGGCCCATTCCCGACCACTGCGACCCCTGACCCGAGAACAGGAACCCGCTCAGCCCGCTCCGGTCAGCCACCCCGCTGACCGCCCCCGGGCGGCCCTCCGCCAGCGCCGCCAGCCCGGCCAGCAACTCCTCCCGATCACCCGCCACCACCGCACCCCGGTGTTCCAGGGCGGCCCGCGACACACCGGCCGCCCGCGCCACCCCCGCGACCGACACGCCGGAGTCCCCGGCGACGAACTCGCGCAGCCTCACCGCCTGGTCCCGCAGCGCCTCCGCACTGCGCCCCGACACCACCACCGGCACCGGCCCCGCGACCGCCGACGGCTCGGCGACGGGCTCGGGATCGGGAGCTTCCTCCAGGATGACGTGGGCGTTGGTGCCGCTGATGCCGAAGGCGGACACCGCGGCGCGGCGGGGGCGTTCGGCGCGGGGCCAGGGCACCGGCTCGGTGGCCGGTGACAGGGTGCCGGAGGACCAGTCGATGTGCGGGGACGGGGTGTCCGCGTGCAGCGTCCTGGGCACGGTCTCGTGCCGGAGCGCCAGCACGGACTTGATGACACCGGCGACGCCGGCGGCGGCGAGGGTGTGTCCGATGTTCGACTTGACCGACCCCAGCCACAGCGGTCGGTCGCGGTCGGCGCCGTACGTCGCCAGCAGTGCCTGGGCCTCGATCGGGTCGCCGAGGGCGGTGCCGGTGCCGTGTGCCTCGATCAGGTCGACGTCCGCCGGGGACAGCCCGGCGGCGCCGAGCGCGGCCCGGATCACCCGTTGCTGGGAGGGGCCGTTGGGGGCGGTGAGTCCGTTGGAGGCGCCGTCCTGGTTGACGGCGGAGCCGCGGATGACGGCGAGCACGGGGTGCCCGTTGGCCTGAGCGTCGGACAGCCGTTCCAGGACGAGCACGCCGACGCCCTCGGCCATGCCCATGCCGTCGGCGGCGGCGGAGAACGCCTTGCAGCGGCCGTCGGGGGCCAGGACCCGCTGGCGGCTGAACTCGACGAGCGGCCCGGGGCCGGCCAGCACGGTCACTCCGCCCGACAGGGCCAGCGAGGACTCCCCGTCGCGCAGCGAGCGCACGGCGAGGTGCAGGGTGACCAGCGAGGTGGAGCAGGCGGTGTCGACGCTGATCGCGGGGCCTTCGAGGCCGAGGGTGTAGGAGACGCGGCCGGACAGCACGCTGGAGACCACGCCGGTGACGAGGTGGCCCTCGACGCCGGCCGGGGCCTCGGCGAGCCGGGTGCCGTACTCCTGGTGGTTCTGGCCGACGAACACACCGGTGCGGCTGCCGCGCAGCGAGGTGGGGTCGATCCCGGCCCGCTCCAGCGCCTCCCAGGACGTCTCCAGGAGCAGCCGCTGCTGGGGGTCCATCGCCAGCGCCTCGCGCGGGGAGATCCCGAAGAAGCCTGCGTCGAAGTCACCGGGGTCGTCCAGGAAGCCGCCGCGGCGCACATAGGTGTGGCCGGAGCGGTCCGGGTCGGGGTCGTAGAGGGCCTCGATGTCCCAGCCGCGGTCGGTGGGCAGGTCGCCGGTGACGTCCCGGCCGTCGGCCAGCACCCGCCACAGGTCCTCCGGTGAGCGCACCCCGCCCGGGTAGCGGCAGGCCATGCCGACGACGGCGATGGGCTCGGTGCGGGAGCGTTCGGCCTCCTCCAGGCGGCGGTTGGCCTTGCGCAGGTCGACCATGACCCGCTTCAGATAGCCCCGGAGCTTCTCTTCCTCGGACATGTCCAACGCCCTTCAGCTCTCCCCGAGTTCGCGTTCGATGAGGTCGTAGATCTCCTCGTTCGACGCGGGGTCGAAGTCGTCCTCGTCGCCGCCGACCAGCGTGAGCATCGCCCGCAGCCGCCGTTCGATCTCGGCCCGGTCGCCGTCGTCGGCCACCGTGGTCAGCCGTTCGGTGAGCCGGTCGAGTTCGGCGAGGAGGGGTGGTTCGGGGGGCGCCAGCCGGGTGCGCAGATAGTCGGCCACCGCGGCCGGGGTGGGCTGGTCGAAGACCAGGGTGGCCGGCAGGGTGAGGCCGGTGGCCTCGGCGAGCCGGTTGCGCAGTTCCATGCCGGTCAGCGAGTCGTAGCCCAGGTCGCGGAAGGCCCGGTCGGCGCCGATCGCGCCGGCGCCGGAGTGGCCCAGCACCACGGCGGCCTGCTCGCGCACCAGCCGGATCAGGGCGTTGCGGCGCTCGGTGTCCGGCAGTCCGGCCAGCCGTTCGGCCCAGCCGGAACCGGACGGCCGTTCCTCCGCTGTGGCGGTGGTGTGCAGGGCGCGCTGTGCCTCGGGGATCTCGGCGAACAGCGGCCGGGTGCGGGCCGAGCTGAACAGGGGCATGAACCTGGCCCAGTCGACGTCGGCGACCGACAGTCCGGTCTCGGCGTGTTCGAGGACGGTGCGCAGCGCGTCCAGCGCCGGGCCGGGGGCGATCAGCGGCAGGCCCTGGCGGCGCAGCTGGTCGGCGTCGACTCCGTCGGGGAAGCGGGCGCCGTCCCAGACGCCCCAGGCGACCGAGGTCACCGGCAGTCCGGCGGCGCGGGCCTGCTCGGCCAGGGCGTCCAGTTCGGCGTTGGCCGCGGCGTAGGCGCCGTGGTCGCCGCTGCCCCAGACCCCGGCGATGGAGGAGTAGAGGACGAGCGCGTCGAGTTCGGCCGGGTCGAGGAGTTCGATGAGGTTCCGGGCGCCCTGGACCTTGGCGGTGAGGACGTCGGCGTACTCGGCGAGGTCGGTGTCGGGCAGCGCGGCCAGCCGCATCAGGGCGGCGGCGTGCACGACGGTGCGCACGGTCTCGCCCTGTTCGCGCAGCCCGGCCAGCAGTGCGGCCACGGCGTCCCGGTCGGCGATGTCGCAGGCGTGGGCGGTCAGCCGTACGCCCAGGCCGTCGAGTTCGGCCGCGAGGTCGGCGACCCCTTCGGCGTCCGGGCCGCTGCGGCTGACCAGGACGACGTGCCGGGCGCCGAGCCCGGCCAGCCAGCGGGCGACCTCGGGGCCGAGGGCGCCGGTGCCGCCGGTGACGAGCGCGGTGTCCCGGGCCTGCCAGCGGCCGGCGGCGCCAGGGGTGGGCGGGGCGTGCACCAGGCGTCGTACGAGGGTGCCCGAGGCGCGTATCGCGAGCTGGTCCTCGTCGCCCCGGCCGCCGGCGAGTACGGCGCGCAGCTGGTCCAGTGCGGCCTCGTCCAGGCCGGCGGGCAGGTCGACCAGGCCGCCCCAGAACGCCGGGTGTTCCAGCATCGCGACCCGGCCCAGGCCCCACACCTGGGCGGCGCTCGGCTCGCGCGGCGGATCGGCCTGGCCGGTGGCCACGGCGCCGGAGGTCACCAGCCACAGAGGGAGGGTCGCGGCCAGGTCGCCGAGGGCCTGGACGACGGCCAGGGTGGCGGCCGCCCCGGCCGGTACCACGGGGTGCCGGGGGTGCGGGCGGCGGTCGGCGGCGAGCAGGGACAGCACGCCGCGCGGGGTGTGCTCGGCCAGCGCGCGGCGCAGCAGGCCGGTCAGTGCGGTGCGGTCGGCGTGTTCGGTGTCCACGGTGACGACGCGCACCGGGAGGCCGCCGGTGAGGGTCTCCAGCCAGGTGCGGTCCGCGCCGGAGCCGGGCACCAGGGCCAGCCACACGCCGTCCGGTGCGGTGCGTTCGGGTGCGTCCGCCGGGCGCCACTCGACGCGGTAGCGCCAGGAGTCGGTCCGGGAGCGGGCCTGTTCGGCCAGCCAGTACCACTCGTGCTGGAAGGCGTAGGTGGGCAGGTCCGCCGGCCGGGCGCCGGTTCCGGTGAACACCTCGGCGAGCCGCACCCCGGCCCCGCGCACCTGCGCCTCGGCCAGTGCCTGGGCGAACCGCGGCCAGCCGCCGTCGTCGCGGCGCAGCGTGGACAGGACGGCGGCCCGCGCGCCGGCGGCGTCCACGGTCTCCTGGACGCCCGGGGCGGCCACCGGGTGCGGGCTGACCTCGAGGAAGGTGCCGATCCCGGCGTCCAGCGCGGCGCGTACCGCGTCGGCGAAGCGGACGGTCTCGCGCAGGTTGGTGTACCAGTAGGCGCCGGTCAGCTCGCGGGTGTCGAGCCGCTGCCCGGTGACGGTGGAGTACAGCTCGGTGCGGGCGGCGCGCGGGGTGATCCCGGCGAGCAGCCCGGCGAGGCTGTCCTCGACGGCGGCGACCTGCGGGGAGTGCGAGGCGTAGTCCACGGCGATGCGCCGGGTCCGTACCCCGCGGGCCGCGCAGTCGGCCGCCAGTTCCTCCAGGGCGGTCGGGTCGCCGGATACGACGGTGGAGGTGGGGCTGTTGACCGCGGCCACCGCGAGCCGGTCGTCGGCGAACAGCGCGCGGACCTCCTCGGCGGGCAGGGCCACCGACATCATGCCGCCCTTGCCGGACAGCTCGGTCAGCGCGCGGCTGCGCAGGCACACCACCGCGGCGGCGTCGGCGAGGGACAGCGCCCCGGCTACGCAGGCCGCGGCGATCTCGCCCTGCGAGTGGCCGATCACCGCTTCGGGTTCGACGCCGTAGGCGCGCCACAGCGCGGCCAGCGACACGGTGACGGCGAAGGTCACCGGCTGCACCACGTCCACCCGTTCCAGCGGGGGCGCGCCGGGGGCGCCGCGCAGGACGTCCAGCACCGAGAAGTCCACGTGGGTCTCGATCGCGGCGGCGCACTCGGCGAACCGGGCGGCGAACACCGGTGCGGAGTCCAGCAGTTCCAGGGCCATGCCGGCCCACTGCGCGCCCTGCCCGGGGAACACGAACGCCACCCGTCGGGCCGCGTCGGCCGCGGTGCCACGCAGCACGCCCGGGGTGTCCCGGCCCTCGGCCAGCGCGCCGAGCCGCTCGGCCAGCTGCTCCCTGCCGTCGGCCAGCACGACCGCGCGGTGTTCCAGGGCGGCCCGGGCGGTCACGCTGGACCAGGCGATGTCCAGCAGCGGGGTGCCCGGGTGGCCGGCGAGATGGCCGGCGAGCCGGGCGGCCTGGGCGCGCAGGGCGTCCTCGGTCCGGCCGGACAGCGCGACCGGCAGCGGCAGCGGCACCGGCCCGGTGGCCGGTTCCGGCGCGGCGGGTTCGGTGTCGTCGGCCTGCTCGACGACGACGTGCGCGTTGGTGCCGCTGATGCCGAAGGAGGACACCGCGGCGCGGCGCGGGCGGCCGGTGTCCGGCCAGGGCTGTTCCTCGGTGAGCAGCCGCACCTCGCCGGACGCCCAGTCCACGTGCGGGGACGGCTCGTCCACGTGCAGGGTGCGGGGCAGCACCCCGTGCCGCATCGCCTCCACGACCTTGATCACCCCGGCGACGCCGGCGGCGGCCTGGGCGTGCCCGATGTTGGACTTGACCGAGCCCAGCCAGAGCGGCCGGTCGCGCTCGGCGCCGTACGTGGCGAGCAGCGCCTGGGCCTCGATGGGGTCGCCGAGCGGCGTGCCGGTGCCGTGGCCCTCGACGGCGTCGACGTCCGCGGGGGTCAGTCCGGCGGCGTCGAGGGCGGCGCGGATCACGCGTTCCTGGGAGGGGCCGTTGGGGGCGGTCAGGCCGTTGGAGGCGCCGTCCTGGTTGACGGCCGAGCCGCGCAGCACGGCCAGCACGCGGTGGCCGGCCCGGCGGGCCGCGGACAGCGGTTCGAGCAGCAGCAGGCCGACGCCCTCGGACCAGCCGGTGCCGTCGGCCGCCCCGGCGAAGGACTTGCACCGGCCGTCCACGGCGAGCCCGCGCTGCCGGGAGAACGCGGTGAAGGTGGTCGGCTCGGCCATCACCGTGACGCCTCCGGCCAGGGCCAGCGTGCACTCGCCCGCGCGCAGTGCCTGCGCCGCCAGGTGCAGGGCCACCAGCGAGGAGGAGCAGGCGGTGTCCAGGGTGACCGCGGGGCCCTGGAGGCCGAGGGTGTAGGCGACCCGGCCGGAGGCGACGCTCGCGGCGGTGCCGGTGAGCAGGTGTCCTTCGACGCCCTCGGGCAGTTCGCGCAGCGTGCTGGCGTAGTCGTGGTACATCACGCCGGTGAACACGCCGGTGCGGCTGCCGCGCAGGGAGGTCGGGTCGATCCCGGCCCGCTCCAGCGCCTCCCAGGAGGTCTCCAGCAGCAGCCGCTGCTGCGGGTCCATGGCCAGCGCCTCGCGCGGCGAGATCCCGAACAGTCCGGCGTCGAAGAGGCCGGCGTCGTGGAGGAAGCCGCCGTGCCGGGTGTAGGTGTGGCCGGCCCGGTCGGGGTCCGGGTCGTACAGGCCGGCCACGTCCCAGCCGCGGTCGGTGGGGAAGCCGCCGATGGCGTCGCCGCCGGCGGCCACCAGGTTCCACAGGTCCTCGGGAGAGGCGATGCCGCCCGGGAACCGGCAGGCCATGCCGATGATCGCGATCGGCTCGTCCGCGGTCACGGCCGGCGCCGGGGCGTGGGCCGCGGGGGCGGTGTCGCCGACGAGTTCGGCGTGCAGGTAGGCGGCGAGTGCGGCGGCGGTGGGGTGGTCGAAGACGACCGTCGCGGGCAGCCGGGTCCCGGTGGCGCGGCCCAGCCGGTTGCGCAGCTCCACCGCGGTGAGCGAGTCGAAGCCGAAGTCCTTGAAGGGCCGGTCCGGTGACAGGCCGCCGGGGTCGGTGTGGCCGAGGACCACCGCGGCCTGGGTCAGCACCAGGTCCTGGAGCACCCGCAGCGGCTCGCCCTCGGCCAGCCGCCGGCGCAGGGCGTCCCCGCCGTCCGCCGCCCCGTCCGCGGCTGCGGTACGGCGCACCGCGGGTACGAGGGTGCGCAGCACCGGGGCGAGCACGCCCTCGGCCGCCCGTTCGCGCAGGGCCGCCGGGTCCAGCCGGGCGGCCAGCAGTACCGGTTCGTGCCGTGCGGTGGCCGCGTCGAACAGGTCGAGCGCGGTGCCGGAGTCGAGCGGTACGACCCCGGCGCGGGCCAGCCTGGTCCGGTCGGTGTCCGCCATCCGGCCGGTCATCCCGCTGGTTTCGGCCCACAGTCCCCAGGCCACCGAGGTGGCGGGGAGTCCGGCGGCGCGGCGCTGGGCGGCCAGGGCGTCGAGTGCGGCGTTGGCGGCCGCGTAGGCGGCCTGCCCGGCGTTGCCCAGGGTGCCGGCCACCGAGGAGAACAGGACGAAGGCGGTGAGGTCCGGGCCGGTCAGCTCGGCCAGGTGCCGGGCGCCGTCCGTCTTGGCGCGGCAGACCTCGGCCACCCGCTGCGGGGTGAGCGCGGCCAGTACGCCGTCGTCGAGGATTCCGGCGGTGTGCACCACGGCCGTGACCGGGTGCTCGGCGAGCAGCGCGGCCACCGCGTCCCGGTCGGCCACATCGCAGGCCACAGCCCGCGCCGAGGCGCCGAGTTCCGCGAGGTCGGCGAGCAGCTCACCCATGCCGGGCGCGTCACCGCCCCGCCGGGACGCCAGCACCAGGGCACGCACCCCGTGCCGCTCCACCAGATGCCGCGCCACCAGCCGACCGAGCGTGCCACTCGCCCCAGTCACCAGCACCGTGCCATCCGCCGACCAGGGCGTCGACTCGGGCGCCGCCTCCGTCACCCGCACCAACCGAGGCACCAGCAACTGTCCGTCTCGCACCGCCAGTTGGGGCTCACCCGTGGTCAGGGCGACCCCGTCGGGCACGCTGCCGTCGCTGTCCAGCAGCACGAAACGGTCCGGGTGTTCCGTCTGGGCGCTGCGGACGAGGCCCCACACCGCCGCGGCCTCGGGGTCGGCCGGCTCCCCGGTCCGGGTGGCGACCGCGGCGCGGGTGAGCAGCACCAGCCGGGATGCGGCGAACCGCTCCTCGGCCAGCCAGCGCTGGGCCACGACCAGGGCCTCGGTCACGTCGGCCACCGGAACGCCCACCGCGGCGGGCACCCGGTCGCCCAGCTCGTCCAGCCCCTCCGGTCCCGCCGTCAGCTGTACGGCACCGGCCTGCGCCGGGGCCGGCACGGGCACCCAGTCGGTGCGGTACAGGTGGTCCCGGCGCCCGGCGGCGAGCTGTCCGGCGTGCACCGGCCGGAAGGCCAGCGAGTCGATCGCCATGACGGGCTGGTCCGCCGCGTCGGTCACGGTGAGCGACACGGCCCCCGCGCCCGCGGGCCGCAGCCGCACCCGGGCCGCGGCGGCACCGCTCCGGTACAGCCGGACCCCGGAGAACGCGAAGGGCAGGGCGGCGGTGCCGTCGGCGGACGCACCGGTGCCCTCGGCCGGGACCGCCGCGTGCAGCGCCGCGTCCAGGAGTGCCGGGTGCAGGCCGAAGGCTGCCGCGTCCGGTGCCTCCGGCTCGGGCAGGGCGATCTCGGCGTACAGCTCCTCGCCGTGCCGCCACAGTCGGCGCAGGCCCTGGAACGCCGGTCCGTAGCCGTAGCCGCGGCGCGCCAGCTCCGGGTAGTGGCCGGTGAGATCGACCGGGGTGGCGCCGTCCGGCAGCCAGCCGCCGGCTACGGGTGCGGGTGCGGGTGCCTCGGCCACGCCGAGCCGGCCCGTGGCGTGGTGCGTCCACTGCGGGCCGCCGGACCCCGGTGCCAGGGCCGCTTCGGCGCCGCCCGGCCGGGAGTACACGTCCACGGTGCGGCCGCCGTCCTCGCCGGGCGCGCCGAGCACCACCTGCACCCGTACGCCGCCGCGCTCCGGCAGCGGCAGCGGGGCGTGCACGGTCAGCTCCTCCAGGACCGTGCAGCCGGCCTGGTCCCCGGCCCGTACGGCCAGTTCGACGAAGGCGGTGCCGGGCAGCACGGCGGTTCCGAACACCGTGTGGTCGGTAAGCCAGGGGTGGCGCTGCCGGGACAGCTCCCCGGTCAGCAGCAGTTCCCCGGTGGAGGCCACCGGTGCGGCCGCGCCGAGCAACGGGTGTGCGGTGGCGTCCAGTCCGAACCCGGCCGGGTCCGTGCCGCCCGCCGGGGTGGCGAGCCAGTAGCGCTCCCGCTGGAAGGCGTAGGTGGGCAGTTCCACCCGTCGGCCGGTGGCGCCGAGGGCGGCGGTCCAGTCGACCCGGACGCCGCGCACATGGGCCTCGGCCAGCGACAGCAGGAACCGGCCGGGGCCGCCCTGGTCGCGGCGGAGGGAGCCGACCACCACGGCGGTGCTGCCCGCTGACTCGACGGTGTCCTGCACGGCGGCGGTGAGGATGGGGTGCGGGCTGGCCTCCACGAACACCCGGTGCCCGGCCCGGTCCAGGGCGCGGACGGTCTCCTCGAAGCGGACGGTCCCGCGCAGGTTCCGGTACCAGTAGTCGGCGTCCAGGCCCGCGGTGTCCAGCCGTTCGCCGGTCACCGTGGAGTAGAAGGGGATCTCGGCGGTGCGCGGGCGGATGCCGGCGAGCCGGTCCAGCAGTTCGGTGCGGATACGTTCCACCTGCGGGGAGTGCGAGGCGTAGTCCACGGCGACCAGCCGGGCCCGCACTCCGTCGGCGGTCAGCTCGGCGGCGAGTTCGCGCAGCGGGCCGGGGGCGCCGGACAGCACCACCGCGGCGGGCCCGTTGACCGCGGCCACCGACACCTGGTCGGCCCGGCGGGCCAGCCGGGGTTCCAGCTCGGCGACCGGCAGCGACACGGACATCATGCCGCCCTGGCCGGACAGTCGGGTCAGCGCGCGGCTGCGCAGGCACACCACCGCGGCGGCGTCGCGCAGGGACAGCGCCCCCGCCACACAGGCCGCCGCGATCTCCCCCTGCGAATGCCCCACCACCGCATCCGGCTCCACCCCGAACGACCGCCACAACGCCGCCAACGACACCATCACCGCGAACGACACCGGCTGCACCACATCCACCCGGTCCAGCCCCGGCTCACCCGCCTCCCCCCGCAACACACCCAGCAGCGACCAGTCCGCGAACTCCCCCAAAGCCTCCGCACACTCCGCCATCCGCGCCGCGAACACCGGGGAAGAGTCCAGCAGTTCCACCGCCATCCCCGCCCACTGCGCCCCCTGCCCCGGAAACACGAACACCGTACGGCCGTCCGCGTCGGCGACTCCGCGCACCAGGGCAGGCGCGTCGGCGTCGGCGGCGAGGGTGCGCAGGCCGCGTACCAGGTCGGCGTGGTCGGTGGCGGTGAGTACGGCGCGGTGGGCCAGCCCGGCCCTGCCGGTGGCGGCGGCGCGCGCGATGTCCGCCAGGGCCGGCGCGGACTCCGGCTCCAGCTGTTCCAGATGGACGGCCAGCCGCTCGGCCTGGGCGCGCAGCGCGGCGGCGGTGTGCCCGGACACGACCACCGGCACCGGGCCGGAGCGCAGCACGGGGTGCGGTGTCGCCGGGGAGACGGTCGCGGGCGCGGCCTGTTCGATGACGACATGGGCGTTGGTGCCGCTGATGCCGAAGGAGGACACCGCGGCGCGGCGCGGCCGGTCGTGCTCCGGCCACGGCCGGGCCTCGTCGAGCAGCCGTACCCCGCCGGCCGACCAGTCCACGTACGGCGAGGGCTCGTCCACGTGCAGGGTGCGCGGCAGCACCCCGTGCCGCAGCGCCTCCACGACCTTGATCACCCCGGCGACGCCGGCGGCGGCCTGGGTGTGGCCGATGTTGGACTTGAGCGACCCCAGCCAGAGCGGCTCACCGGTGCGGCCCTGGCCGTAGGTGGCGAGCAGGGCCTGGGCCTCGATCGGGTCGCCGAGGGTGGTGCCGGTGCCGTGCGCCTCGACCAGGTCGACGTCGGCCGGGGAGAGACCGGCGGCGGCCAGCGCGGAGCGGATCACGCGCTCCTGTGCGGGGCCGTTGGGGGCGGTGAGCCCGTTGGAGGCGCCGTCCTGGTTCACCGCCGAGCCGCGCAGCACCGCCAGCACGGGGTGGCCGTTGGCCCGTGCGTCGGAGAGCCGTTCCAGCACCAGCTGTCCGGCGCCCTCCGCCCAGCCGGTGCCGTCGGCCGCGGCCGCGAAGGACTTGCACCGCCCGTCCGGCGCGAGGCCGCGCTGCCGGGAGAACTCCACGAAGATGCCCGGCGTGGACATCACCGTCACGCCTCCGGCCAGGGCCAGCGAGCACTCCCCCGCGCGCAGCGCCTGCGCCGCCAGGTGCACCGCGACCAGCGACGAGGAGCACGCGGTGTCCACGGTGACGGCCGGGCCGCGCAGGCCCAGGCTGTAGGCGATCCGGCCGGAGGCGACGCTGGCCGTGGTGCCGGTGAGCACATAGCCGTCCAGGCCGGCGGCGCCCTCGTGCATCCGCGGGCCGTAGTCCTGCGCCATCATCCCGGCGAACACCCCGGTCGCGGTGTCGCGCAGGGACAGCGGGTCGATCCCGGCCCGCTCCAGCGCCTCCCAGGAGGTCTCCAGGAGCAACCGCTGCTGCGGGTCCATGGCCAGCGCCTCGCGCGGCGAGATGCCGAACAGACCCGCGTCGAACTCGGCGGCGTCGTACAGGAAGCCGCCGGTGCGGGCGTAGCTGCGGCCCGGCCGGTCCGGGTCCGGGTCGAACAGCCCGTCCAGGTCCCAGCCGCGGTCGGTGGGGAAGGCGCCGATCGCGTCGCCGCCCGCGGCCACCAGGTCCCACAGCTCCGCCGGTGAGCCGACCCCGCCGGGGAACCGGCAGGCCATCCCGACGATGGCGATCGGCTCGTCGGCGGCCACCGGTACGGCGGGAGCCTCTGCGGCGGCCGCGGTGGCCACCGGTGCCTCGGTGGTCGCCGGGGCCTGGGCGGCCAGCCGGTCGATCAGGTACGCGGTGATCCGCTCCGGGGTCGGGTGGTCCAGTACGACGGTGGCGGGCAGCCGCAGTCCGGCCGACTCGGCCAGCCGCTGCCCCAGTTCCACCGCCATCAGGGAACCGAAGCCCAGCTCCCGGAACGGGCGGTGTCCGTCCACGGCCTCGGCGGAGTCCAGTTCCAGCGCGGCGGCCACCTCGGCCCGCACCAGCGCGCGCACCGCCTGCTCCCGCTCGTCCGCGGGCAGCGCCGCCAGCCGGGACACCTCGGGCGCCGGCGCCGCCGACGCGGCGGGCACCGTGCTGTCGGTGCCCGTCACCCCGGTGATCCAGTGCCGGCGCCGCTGGAACGGATAGGTGGGCAGCGGGATCCGCCGGGCGCCGGAACCGGCGTAGAACCGCGCCCAGTCCACCGGCACCCCGCGCGTGTGCAGCCGGGCGACCGCGGTGAGCAGCGACCGTTCGTCCGGGCGTTCCCCGCCGGTCAGCGCGGAGACGAACGCGACGTCCTCCGGTGCGCTGCCCGGGCCCATCGCGCACAGCGTGCCGTCCGGGCCCAGCTCCAGGAAGGTGCGCGCGCCGCCCGCGCAGGCCGTGGCGATCGCGTCGGCGAACCGGACCGTGCCCCGGGTGTGCCGCGCCCAGAACTCCGGCCAGTCCAGCCCGGTCACGTCCAGCTCGGCGCCGGTCAGCGAGGAGACGACGGGCAGGTCCGGCCGCCGCCAGTCCACCCGGGCCGCGGCCGCGCGCATCCCGTCCAGGATGCCGTCCACATGGGCCGAGTGGCTGGCCATCGGGACCTGGATCCGCCGGGTCCGCCGGCCCTGCGCGGCCCAGCGGCCGGCGATCGCCAGCGTGGCGTCCTCGTCGCCCGAAATCACGGTCGCCGTGGGGCTGTTGAGGGCGGCGACCGACACCAGTCCGGCGGTGCCTTCGACGTCCGGCAGCAGCTCGGCCTCGGACGCCTCCACCAGCACCATCGCCCCGCCGGGCGGGATGTCCTGCATCAGCCGGCCGCGGGCGGCGACCAGCGCGCAGGCGTCGGACAGGGACATCGCCCCGGCGACATGCAGGGCGGCCAGCTCGCCGAAGGAGTGGCCGAGCACCGCGTCCGGGGTGATCCCCCAGCTCTCCACCAGCCGGAACAGCCCGACCTGTACGGCGAACAGCGCCGGCTGGGTGTACAGCGGCTCGTCCAGCAGCGCCGCCTCGGCGGAGCCCTCCGGGGCGAAGAGCACCTCCGGCAGCGGCCGGGGCAGATGCGGGCGCAGGCCGGCGCAGACCTCGTCCACGGCGGCGGCGAACACGGGGTGGCGCCGGTAGATCTCCCGGCCCATTCCCGGCCGTTGGTTGCCCTGGCCGGCGAAGAGGAACACGGTCCGCCCCTCGACCGGGGTGCCGCGCACCACCCGTGCGTTCGCCGTGTCGCCGGCCAGCGCCGCCAGCAGGCCGGGCACCTCCTCGGCCGACTCGGCGACCAGCACGGCGCGCCGGTCCAGCGGGGTGCGCGTGGTGGCCAGCGAGTAGGCCACATCCACCGGGTTCGCGGCGGCCGGTTCGGCGAGCCGGCCGGCCAGCTCGGTCAGCGCCGCCGGGGACCGCGCGGACAGCGGCACGAGCACCGGGCCGTCGTACCGCCCGGTCTCGCTGGGCGGCACCGCGTCCGGGGCCGGCGGTTCGGCCAGGACGACATGGCAGTTGGCGCCGCCCATGCCGAACGCGCTCACCCCGGCCAGCAGCGGGCCGTCCCCGGCGGGCCACGGCCCGGTCTCGGTGACCACCCGCAGCCCCAGCTCGGCCAGCGGGATGCGCGGGTTGGGGGTGCGGAAGTTCAGGCTGGGGACCAGTTCCCGGTGGGACAGGCAGAGGACCGTCTTGAGGAGTCCGGCGATGCCGGCCGCGCCCTCCAGGTGGCCGATGTTGGTCTTCACCGAGCCGACCGCCAGCGGCTGTGCGCGGCGGGCCGCCGCGCCGAGCCCCGCGGCCTCGACCGGGTCGCCCAACGGCGTTCCCGTGCCGTGCAGTTCGACGTAGCGCAGCTCGTCCGGGGTGATCCCGGCGGCGGCGCAGGCCAGCCTCACCACCTCGGTCTGGGCTTCCTGGCGGGGGGCGGTGAGGGTGTCTCCGCCGCCGTCGTTGTTGGTGGCGCTGCCCCGGATGACGGCGTGCACGGTGTCCCCGTCGGCCAGGGCTGCCGCGAGCGGTTTGAGCACCAGCACGGCGCCGCCCTCGCCGCGCACGAACCCGTTGGCCCGTTCGTCGAAGGTGTGGCAGCGGCCGTCCGGTGAGATCGCGCCGAGCGCCCGGGTCAGGTCATAGCCGTCCTGGGTGATGTTGAGCTGGACGCCGCCGGCCAGCGCCACCGTGCACTCCCCCGCCGCCAGCGCGCGGCAGGCCAGGTGCACCGCGAGCAGCGAGGAGGACTGGGCGCTGTCCACCACCAGGCTCGGTCCGCCCAGGCCCAGGGCGTAGGAGACCCGGTTGGCGATCATCGCCCGGTTGCGGCCGGTCGCCGAGTGCGGGCTGAGCCGGGTGCCGCGCAGGGCGGCGTAGTCGTCGTAGGTGGCGCCGATGTACACCCCGGTGCCGCCGTCGGTGCCGTGGTCGCCGGGGACGATCCCGGCGTCCTCGAAGGCTTCCCAGGCCAGCTCCAGCGCCAGCCGCTGCTGGGGGTCCAGCACCGCGGCCTCACCCGGTGAGATGCCGAAGAAGGAGGCGTCGAAGGAGTCGACCTGGTCCAGGAATCCGGCCCGTACCGGCGCGCCGGAGGGCAGCGCGGGCGCGGCCGGGCCGTCCGGACGGCAGCGCCCCGGACCGGGTTCGCCGAGGGCGTCCCGGCCGTCGCGCAGCAGCTGCCAGAACGCGGCCGGATCCGGCGCCCCCGGCAGCCGGCAGGCCAGGCCGACGATCGCGACCGGTTCCTGGACAGCAGCGTTACCCACTCGGTTACCCACCTGAATTTCCCCCCAGGTCGCCTCGACGGCGACACGTCGGAACTGCCGGGCAGGCGCGCGCTCGGGGCGGACCGCGCCGGCGGCGTCGCGGGCAGGCCGGAGCGTCCGGTCGTACGGGCGCTCCCCACCCGGCGCGTGCGGGCGGCGGGCGCGCCGTGACCACGGTTCCCCGGACCGCCGCGGCGGTCGTGGTCACGGCGTCCGCCGCGTGCGGCAGGGCATGGGGCGGCCTGGGCCCCGCCAAGGGGCCGCTCCGCCCGGCGCCTCTCCGCTCGCCGCCTGTCTACTCGACGCCCGTGTGCTCGGCGTCTCTCCGCTCAGGGCGTTGCCGCCAGGGCCCGGCCGGCGTCAGGCCCGGACGAACTCCACCGGCACGCGCAGCGCCACGGTGTGCTTGCTGTTGTTGGCCCAGGGCACCGGGCCGGTGAGCCGCACCTCGGCGACCCGGTCGAGCAACGCGCCGAACAGCGTGCGTAGTTCGAGGCGGGCCAGATCGGTGGCGAGGCAGCTGTGCGGCCCCCAGCCGAAGGCCAGGTGCGGGTTGGGGTCCCGGCGCACGTCGAAGGTCATGGCGTCGGTGAACACGCTCTCGTCCCGGTTGGCCGAGGACCACCACAGCGTCACCTTGTCCCCGCGGCGGAACTGCACATCGCGGAAGGTGAAGTCCTCGGTGGCGGTCCGCCGGTTGTACGGCGTCGGCGTGGACCAGCGCATCATCTCCTCGACCGCGCTGCCCAGCAGGGAGCGGTCGGCGCGCAGCGCCTGCCACTGGTCCGGCCGTTCGGCCAGGGCCTGAAGTCCCACCGCGATCACATTGCGGGTGGGTTCGCTCCCGGCCAGGGTGAGCAGGTTGACGAACACCTCGCGTTCGTACTCGCGCAGCGGCGGTTCGCCCTGGTCCGCGGGCAGGTCGCCGACGGCGACCAGGGACAGGAAGTCCTGTGCCGGGTTCGCCCGTTTCTCTGCGATCAGTTTCACGCCGTACTCGTACATGGCCAGCAGGGCGGCCTGGCTGCGGGAGGAGGCCTCGCCGGACTCGCGGTCCTCGTAGCCCATCACCACTTCGGTCCAGTCGACGAACTGCGGCCAGTCCGCGCGCGGTACGCCGAGCAGTGCGGCCATGACCTCGACGGAGAACCGGCCGGCGACGTCGTTCTGGAAGTCGCAGGAGCCGCGCTCCACGACCTCGGAGACGATTCGCTCGGCGCGTTCGGTGATGAGCGGGGTCAGGGCGTCCAGTACGGGGCCGGTGACCGAGGGGGTGACGAGGTCGCGCAGCAGCCGGTGGCGCGGGTCGTCCATCATGTTGAGCATCGCGCCGGAGTAGGTGCCGGCGGGCAGGTCGTCGAGGTGGGTTCCGCCGCCCTTGCGGTCGCCGCCACCCTGGGAGGACAGCAGCGGATGGGCCGCGGCCTCGACCACGTCGGCGTAGCGGGAGAGCACCCAGAAGTTCTCGCCGTCGCGGGTACGGCCGGGCGGGTGCAGCAGGATGGGGGCTTCCCGGCGGAGCCGGGCGAAGACCTCGTGGGGAAAACCGTCGCCGAACCGGTCCTGATCGCTGAGGTCGAACCCGTCGAGCACGGCGGGTAGGTCGCTTTGGCGAACCTCGGTGGCGCTTCGTGATAAGGGGAGGGCGGGCTGTTCCACGGACATGAGCTCTCCAGGTTGTGCACTGACGTAGCGAGGGACGTCAAAAGCAGCAGCAGTGTCACCCGGTGGTGGAAATTCCGTCAAGCACTTGCCGAGGTGTCGTGGATCTCCGTACGCCGTACGCTTGTTGCCGCGTGGACCGGGCAACATGCGTACGGACGTGCAGGGTTGGGGCCGTCGGCGGCGAACGCCGGTGGCCGCGCGGCCCCGGGCACGCGCCCTCGGCTCAGTCCAGCGGCAGCCGCATGAGCGTCAGGTCCAGCCAGCGGCCGAACTTGGTACCGGCCTCGGCGACCGTGCCGGCGTGCTGGAACCCGAACCGCTCGTGCAGCCGGATCGAGGCGGTGTTCCCGGCCTCGATGCCGGCGATCATGACATGGTGGCCGGCGTCCCGGGCGGCGGCGACGACGGCGGCCAGCAGGGCGGAGCCGATGCCGAGTCCGTGCCGGCCCTCGCGGACGTAGACCGAGTTCTCCACCGTGTGGCGGTAGCCGTCCAGCGGCCGCCAGGGGCCGTAGACGGCGAACCCGGCGACCTCGCCACCGGTCTCGGCGACGAAGGCCGAACCGCGTGCGAGGTGGGCGGCCAGCCAGGCGACCGCCTCGGCGGAGGTCTGCGGGGTCTGCGTCCACAGGGCGGTCGAGTGCTCGATGGCGTGGTTGCGGATCGCGCGGACGGCCTCCACGTCGCCGGGCCGGGCGGGACGCACCGTCACGACGGCACCGTCTCTTGCGTATATTGCAGCCATGTCCAACATAGTAGATCCCCTGGTGGAGCGGATCGCAGCCCGTGTCCGGACCGAACGGGAACGCCGCCGGTGGACGCTGGCCCAGCTCGCCGAGGCCTCCGGGGTGTCGCAGGCGATGATCAGCCGGATCGAGCGCGCGGAGAGCAGCCCCACCGCGGTCGTGCTGGGCAAGCTGTCCGCCGCCTTCCGGCTCAGCGTGGCCTCGCTGCTCGCCCTCGCCGAGGGGACACCGGACGACGGCGAGCCGGTGGCGGGCGTGCGCCGCGTGGCGGACCGGGCGGAGTGGCGCGACCCGGCGACCGGCTACCGGCGCCGCCAGATCACCAGCGCGCGCTTCCCCGCCGAGGTCGCCGAGATCCGGCTGCCGGCCGGCGCCCGGGTGCCGTATCCGGCCGCCGCCTTCGCCTTCGTACGACAGCTCGTCTGGGTCCTCGACGGCCGCCTCACCTTCCACGACGGCGGCACGGTGCACGAACTCGAGGCGGGCGACACCGTCGAGCTGGGCGAGCCCACCGACCGCGTCTTCGCCAACACCACCGACACCGAGTGCCGGTACGCCGTGATCCTCACCCGGAGCACGACCCCGTGACCCGCCCGCGCTCGGCGCGCCGCCGGTTCGGCGCCTGCCCGCAGCGCCGCCACCTCAACTGCTCACGCACGTACGGCTGATGGGGGCTACCGGTCGCCGTCTCAGCCGAAGTACGCCTGCGCCGCCCGGACGCCGGCCGCCAGCGCGTCCACGTCGTCCAAGGTGTTGTACAGATAGAAGGTGGCCCGTGCCGTGGCAGGAACGCCGTAGCGGCGGGTGATCGGGCGGGCGCAGTGGTGACCGACCCGGACGGCCACGCCCCGGTCGTCCAGCACCTGCCCGAGGTCGTGCGGGTGGATGCCCTCGACGGTGAAGGAGACCGCTGACCCCCGGTCGACGAGGTCGGTCGGGCCGACGATCCGCACCCCGGGGATCTCGGTGAGGAGTTCCAGGGTGCGCGCGGTCAGCGCTTCCTCGTGCGCCGCCACCTCGGCCATACCGACCGCGCTCAGGTAGTCGACGGCCGCGGCCAGCCCCACCGCCTGTGCCGTCATCGGCACACCGGCCTCGAACCGCTGCGGCGGCGGCAGGAACGTGGTCCGGTCCATCTCCACGATCTCGACGATCGAACCGCCGGTGAGGAACGGCGGCAGGGACTCCAGAGCCGCACGCCGGCCCCACAGGACGCCGACCCCGCTGGGACCGAGCATCTTGTGGCCGGAGAAGGCGACGAAGTCCGCGCCGAGCTCCGTGACGTCGACCGGGCGGTGCGGCACGGACTGGGCGCCGTCGACCAGCACGAGCGCACCCACGGCGTGCGCTCGGTCGGCGATGAGCCGGACCGGGTTGAGCGTGCCGAGGACGTTCGACTGGTGGGTGAGGGCGACGACCTTGGTGCGGTCGTCGATCAGCCGGTCGATGCCGTCCAGGTCGAGCCGTCCGTCGTCCGTCAGCCCGAACCAGTCGAGCTGGGCCCCGGTCCGCTCGGCCAGTTGCTGCCAGGGCACCAGGTTGGCGTGGTGCTCCATTTCGGTGACCACGATCTTGTCACCGGGTCCGACGAATCGGGAATTGCCGAGCCCGTAGGCGACGAGATTGATGCTCTCGGTCGCGTTCTTGGTGAAGACGATCTCGTTCTCCGCGGCCCCGATGAATCGGGCGATCGTCGCCCGCGCCTCCTCGTAGGCCTCTGTGGCCTCTTCCGCGAGCTGGTGCGCGCCCCGGTGCACAGCGGCGTTCCGCGTCACGTAGAACTCCCGCTCGGCGTCGAGGACTTGGAGCGGCTTATGGGTGGTCGCACCGGAGTCCAGGTAGACCAGGCGCGCTCCGTCGCGGATCCTCCGCTCGAGGATCGGAAAGTCCTTACGGAGCGCATCGAAATCAACAGCCAAGACGAGCCGCCTCTCGCGCGAGTTCGCTCTTCACTTGCTTCGCTCTGGGAAATGCCGTCTGTCCTGAAGAAGACAAGGACAGCAGAAGCCGGGGCACCCGGCCGGCATCCTAACCGCTGCGTTCCGTGGCCACGGACGCGGGCCGGGCCGCGACCACGGTGACCAGAGTCGCCACGGCGAACAGTCCGGCGAGCGCGAGCCAGCCGAGGGCACCGATCGGCAGCAGGACGGCGGTCATCAGGAAGGGGCCCACCACGAGCTGCACACTCATGCCCGTGCTGAAGAGGGAGAGATACTGGGCGCGGGCCTTGGGCGGTGACATCTCGTACGAGAGTTCCCAGCGCGCGACCGCGTGCAGGTTCTCCCCCGCGGTGAGCAGGGCGACGGCCACGACCGCTCCGCCCAGCGCCGGCAGTGTGCTGCGCCCGTCCGCGCCCGCGAAGCAGGCACAGGCGAGCACCAGACACACACAGGCGAACCGCAGGATGCGCAGCGCCTTGTCCACGCCCTGGGCGAGCCGGCCGATGGCCATCTGGAAGACGACGGTCAGCACGGTGTTCACGGCCAGCAGCCCGGAGCTGACGCTGGCCGGCAGCCCGGCCCGCTGCACGATCCACAGCGGCAGCAGGATGAACAGCACGCAGTCGTGCAGCATCAGCACGCCGTTGGCGCAGGTGACGACGAGGAACCTCAGGTCGCGGTACGGCGACCTGGCGGGCGCGGCGGGTGGATCGGCGCCGTGCGGCGTGGCCTCGACGGGCGCCGGAGCGGCGGGGGCGGCCACCCGTCCCGCCGTCACCACGGAGAGGGCGACGCCCACGAACACGACCGCGTTGAAGCAGAAGAACGCGATGAAGGCGATCCGGGACTGGGCCGCCTGCACCACGGCCGCCAGGAAGAACCCGACGGTCAGGCCGATGTTGCCGATCGCACGCAGCGACGCCATCGTCCGGGTCCGCTCGGTGCCCGCCTCGAACTCGCCCACGATGACCTGGAGCAGCGGTGAGCAGGCCCGGGTGGCACCGGTGACCAGGCAGGTGACGATCAGGTAGCCGACGTAGTTCGTGACGAACCCGTAGGCGACGAAGCCGGCCGCCCGGACCAGGGTCAGCCCCACGTAGACGGTGCGCGAGCCGTACCGGTCCGCCAGCGGACCGAAGATCATCGGCGTGGCCAGGCCGACGACGTTCGCGAGCGCGATGGCGCTGCCGATGGCCACGGCGGACACATGGAGGAAGTGCACGAAGTAGAGCGTCGCCGCGGCGAGATAGAGGCCGTTGGCGATCGAGTCCGCCGCCGCGCCGACGGCCACGATACGGCCCTGCTTCGAGCCCGGGACCAGCGAACGGCCGAGTGAGCCGAAGGCCTTGGCCACCGGTCCCCTGCTCGGCCGGGCCGGTGTGGTGGTGCTCATGACTCCACCACGAAACGCACGGAGGACGTCAGCTCCAGCGCCAGTTCCCGGGCGGCGGCGGGGGTGTCCGCTCCGACGACCACCACTCCCACCCGGTCGCCGGACTTCTGGACCGGGTTGATCCGGTCACCGACCTCGACCGTGAGGGCGGCGTACAGCACGGCCGGATGCGCCCGCACCTCGTCCCAGCCCTCGACTGCCGTCAGCCGGCCGGGAGGTGGTGTCAGGTAGCGGGCCGCCGCGCCGCGTACCGGCCGCAGTTCGTGGGAGGTGTCGGCTCGGCCGAGCATGTCGTCGTAGATGACGCCGAAGAGTTCCAGTCCGGGGATGGCGTGGGCGAGCATCCGGTGGATCCAGTCGCCGCCGAACCGGCCGTGCACCTCGCCGAGCACCACGCCGGCCGGTGTGAGCCACAGCTCGACGTGGAAGCCTCCGAAGCGCAGCCCCAGCGTGGTCAGAGCGTCGCCGACCTGCTGTTCGATCTCGGTCTGCACGGCCGGATCCAGCTCGGCCGGCAGCACATGCCCCACCTCGACGAAGAACGGCGGGGCGACCTTCTCCTTCGCGGTGATGGCGAGGATGGTGGGCTTCCCGCCCTGGAAGACGCCCTCCACGCTGTACTCCGGGCCTTCGACGAACTCCTCCACCAGGAACGGTTCGGCGCTCGGCAACAGCGCCAGCGCCGCGGGAAGTTGTGCGGGGTCGGAGACCTGGCTCACCCCGACGCTGCCCATCGCGTCGCGGGGCTTGACGATCCAGGGGCCGGCCGTCTCCCTCAGGAACGCGGCCGCCTCCGCCTGGTCGGCGCAGAGCCGTACGGCGGGCTGCGGGAACCCCGCCGCGGCAAGTGCCTCCCGGCAGGCGTCCTTGGTGCGGATCCGCCGGATCACCTCGGGCGGGTTGCCCGGTGCGCCGATCGCCTCGGCGGTCTCGGCGACCGCGGTCTGTGCCATTTCCTGGATGCCGAACACCAGGTCGAAGCGGTCGCCCTCGGCCACCCGGTCCGCGGCCCACTGCGCGGTCGTCCCGGGCTGCGAGAAGTCCACCGCGGAAGCGGCGTCCGCCAGCGCCACGACGTCCGGCGTGCCCGCCAGGGAGGCCGCCTCACTGGTCACATGGGCACGAATCCCGCGGGAACCGGCCTGGGACAGGGCCTGGACCGTCATGTCGATGCTGAGCGGAATCGCTCGGGCCCCGCCGACCAGCAGCAACGTAGAGGGGTTCGGTTCTGTGGGCATGCTGAGGTCTCCTGGGTGGTTCTGCCTGGGTGGCTCGGTAAGGGTGGGAAGCGGCTGCGGACCAGACCCGGCCGTGCTCCGGTGCGAACTAGGGCCTCTCTTTCGGATCGTGCCGGCGTCGCGGGCCCTGGCACGCACAGGTCGGCCGAGAAGGCACCGCCAGCCGAAGCCGACCTGATCCGAAAGAAAGGCCCTAGGCGAGCCGGTAGACCCGGTCCTTGAGCTGCCGGATGCGCTCGTGGTCGCGTTCCAGGGCGGCGGGGTGGTCACCGGCCATGTGGACCACCATGGTCGCGCTGGGCAGGTCGACGGTCGGCCGGATCCGGTCCCCCGCCGTGAGCTTGACGGTGAGCCGGAAGACCGTCTCCAGAGCTTCGATCTCCTGGACCACCTGCTCGTCGACGCCCGCGACCACGCCTTCCGCGGTGGTCGGCACCAGGTACTGGCTCGCGTGCCGGAGCCGCCGGTAGGAGCGTCCGGCGAGACGGCTCAGGAACTCCTGCGGTCTGGCGTAGGCGAGGGCGGTCGCATCGGCCTGGTTGGTGCCCAGGCACAGGTCGTGGAAGTCCGGGACCGTGCCCCCGGCGATCCGGGTGCCGACCTCGACCAGGGTGGGACCCTCGGGGGTGACGATGACCTCGGCATGGCTGGGGCCGAACTCGATGCCGAGAGCCGCCAGTACGGTGTCCACGTACGCGATGATCTCGGGCACCGGACCCTCATCGGGCGCGCACAGGGAGTCACGGTCGTAGATGTTGCGGGTGCCGACGAGCCTCTTTCCGTACCGCCAGACGCCACAGGTGTACCGGCGTCCCTCGTAGGACACCATGTCGACCTTGTACTCCTCGCCCGCCAGGTAGGACTGGATCAGCACCTCCCGGTTGGGCTGACCGAAGAAGTCCGGTACGCCGAGGATCTCCTCGGCCGCTTTGCGGATCTCGCTCGGGCCTGCGCACACGGCCACACCGTTGCTCGCCGCGGACCGCAGCGGCTTGACCACGACGGGGTACGAGCCGCGCTCCTCGGCCCAGGCCACCAGGTCGCCGGGATCGCTGCTGCGGAACTGGTCGGCACAGCGGACCCCGGCCCGGCGCAGCGTCTCGATCATCAGGAACTTGTCGCGCCGGGCGAGGGAGAGAGCGGTTCCGTTGGTCGGCACGTCCAGCAGCGCGGAGAGGGTGTCGGCCAGGTTCACTCCCGGCCCCTCCTGGCCGGCCACGACACAGACGGGGTCCAGCGGAGCCAGCCGGGCGGCGGTGTCCTCGGGCGTGTCGCAGATGAAGTTGGCCTGGTAGGCGGCCAGGTTCGGGGCCGGCATGGAGGTCAGCAGCTCGGGGGTGCTCTGTACGTGCACAGCGGCCACGCCGAGCCGGGCGAAGGCCGGAGGCAGGTGGTTGGCCGTGGTGTAGCTGTCGACGACCACCGCGACCGGCTGGGACCCGGTCGAGGCCGGATCGATGTGTTCCGCTGTCATCGGGCACTCCTTGCGCTGGTGACGTCAATGTCGGCGAAAGACAGGGCCTCGGGGTGTTCACCGGTGTCTTGTTCGTAGTACGGCTCCCCCGGGCGCCGGATCCGCAGCGTCAGCCAGTCCGCGGACCGGGCGGCGTCCAGTTCGGCTGTCCGGTCGGACAGGAAGAGAGTCCGTTCCGGGGCCGCGGCGATGGACTTGGAGATCGCCCGGTAGGAGTCGGACGACACCTTGGGCCCGGCGTTCTCGGTGTCGAAGAGCCCTTCCACCAGCGGCATCAGGTCGCCGTGGGGGCTGTGCGCGAACCACGACCGCTGGGCGGCGACCGACCCGGAGGAGTAGACGAAGAGCCGGACCCTCCGGGCGTGCCAGGCCCGTATCGCCGGGATGACATCGTCGTAGAAGTGCGAGACCAGCTCGCCCTTGGCGAAGCCCTCGGACCACAGGATGCCCTGGAGCTTCTTCAGCGGCGAGGCCTTGCGGTCCTCACTCACCCATGCGCCCAGCACCTGCTCGATCCGTGCGGCGTCGGCATCCGGTTCCCCGGCCAGTTCCCGGATCCGGTCGACGGCGTCCCGGACATCGGGGTCGTCGGCACGCTCGCTGAGCAGTGCGCCGAACCGTGCCTGCGCATAGGGGTACAGCACGTCCACGACGAAGCCCGTGGCACTCGTGGTGCCCTCGATGTCGAGAACGACACAGTCCGCTTCGAACCGCTGGCTCAAGGGGTCTCTCCCCGGTACCCCGCGTGGATCTCGTCGAAGTCGGGGAAGCGGGTGGCGATGTCACTGCCGGTGAAGTTGCCGATCCAGCCGTCCTCTTCGTGGAAGAAGCGGATCGCCGTGAACGCGGGCACCGTGCCCATGTCGAACCAGTGGGTGGTTCCGCGCGGTACGCCGAGCAGATCGCCCTTCTCGCAGTAGACCGCGTGCACCTCGCCGTTCACATGCAGGTAGAAGATGCCGGCACCGGCCACGAAGAAGCGGACCTCGTCGTCATCGTCGTGGGTGTGCTCGCGCAGGAACCGTTCCCGGGCGGCCTTGGCGGTGTCCGGCCAGTCCGGTGCGTCGCTGGGGAACAGCGAGACGACGTCGACCGTGGTGAAGCTCTCCTCCGCCACCAGCTTGTCGACCTCGGCGCGGTAGGCGGCCAGCACGGTGGCGCTGTCGGAGCCGTCGGGCAGGTCGTCGCGGACCGGCCACTGTTCATAGCGCACACCGATCCCCGAGAGAGCTGCCGCGATCTCGGATGGATCAGTCGTGCGGAGGACGGCTTTCCGCGGTTCGGAATCCACCCATGTGGTCAGCAGAGTCATTGAAGTCTCCAGTGGTTCGGAACGTAGGGGCGTACCACCCGGCCCGAATACGAACTGGATACCTCCCCCGTGAAACTATACGTACCCCACACCTTGCGCGAGGGCAAATGTTTCAGCTTTGTGTCACGTCGAAAATCACCTCCGCCTACCGCCGGACTCGGCGTCCTCGAATCAGATGACAGGGATCTCTTTGTCCGGTTTTCCACCCTTTACGGATGGGCAAAAACAAGCCATTGACTCGACCGAGCCGACGTTGTGACTCAAGCCACTCGCCTCGGGAATCTCCTTGACGGAGCGAATAATCCTGTTGTCCACTTCAGATCGGATCGACAATTCAGCGTGCTTATGTGGGACATAACGGGGGAGATGTCTGGATGATTCAGGACGCTCATATACGGGTTCAGGGAAGGTCGACATCCTGCCTTCATGAACAATTTGCGAAGCATGCAGAAACGGCTCCGGAGGCCACCGCCGTCGTCCATGGTGAAGAGTCCGTCACATACGGAGAATTGCATTCCAGGGCCCGCCTTCTCGCCTCGCGACTGCGCGAGCTGGGCGTAGGCCCCGATGTGGTCGTCGGGCTCTACGTCGAGCGCTCCATCGCCATGGTGACCGGCATGCTGGGGATCCTTCAGGCCGGCGGCGCGTATCTGCCCCTGCGCACCGACGACCCGGTCGAGCGGGTGTCGACCATTCTCGGCGAGGCCGGGGTGGAGGTGGTGCTGACCTCTGCCACGACGGACGGCCGGCTGGCCGCCCTCGACGGCACCCGGGTCCGGGCGGACGCCGCACCCGAGATCTCCGGGATCGGCTCCGCCGAGTCCTGGGACCACCCCACGGCCGAGAATCTCGCCTACGTCATCTACACCTCCGGCACGACCGGCACCCCCAAGGGCGTCGCCGTCCCGCACCGGGCCGCCGCCAGGATCGTCCGTACCGGCGTCTACGGGGACTTCGACGCCGAGCAGACCTTTCTCCAGGCCTGTCCCCTCTCGTTCGACGCCTCGGTGCTCGAGGTGTGGGGCGCCCTGGCGAACGGCGGCAGACTGGTGCTGTTGCCGGATCAGCGGGTCTCGTCCGACGCCGTCATCGACGCCGTGCGCCGCTACGGAGTCACCACGCTGTGGCTGACGCCGACCCTGTTCAACCAGATCGTCGACGACGGTCTGCTCGTGGGTACCGGTCTGCGTCAGGTCGTCATCGGCGGCGAGGTGGTCTCCACCCCGCACCTCGCCAAGGCGATGCACACGACGGACATCCGCTTCTCCAACGGCTACGGTCCCACCGAGGCCGGTGTGTTCACCTGCTGCAAGGTGTTCGAGGAGTCCGACCTGGCGTACTCGCCGCCGCCGGTCGGCCCGCCGCTGCCCGGCACCCGCGTCTGGGTCCTGGACGAACAGCTCCGGCCGGTGCCCGAGGGAGAGCTGGGCGAGCTGTACATCGGCGGCGACGCCCTCGCCCACGGCTACCACCGGCGGCCGGACCTGACCGAGAAGGCCTTTCTGCCGAACCCGTTCGAGGACGGCACGGGGGCGCGCGTGTACCGTTCCGGCGACCTCGCCCGTGCGCTGCCCGGCGGCCTGATCCAGATCCTGGGCCGCCTGGACAGCCAGGTGAAGATCCGCGGCAACCGAGTCGAACTGACCGAGGTCGAGTCGGCACTGCTGGAGGCGCCCGAGGTGCAGCAGGCCGCCGTGGTCGACCGGCAGCAGGGCGCCGAACGCGTCCTCGTCGCCTATCTGGTCCCCGCCGAAGGAACCAGCCCCACCGTCACCGACCTCCGGCAACGGCTGGCCAAGCGCCTCCCCGAGTACATGATCCCGTCGAAGCTGTTCCGTCTCGGCCGACTGCCGATGAACGGCAACGGCAAGACCGACCGCAACGCACTGCGCGCCGGTGTGCCGGCGGACGAACTGCCCCTCGGCGTCGCGTTCATCCCCGCCGTCTCCGAGCTGGAGCAGATCATCGGCGAGATCTGGTCCGGCATCCTGAAGACGCCGGCCATCGGTATCGACGACAACTACTTCGACCTGGGCGGGACTTCACTCTCGATCAAGCAGGCGCAGACGCAGCTGGAGGCACGGCTCGGCATCAGGCTGCCCAGCACCGCGCTCTACGAGTACCCGACCGTCCGGTACCTGGCCCAGGCCATCAAGAACTCCGAGGTATAGACGACAGTGAACCGGACCACAGGCCGGAACCGACCCGAGATCGCCGTCATCGGTATGGCAGCCACCCTTCCCGACGCGGCGGACCTGGACGACTTCTGGGCCAACATCCGCGCGGGCAGGGAATCCATCCGCCACGGCTCTCCCCGGGTCAAGGAGGACAGCAGCGGCCGTCGCTGGGTCTTCGCCCGGGGTGTGCTGGAGGACATCCGACGCTTCGACGCGGAGTTCTTCGGCATCCCGCGGCGCGAGGCCGAGGTGCTCGACCCGCAACACCGGCACCTGCTGGAGTGCGCCTGGAACGCGATGGAGGACGCCGGCTACGACCCGTACCGCGTGGGCCAGGACGTCGCCGTCTACACCTCGGTCGGGCCCAACACCTACTACGAGGGACGGGACTTCGGTCAGCGCTCGGCCGCCGAGCGGATGCTGATCCAGCTCTCCAACGGTCCGGACACCGTCCCGACCAGGATCTCCTACAAGCTCGGCCTGACCGGCGAGAGCGTCAACGTCCAGTCCGCCTGCTCCTCCGCGGCCGCCGCCGTACACCTCGCCTGTGAGGCACTGCGCGAGGGCCGGGCGGGGATGGCGCTGGTGGGCGCCGCCAGCATCGGCACCGCGGAGACCCTCGCCTACGAGCACCAGGAAGGCTTCATCCTCTCCGCCGACGGCAGCACCCGGGCCTATGACAGCAAGGCGTCCGGGTATGTGGAGGGGGACGGCGTCGGCGTGCTGGTACTGCGCCGCCTGGAGGACGCGCTGGCCGCGGGCGACCACATCCACGCGGTCATCAAGGGCAGCGCCATGAACAACGACGGGCGGGTGAAGGCGGGTTTCTCGGCGCCCAGCGTCGAGGGGCAGGCCCGGGTCATCCAGGCCGCGCTCGACGAAGCCGGGGTGTCGGCCGAGTCCATCGGGCTGCTGGAAGGACATGGCACGGGCACCCTCGTCGGCGACCCGATCGAGGTGCGCGCGCTGACCCGCGCGTTCCGTCGCCACACGGACGAGCGTGGCTACTGCTCGCTGGGTTCGGTGAAGGCGAACATCGGACACCTCTGCTTCGCCTCCGGCATCGCCGGTCTGCTCAAGGCGATTCTCTGTCTGAAGAACGCCGAGCTGCCGCCGATGGCCGTCCTCGAGGAGAGCAACCCCGACATCGACTTCGAGGCGACGCCGTTCTACCTCAACCGTGAACTGCGTCCCTGGGAACAGAGCCCGCGCCGGGCCGGCGTGAGCAGCTTCGGCATGGGCGGCACCAACACCCACTTCGTGCTGGAGCAGGCGCCCGCGCCGCAGCCGGCCGCGCCGAGCGCGGTGCGGCGCCACGCGGTGCTGCTGTCCGCCCGGACCGAGGAAGCGCTGGCGGAGGTGAAGGGGCGGCTGCGCACCTGGCTGACCGCACGGCCCGACGCCGAACTCGCCGACATCGCGTTCACGCTCGCCGCGGGCCGCCGCCCGCTGGCTCACCGCTGGGCGGCCGTGGTGGGCTCGGCCGAGGAACTGGCGGCCGCTCTCGACGGCACCGGGGACATACCCGGGCTCGAGACGGGCGACAGCCCCGACACCGGCGCGCAGGGCGCGGAGCCGGACGAGGTCACGCCGGAGAGCCTCGCCCTGAGCTGGGTACGCGGCGAGTCCAGGGACTGGGCCGTGCTCTACCGGGACGAGCGGCGCCGGCGGGTTCCGCTGCCGACCTACCCCTGGCAGGGCGAGCGGCTCTGGGTGGAGAGCGCCGCGGGGGCGAGCGCCGACGCCGCCGGACTGCTCGAGCCCGAGGAGCAGGCACCGCTCGCCGAATGGCTCTACCGTCCGGCCTGGTCCCGGACCTCGCTGCCGCGTCCGTACCATCTGGGCGACCTGCCGGAGACCGACGGCGCATGCCTGGTGTTCGGCGACGGCGGACAGCTGACGGAGGCGCTCCGCGCGGAGCTGGCCGCGGCGGGTCTGACCACCGTGCTCGTCGAGCAGGGAGACGGGTTCCAGGTCCTCGCCGCCGACCGGGTCAGTGTGCGCCCCGGGGAGGCGCGGGACGCGGCCAGGCTGGTCGAGTGGACCGTGGCCGGGACGGGTCCGGTCCGCAAGGTGATCCACCTCTGGTCGTACGGCCCGCAGCTCGGCGGCCAGGACGCCGGGATACGACGGGGCACGCTGACCGTGCTGGCCGTGGTCCAGGCCCTCGCCGCAGCCCGCCAGACTCCCGAGCTCTGGGTGGTGACCGAGAACGCCCAGGCCGCCCAGGGCGCCGCGCACTCCCTCCATCTGGAGGCCTCCGCTCTGCTCGGTCTGTGCCGTGTCATCCCGCAGGAGCACCCCGGTATCCGCTGCCGTTGCGTCGACTTCTCGACCGGCAGCACCAAGACGGACGTGGTGCCGCGGCTGCTGGCCGAGATGGCGAACCCGGACGACGAGCTGGAAGTGGTGTACCGCGGGGTGGATCGCCTGGTCGGCACCGTGGAACCGGTCGAGGTCAAGACCGGTGCGCCGCTCCCCCTCCAGTCCGGCGGGGTCTATCTGATCACCGGTGGATCGGGGCGGATCGGGCAGGTGATCGCGGAGCAGCTCGCCCGGTCGGGCGACGTGCGGATCGCCCTGGTCTCCCGTCGTGGCGCGCCGGCGCAGGGTGACGACGCCCCGGATCCGCTTCGCCGGCTGCGGGACCTGGGTGCGGAGGTCGCCGCCTTCGCCGCGGACGTCGCCGACGAAGAGCAGATGAGCCGGGTGGTGGCCGAGGTCAACGAGCGATGGGGGCCGATCAACGGCGTGGTGCACGCGGCCGGTATCGAGGAGGGCCAGAACTTCTCGCTCATCGCCGACACCAGCACCGAACGGGCGGTCGCCGCGCTGCGGCCCAAGGTTCCCGGCATCGCCGTGCTGGACCGGGTCACCCGCTCGCAGCCTCTCGACTTCTGTCTGCTCTGTTCCAGCCTCGACACCCTCCTGGGCGGTATCGCGTTCGGCATCTACACGACGGCCAACCGCTACCTCGACAGCTACGCCCACCGACGGCGGGCGCAGGGTGCTCCCTGGGTGAGCATCGACTGGGACTCGTGGCGCTTCGACGCGTCCGGCAGCGCCCGGATCGGTGCCGCGGCGGCCCGGACCGCGATCAGGGCCGATCAGGGTGGGGAACTGCTGGGGGCGATCGTCCTGTCCGGCGAACCCCAGTGCGTGGTGTCGACGGTTCCACTGGCGGAGCGGATCGAGCGGGTGAACGCCTCGTTCGCCCGGCGCAGGGAGGCCGTGGCGACCGGCGCCGAGCCGCAGGTCCAGCTCTCCCGTGAGGAGGTCGGGGTGACGGTCCGCCGGATCGTCTCCGAGGTCACCGAGGCGGGCGACGTGGCGGACGAGGACGAGCTGCTGGCCGTCGGCTGCGACTCGCTGGCTCTGCTCGAGGTGGTCACCCGGGCGGAGAGCGCCCTCCGGACGAAGGTGCCCCTGGCGGAGTTCTGGGGCTGTACCACCGTCGGCGAACTGGTCGAGGTGAGCTGGCAGGCCGTCGCCCCGGTCGCCGAGGACACGGACGCCGCAGAAGACGCCGGGCAGGAGGCGCTCCGCTACCTGGTCGGCTAAGGCGTTGCCCGGCCGGTCCATAGGAGCTTGCAACTCGCCATGCCTCACGCAGAAACACCAGACGGGGGTCCTCTTTGTTCTACGACACGTTCGATCTGGCCAGGGCACGCGCGGACACACCCGGTGTGGAGCACGTGGTCCATCTGAACAACGCCGGTGCCGCGCTGGCACCGCGGCCGGTGGTCGACGCCATGACGAGCCATCTGAACCTGGAGAGCCGCATCGGTTCGTACGAGGCGGCCGAGCACGCCCAGGAGGCGATCGACCACACGCACGACGCCATCGCCGCACTGCTCAACTGCACCCGGTTCGAGGTCGCGATCCTGGACAGCGCCAGCCGGGCCTGGGCCATGGCGCTGTCCAGCATCCCGCTGCGCGCGGGCGACCGGATTCTCACCTCGGCGGTCGAGTACGGCAGCAACTACATATCCCTGCTCCATCTCGCCCAGCGGCTGGATCTGGAGCTGGAGGTCCTGCCGGTCGACGAGGACGGCCTCGTGGACGTGGCGGAGCTGGAGCAGCGGCTCGACGAACGCGTGCGCCTGATAGCCGTGGCCCATGTACCGATGCACGACGGCCTGATCAACCCGGTCGCCGAGATCGGCCGGGTCGCCTGTCGGCATGGCATCACCTACCTGGTGGACGCCTGCCAGTCGGTGGGCCAACTGCCGGTGGACGTGGCCGAGATCGGCTGTGACCTGCTGGTGGGCACCGGCCGGAAGTATCTGCGCGGGCCGCGCGGGACGGGCTTCCTCTATGTGCGCCAGGAGATCGCCCACCAGCTGACGCCGGCCATTCTCGGCCTCGACGGCGCCGAGTGGCTCTCCGGCACCTACCGGCTGGCCCCCGGTGCCCGCCGGTTCGAGACCTGGGAGACGAACTGCGCCTCCCGTATCGGCCTGGGTGTGGCCATCGACTACGCGCTCGGCTGGGGCGTGGAGCGCACCTCGGGGTTGCTCCGGCGGCTCACGCGGAAGCTGCGCCAGGATCTCGCCGGCATCCCGGGCGTCATCGTGGCGGACCGGGGCCGGGAACGCTGCGCCAACATCGCGCTGACGTTCGAGGACCGTGACGCGTACGAGGTCCGGGAGGGCCTCCAGCGCGCCGGTATCAACACCTGGGTGTGTCTGGAGAACGCGGCCTGCGTCGACATGCAGCAGCGCGACCTGAGCACCCTGCTCCGCATCTCCCCTCACTACTACAACTCGCCGGAGGAGCTGGCCCGGTTGTGTACGGCCCTGGAAGAGATCATGACGGTTCGCCGGGTCGCGCAGGTGGTCGCGTGACGACCTCGCTGTGGATCAAGCGCCCGCGGCCGCTCCCCGACGCGCAGGCACGGCTGTTCTGCGTACCGCACGGCGGTGGCGGCCCCTCCTCGTTCGCCCGCTGGATCCCGGAACTGGCGCCCGACGTGGAGGTCTGCCTGGTGCACCTGCCGGGCCGCGAGTCCCGGCTGCGCGAACAGCCGCTCGACGACATGCACCTGATCGCGAAGCGGGTGGCGGAGGAGGTCGGCTCCCTGCTGGACCGGCCGTTCGCCTTCCTGGGGCACAGCATGGGCGCGGTCATCGCCTACGAGACCGCACAGCTGCTGCCGACCGGGCCCCGCCACCTGTTCGCCTCCGCCTCGTCCGCACCGCATCGTCTGGAGGACGAACCCCCGGTCTCGCATCTGCCGGACCAGGAGTTCCTGGCGGAGGTGCGTCGTACCTACGACGGCATTCCCGAGGTGATCTGGCAGGACGCCGATCTGATGCGGCTCATGCTGCCGTCGATCCGTGCCGACTTCGCCGCGTACGAGAACTACCGCTGGCAGCAGCCCGAGAAGCTCACCTGTCCCGTCACGGTCATGGGTGGCGACGCCGACCCCCTGGCGCCGGTCGGCTCGCTGGGCCGCTGGGCCGAACTGACCAGCGGCGACTGCCGGGTTCAGGTGTTCCCCGGCGGCCACTTCTTCCTCAACGACGAGCGTGCCACGGTGCAGCGGCTCATCCGCGAGAGTCTCGGCCTGGAAGCGCTGGACAGCGCCGGCTGAGCGGACGTCATCCCCCCTTTCCTCATCACATCCCTGGAGCACCGTGTCCCGCCGCCTTTTCACCTCGGAGTCCGTCACCGAGGGACATCCCGACAAGATCGCCGACCAGATCAGCGACACCATCCTCGACGCGCTGCTGAGCGCCGACCCGTCCTCGCGGGTCGCCGTGGAGACCCTGATCACCACCGGCCAGGTCCATGTGGCCGGTGAGGTGACCACCACGGCCTACGCGCCGATCGCCCAGCTGGTGCGCGACAAGATCCTGGAGATCGGCTACGACTCCTCGCAGAAGGGCTTCGACGGCGCCTCGTGCGGTGTCTCGGTGTCGATCGGCGCTCAGTCGCCGGACATCGCGCAGGGTGTGGACTCGGCACACGAGGTCCGCACCAAGGACGCCGACCGGCCGGGCGACTCCGACGAGCTGAGCCGGCAGGGTGCCGGCGACCAGGGGCTGATGTTCGGCTACGCCAGCGACGAGACCCCTGAGCTGATGCCGCTGCCGATCACCCTGGCCCACCGGCTGTCCCGCCGGCTGACCGAGGTGCGCAAGAACGGCACCGTTCCCTACCTGCGCCCCGACGGCAAGACGCAGGTCACCATCGAGTACGACGGCGATCGGGCCGTTCGTCTCGACACGGTGGTGGTGTCCAGTCAGCATGCGGCCGACGTCGACCTCGACGCGCAGCTGACGCCTGCCATCCGCACCCATGTCGTCGAGCATGTGCTGGCCGAGTGCGAGCACGACGGGATCAAGCTGGAGACCGCCGGCTATCGCCTGCTGGTGAACCCGACCGGCCGCTTCGAGATCGGCGGCCCGATGGGTGACGCGGGCCTGACCGGCCGCAAGATCATCATCGACACCTACGGTGGCATGGCCCGCCATGGCGGCGGCGCCTTCTCCGGCAAGGACCCGTCCAAGGTCGACCGCTCGGCCGCGTACGCGATGCGCTGGGTGGCCAAGAACATCGTCGCGGCGGGTCTGGCCCGGCGTGCCGAGGTGCAGGTCGCCTATGCGATCGGCAAGGCCGAGCCGGTGGGCCTGTTCGTGGAGACCTTCGGGACCGAGACCGTGCCGGTGCTGGAGATCCAGCGGGCGGTCACCGAGGTCTTCGACCTGCGGCCGGCCGCGATCATCCGCGACCTGGACCTGCTCCGCCCGATCTACGCCCGGACCGCGGCCTACGGTCATTTCGGCCGTGAACTGCCCGACTTCACCTGGGAGCGGGTCGACCGGGCCGAGGCGCTCCGTGCGGCGGTGTCGGCATGAGCGCCGCCCTCACCTCCAAGGCGTCACTCGCCTGGGACGACGGCACGATCGTGGCCGTCGACCAGCGCGGACTCCCGCACGAGTACCGGCAGTTGCGGCTGGAGAACACCGACCAGCTCATCGAGGCCATCACGTCGCTCGCCGTGCGCGGGGCCCCCGCCATCGGCCTGGCCGGGGCCCTGGGCGTGGCCCAGAGTGCCCACCGGCACTGGGCCGGCGGGCGCCGGGACGAGTCGGCGGTGCGGGCCGACGCCGAACGCATCGCCGCGGCACGCCCCACCGCGGTGAACCTCGCCTGGGCAGTACGCCGCGTGCTCGGCAGACTGGACGAGGGACCGCAGGCCGTGCTGGCCGAGGCCATGGCCATGCTGGACGAGGACATCGCGGTGAACTCGGCCGCCGTCGCCCGGACCGTGGAGCTGGTGGAGTCGATCGCGCCCGCCCGGCCGCTGCGGCTCCTGACGCACTGCAACACCGGCCGGCTGGCAACCGCCGCCGTGGGGACGGCGCTGGGCGCGATCCTGGAACTCGCGGCGCGCGGGCGCGTGGCCGAGGTGCTCGTCGACGAAACCCGTCCGCTGCTCCAGGGCGCCCGCCTGACGGCCTGGGAGCTCGGCGAGGCCGGGGTCCCGTACCGCCTGTGCATCGACTCGGCCGCCGCGGCGGCCATGTCGCAGGGGCTGGTCGACTGCGTCCTGGTCGGCGCGGACCGGATCGCGGCGAACGGCGATACCGCCAACAAGATCGGCACCTACGGGCTCGCCGTGGCCGCGGCCCGGCACGGCGTCCCGTTCGTGGTCGTGGCCCCGGAGTCCACCTGGGACGAGGGGCTGGCCGACGGTTCCGGGATCGTGATCGAAGAGCGGGCCGACGCCGAGGTCACCGGCTGGCAGGGGAGCCCGAGCGCACCGGCCGGGGCCAAGGCGTACAACCCCGCCTTCGACGTCACACCCGCCGAACTGATCACCGCGATCGTGACCGAGCAGCGGGTGTTCCGGCCGGGCCACTCGGCCGGCCGGGCAGCGGGGACCACCGCTCTGGCGGAGCGGATAGCGGGGCTGCTGGAGGAGTTTCCCGACCATCCGACCCCGGGCGTGGTCTTCCGTGACCTGGGCGGTCTCTACGCCGAACCGGGGCTGCTGGCAGCGATGGCGGCCCGGGTCGCGGACGAGTTCCGTGGCCGGTACGACCGGGTCCTGGCCGTCGAGGCCCGCGGCTTCCTGCTGGGCAGCGCCCTGGCCGCGCACGCCGGTGTCCCGCTGACCCTGGCGCGCAAGCCGGGGAAGCTGCCGGGGGCGGTGCACTCGGCGAGCTACGCGCTGGAATACGGGGAGGACCGGCTGGAGGTGCGCAAGGACGGCATCGGTCCGGGCGACCGGGTGCTGTGTGTGGACGACGTGCTGGCCACCGGTGGCACCCTCGGTGCCGCGGCCGAACTGACCGAAGCCTGCGGCGCGCAGGTCGCCGGGATGGCGGTGGTGGTCGAGCTCACCGGACTCGGCGGGGCCGAGCGGCTGGCGTCGCACGAGGTGCTGTCCCTCTGCGAGGTGCCGGCATGACGACATCCACCGGGCACGACGCCCGGGACGTCCGCGAACACCCCGGGGACCACCGGGCCGCGGCCGATCTGGCCGCGCTCGCCCGCGACCTGTACCTGCGCGGCTGGATGCCGGGAACCTCCGGGAACCTGTCGGTGCGTCTGGCCGGAAGCGACCAGGACAAGGCGCTGATCACCGCCAGCGGGCTGGGCAAGGGCGAACTCGCCGCCCAGCACATGGTCGTCGTCGGCGCCGAGAGCGGTGAGACGGTCCTGGCGCCCGACGGACTGCGCGCGTCGGCGGAGACCTCGATCCACTCCGCGGTCTACCGCACCACGCGGGCCGGCGCGGTCATCCACGTCCATGCGCCGTACTCCACCGTGGTGGCCTGCCGCGCGGGTGACCGGTCCCGTCGTACGACGCTGGAACTCACGCACTTCGAGCTCCTCAAGGGACTCGGCCTCGCCGATCCCTCCCGGGCCGACGTGCCCGTCTTCCCGAACTGGCCGGACGTGCCGCGGATCGCAGCCGAGGTCGCCGAGCACGTGAGCAGCCGTACGGAGGTGGTTCCGGGACTGCTCATCGTGGACCACGGCATCACCGTGTGGGGTGAGGACCTCGCTCAGGCGCGCAACCGTCTGGAGTGTTTCGAGGCCATCTGCCAGCTGCTCACCCTCGGCGCGGCGGACCTGCGGACGCGGCCCTGATCCCCCGATCATCACGAACTCGACACAAAGAGGCATGACATCACATGAGCGGTACATCCGATAACACCCCCGTGGCCGAGGTGGCGGTGATCGGCGGCAGCGGCTTCTACCAGCTGCTGGACGACGCCGAGCGCGTCGAGGTGGAGACCCCCTACGGCCGGCCGTCGGACGCGGTCGCCGTCGGCAGCGTCGCGGGCCGCCGGGTGGCGTTCCTGCCGCGGCACGGCAAGGACCACGCGTTCCCCGCCCACAAGATCAACTACCGGGCCAACCTCTGGGCACTGCGCTCCCTCGGCGTCCGTCAGATCCTGGCACCGTGCGCGGTCGGTTCGCTGCGCCGCGAGCTGGGTCCCGGGTCCGTGGTGGTGCCCGACCAGCTGGTGGACCGCACCGGCGGCCGGATCCAGACGTACTACGACGAGAACGCGGTCCACGTGTCCTTCGCGGATCCCTACTGCGCGGACGGCCGTGACACCGTTCTGAAGGCGGCGGCCGCCCGCGGCGCCGAGGCGATCGACGGTGGCGCCATGGTGGTCATCGACGGGCCCCGGTTCTCCACGCGTGCGGAGTCCCAGTGGTACGCCGCCCAGGGCTGGTCCCTGGTCAACATGACCGGGCACCCGGAGGCCGTCCTCGCCCGTGAACTGGCCCTCTGCTACACCTCGGTGGCCCTGGTGACGGACCTGGACGCCGGCATCGACGCCGAGGAGAGCGTCGCCCAGGAGGAGGTCTTCAAGGTGTTCGCACAGAACATCGAACACCTGCGCGGCATCGTCCTCGAAGCCGTCAAGCGCCTGCCCGAAGAGCGCCGGTGCCGTTGCTCCACGGCGCTGGACGGAATGCAGCTGCCGCTGGAACTCCCGTGACCGCCGCGACACCGCCGCGGACCCAGCCGCGCGGCCCGCTGAACCGCCGGCTCGCCGAGTTCGGGACGACGATCTTCGCGGAGATGTCCGCCCTGGCCGCGCGGACCGGGGCGATCAACCTGGGCCAGGGCTTCCCGGACACGGACGGCCCGGAGGAGATCAGGGAGGCAGCCGTACGCGCCCTGCGCGACGGTCGCGGCAACCAGTACCCGCCGGGGCCGGGGGTGCCCGAACTGCGTACGGCGATCGCCGCCCACCAGCAACGGTGGTACGGCCTGTCCTACGACCCCGACACCGAGGTCCTGGTCACCGCGGGAGCCACCGAGGCGATCGCCGCGGCGCTGCTCGCCCTGCTGGAGCCGGGCGACGAGGTGATCGCCCTGGAGCCGTACTACGACTCGTACGCGGCCTGTATCGCGATGGCGGGCGCCACCCGGGTGCCGGTCACCCTGAGGCCGTACGACGGCAGCTTCCGCCTCGACCCCGACGAACTGCGGGCCGCGGTCACCGACCGCACCCGGCTGCTCCTCGTCAACACCCCGCACAATCCGACCGGCACCGTCCTGGACCACGCCGAACTCACCGCCATCGCGGAGCTCGCCGTGGAGCGGGACCTCCTCGTGGTGACCGACGAGGTGTACGAGCACCTGGTCTTCGACGGCGTCCGGCATCAGCCCCTCGCCGCGCTGCCCGGCATGCGCGAGCGGACGGTCGCCATCAGTTCTGCGGGCAAGACGTTCTCCTTCACCGGCTGGAAGGTCGGCTGGGTGACGGCGGCCCCCCATCTGCTCACGGCGGTCCGCTCCGCGAAGCAGTTCCTGACGTACGTCTCGTCGGGGCCGTTCCAGTACGCCGTCGCGGAGGCGCTCGCGCTTCCCGACAGCTACTTCGAGGCGCTGCGGGAGGACATGCGGGCCAAGCGGGACCTGCTGGCGGCGGGCCTGTCCCGGGCGGGCTTCGAGGTGTTCCGGCCCGTGGGCACGTACTTCGTCACGACCGACATCCGCCCGCTGGGCGAGAGCGACGGCTTCGCGTTCTGCCGGACGCTGCCGGCGCGTGCCGGGGTCGTCGCCATCCCCAACGCGGTCTTCTACGACCACCGGGAGGCGGGCGCGCCCTTTGTGCGGTTCGCGTTCTGCAAGCGGACGGCGGTGCTGGAGGAAGCCGTACAGCGGCTCACGGCGCTCGCCTAGTACGGCGCGCACATCACGGACTCCTCCGACCGGCCCCCGCGGGCCCGGCCGAGGAGTCCCGGGGTTACCCGGGCGGCCCCCCCCCCGGATCACACTCAGACCAAACCCACCACGCGGA
>NZ_JBHXVE010000008.1:92544-107618 GCF_042672505.1 Streptomyces sp. NPDC127190
ATGCCGGGCCCCTCTCGGGCCTCCCCGCGACCCGCTCGCCCGCCCACCCCAGCCCCTCCTCCCCCGCCCCCGGGGCCGGGGGCCGGCCCTCCGCTGCCGTTCTTTCCCGGGGCGGCGCGCCGCCGGTATCTCTGTCAGTCCATCCCGACGAGGCGTTCCACCGACAGCGCCCAGGACGCCCGCAGCCGGTGCAGGGCGGACTCGGAGACCTGGAAGCCACCGCCGTCGGGGATGCCGGGACGCGTCTCGCAGCACGGCTCGCGGTCCTGGCCGACGGCGCCGGGCGCCCGGTCCGTCCAGGACCGCAGGACGGTCACCAGTCCTCCGCCGGGACGTTCGCAGAGGAGCGTTTCGGCATACCGGCCGCGGATGGCACGCACCCGCAGCCGTCGGCCGCACAGCGGGTGCGGCCCGTGGGTCACCGTGACGAGGTCATGCGGTCCGACCGCCCCGGGCACGGTCATTCCACCGGAGCCAGCAGCGTGCCGGTGCCGGCCTCCCGGACCACGATGGCCTCCATCGGGCAGGTCTCGGCGGCGTCCAGCACCGCGTCGTCGGGCTCGGTGACGGGGTGCACCGGACGGGACCGGCGCTCGTGCACCGCGAAATGGGCGGCCGCGACGGCGGCACACACTCCGGAACCCACGCACCGCGCCGGATCGACGGTGACCTCCCACTTCGGCTCAGCCATGTCCGGCCTCGCTTCCGCCGGCCGCGTCGGTCCCGGGCAGCCCGTCCAGCCGGATGCCCTGGAAGGTGACCCGCAGATGGTCGGGGCCGCGCACGGACACATGCGGCCGGTAGTGCAGCGACGCCTCGTCCAGCGTCGGGGCGACGAACGCCTGGGCGAAGGCGTTCAGGGCCTCGGCGCCCTCCATGCGGGCCAGCACCGAGCCGAGGCAGAAGTGCGGGCCCGCGGCGAAGCCCAGATGCCCCGCATCGCGCCGGGTGATGTCGAACACGTCGGCATCACTGTGCTGCCCGGGGTCCCGGTTCGCGGCGGCGAGCAGCAGCAACAGCGGCTGTCCGGCGGCCACTTCGGTGTCGCCCAGGGTGAACGGCTCGCGGGCGATCCGGGTGATCATCTGGGTCGGCGCGTCGTAGCGCAGCACCTCCTCCACCGCGGCCTCGGCCAGGTCGGGCCGCTCGCGCAGCAGCTGCAACTGGCCGGGGTTGCGCAACAGGCCGAGAAGACCGTTGAGGATCAGATTGGCGGTGGTCTCGTGCCCGGCCACCAGCAGCAGGATGCAGGTGAGGATCAGGTCCCGCTCGGTGATGCGGTCGCCCTCCTCCTCGGCGGCGATCAGCTCGGACAGGATGTCGGCGCGCGGCTCCCGCTTGCGCTCCTCGATCAGCCGGGAGAAGTAGCCGACGAATCCGGCGCGGGCCTCCTCCACGTTCTGCTCGACCTCGGTGGTGAACTGATCGGGCACCAGCTGCGGGTCGACGGTGTAGGCGATGGAGTGCGCCCACTTCTCGAAGACCGGGTGGTCCTCGCGGGGCACACCGAGCATCTCGCAGATCACCCGGACCGGCAGCGGGTAGGCGAAGGCGGAGACCATGTCCACGCTGCCGGTGCCGCGCGCGGCGATGTCCGCCAGCAGCTCGCGCACGATGGCCCGCACCCGGGGCCGCCAGCGTTCGATGACCCTCGGCTTGAACGCCTTTCCGGCGAGCCTGCGCAGCCGGGTGTGGTCCGGCGCGTCCAGGTTCATGAGGTTGGGCTGCTGGGGAACCTTGGTGATCCCCGCGCCTATGCGGTTGCTGCTGACGCGGGGGCTGCGCAGCACGGTCTCGCAGTCGGCGCGCCTGCCGACGACGACGATCCCGCTGGCGGGGTCGGTGAAGGGGGACGCCTCCCGCAACTCCTCCAGCAGATCGTAGGGATGGGCCCGGGAGGCGTGGTCGGCCAGCCGGGCCAGCCCGGTGGTCAGGGTCGTGGTCACGTTCTGCGTGCTCCTTTCGGGGCAGGTGCGCGGGGCCGTCGGCGCGATGGCCGACGGAGCGGTCACCGGCCGTAGAGGGTGCGCACCATGCGCACCAGGGCCGGCATCGTGCCCGGGCGCCGGCGGAAGGACGTGGGCTGCATCAGGGGCCGGAACCGCTGACTGGTGACGGCCTGGGTACGGCTGAACTCGCGCAGCCCGTCCGGGCCGTGCACCCGGCCGAAGCCGGAGTCGCCGACACCGCCGAAGGGGACGGCGGGCATTCCGGCGAAGGCGATCACCGCGTTGACGGACACCATGCCGGCCCGCAGCCGGGCGGCGACGCTCCGGCCGCGGTGCCGGTCGCGGGTGAAGACGGAGGCGCCCAGCCCGTAGCCGCCGGCGTTGGCGCGGGCGACGGCCTCCTCCACGGAGGCCACCCGGTTCACCACGAGCACCGGTCCGAACGTCTCCTCGGTGACGGCGGTGGAGTCCTCCGGCACATCGGCCAGGACGATCGGGGCGGCGTAGGGCGCGGTGATGGAGTGCGGGCCGCCGAGGACCGCACGGGCTCCCCGGGCCAGGGCGTCGCGCACATGAGCGGCGATGACGTCCAGCTGCTTGGGCAGCACGATGCGGCCCAGGTCGGCGTCGGGCCCGTCGCCGACGCGGAGGCCGGCGGCGCGCTCGGTGACCAGGTCGAGGAAGCGGTCGGCGACGGACTCCTCGACATAGACCCGCTCCAGGCCGACGCAGGTCTGCCCGGCGTTGCTCATCGCCGCCCAGACCGCGGCGTCGGCAGCGGCGTCGAGGTCGGCGTCCGCGGCGACGACCATGGCGTCCTTGCCTCCGCCCTCGATCACCACCGGGGTCAGGTTCTCGGCGCAGGCGGCCATGACACGGCGTCCGGTGGCGCTGGAGCCGGTGAAGGAGATCTTGTCGACGGCGGCCCGGCACAGCGCCGCCCCGGCCGCCCCGTCGCCCGTGACGACGTGCAGCACCCGGGTGTCGCCCGTGACCTCGGCCAGGGTGGCGGCGAGCCACTCGCCGGTCGCGGGGGTCAGCTCGCTGGGCTTCAGCACCACCGTGTTCCCGGCGGCGAGAGCCGCGGACACGGGACCGACGGGGATGAACGCCGGGTAGTTCCAGGGCCCGATGACACCGACGACCCCCAGCGGCCGGTGGGTCACCTCGACCGCGTGGTTGAACATCAGCAGACCGGGCGAGACCCTGCGCCGGCCGAGGACCCGGGCGGCATGGGCGGCGGTCCAGCGCAGATGGTGGGCGACGAGGACGACTTCCAGACGGGCGTCGTCGGCCGTCTTGCCGGTCTCGGCGCGGATGAGGTCGATCAGCTCGTCCGAGCGGCGCAGGATCAGCGCGCACCAGGCCTGGAGCACCTTGCGCCGCCCGGCGAAGCCCAGGGCGTCCCAGCCGGGCTGGGCGGCGCGGGCGGCCGCGACGGCGGCGTCGACGTCGGCCGCGGCGGAGGAGGCCGCGGCGGCAGGGCCGGTGACCGTGGTCATGCCCGGGCACCTGCCTCACGCGGCTCGGGGAGGGCGAGCACCTGGGTCATCGGGCGCAGCGAGATGGAGGTGTCGCCGTAGCGCAGGAAGTCGCCGGGTACCAGCCGCAGCCGGAACCGCTGGTGGATCATCGCCGTGATCATCCGCAGTTCGAGCAGGGCCATGAAGTTGCCGATGCACATGCGGGCACCGGCGCCGAACGGGAAGTAGGTCATCTTGGGCCGCTCCCTGACCCGCCCGGGGTCGAAGCGATGCGGATCGAAGGCCTCGGGGTTGTCCCAGTAGCGGGGGTTGCGGTGGGAGACCAGGGGCGAGAGCAGGACGGAGGAGCCGCCGGGGATGTGGAAGCCGCCCAGCTCGTCGTCGGCCACGGCGTCCCGGGGATAGATCCAGATCGGCGGGTACATCCGCAGGCTCTCGTCCACGACCTGGCAGGTGTACGGCAGCCGCTCCACGTCCTCGGGAGAGGGTTCGCCGCCGCCCAGCACCTGCCCGAGCTCCTGGTCCAGCTCCTCGGCCACGGACGGGTGGTTGGCGATGGAGACCAGCGTCCACAGCAGCGCGACGGCGGTGGTCTCGTGTCCGGCGAGATAGATGGTCAGCATCTCGTCGCGGATCTCGTCGTCGGTCCAGCGGGCGCCGGTCACCGGGTCGGTGGCCGCCTCGATGAGTTCCATCAGCGGCCCTTCCCCGGTGGCCGCGTGGGTGTCCCGGATCTCGGTGACGAGCCGGGTGAAGATCCGCCGGTCGCGGGCGATGAGCCGGTTGCGCCGGGTCGGCAGCCAGGAGGGCAGCATCTCGCCGACCGAACCGTGCTTGAACATCACCTCGATGACGTTGTCGACGATGTCCTTCAGGATCGGCGCGGCGGGCCGGATGTCGTAGCCGAACAGCGAACGGCTGAGCGTGACGAGGGTCAGACGCAGGGTCTCGGTGACCAGGTCGACGGGTTCTCCGCGGCGGGCGCGGACCTCCCAGTCGTCCAGCATCTCCCGGGTGGCGCGCACCACGTTGGGGCCGATGGCGGCGACCGCCTTGCGCAGGAAGACCGGCTGGACCGCCCGCCGGTGCGCCTTCCAGTAGTCGCCGTCGGTGGTGAGCAGCCCGTCGCCCATGACGAGGCGGAACTGCTCGTAGAGGACACCGCGCGTGTAGTTGGCGCTGTTCTCCTTCAGGACGCGTCCCACGGCGTCGGGAGCCGTCACCAGATGCACCGTGTACGGGCCGAGGCGCAGCCGGGACACCTCTCCGTGGTCGCGCTGGGCGCGCAGCAGGAACTGGGCGGTGTCCGACTTCCACTGGGGCAGGCTGCCCAGCAGCGGAACCCCCCGTGGGCCGGGGGCGATCGCGCCGCGCGGTGCGGTCGCGGGGTTCGGTGCCAGGGTGGTCATTTCTCTCGTCACCTCGTTGGTTCGCCTGGGAAGCTGCCGAGTCCGGCGCTCACGGAACCGGGAACTGGCGTCGTATGAACGCGTTGTCGAAGATGCGGTCCGGGGTGAGCCGGCGCAGTGCGATGGTGCTGGCCGCGAGGAAGCCGACCGGATAGCGCGAGCGCGGGGAACGGGACCTGACGGCCCGGACGATGGTGTCGGCCACCTGCTCGGCCTCGATGGCGAAGGTGCCGGCGAGGGTTCTGCGGGTGCCGTTGTAGATGGCGTCGTAGTAGGCGGCGGTCCGTTCGTGGAAGCCGCGGTAGGGGGAGTCGGTGCGGGCCCGTCCGCTCGGGATGCGGTCCATGAACGTCTGCCCCCAGGGGGTGCGCACGGGGCCGGGTTCGACGAGGACGACCCGGATGCCGAAGGCCGCCACCTCCAGCCGGAGTGCGTCGCTCAGGGCTTCGACCGCGTGTTTGCTCGCGTGGTAGTAGCCGCCGCCCGGGGCCGCGTACCGTCCGAAGATGGAGGAGACGTTGACGACGGTGCCGGCGCCGCGGTCACGCATGCCGGGCAGCACCAGCTGGGTGAGCCGGACCAGGCCGAAGACATTGGTCTCGAACTGGTCGCGGACCTGCTCCAGCGAGGTCTCCTCGAAGGTCCCGGACAGTCCGTACCCGGCGTTGTTGACAAGCACGTCCACCGCGCCGTGTTCCGCCTCGACGGCCTCGACCGCGGCCTTGGCGGAGTCGGGGTCGGTGACGTCCAGGGCCAGGGTGTGCAGGCCCTGCGCGGCGAGTTCGGCGAGGGTCTCGGGCTTCCTGGCGGTGGCGTAGACCCGGTGGCCGGCGGCGTGCAGGCGCAGGGCGGTGGCCCGTCCGATCCCCGACGAGCACCCGGTGACGAGGGCGGTCGAGCGCTGTGTCATCGTGCCTTCCCCTTCCTGGGGCTGAGGTGGGTGACGGACGGCCGGGGGCGGGGCATCGACGGGTCGCACCCCCGGCCGTCCGTGTCTGCGGGCGAAGCCGTGGGCCGGCTCCGCGCCCGGGTCAGCCCAGCGCGCCCAGCTGCTGGGCGAGTTCCATGCCGTCCATGGAGAACCAGCTCTCGACGATCTTTCCGTCGACGAAGTGGTCGATGACGATCCCGGAGATCTCGATCTTCCGGCCGCTGGCGGGGATGCCGTAGTAGTCCTCCCCGGAGTGGCTGCCGCGCGCGGTGAACCGCTGGACGACCTTGTCCCCCTCCTCGATCCACTCGTCGACGACGACATGCAGGTCGGGGAAGGAGGCGCGCTGGATCCGGACCCACTCCTTGAGGTGCTCCACGCCCTCGAAGCCGTCGGCGCGGGTGCCGTGGCTGATGTGGTCCGGGATGGCCTTGTCGTAGACGGCGTCGAGGTTGCCCTTGTTCAGGCACTCCTCGTAGTAGTGCTCCAGCACCTTGCGGTTGGCGCTGACGGTCGTGGTGTCACTCATGTCGTGGACTCCTTGAGAGCGGACTGCTCGTGGTGCGGTTCAGATGCGGTTGGCCATGAGCCCGCGGATGCGGACCACGGTCCGGCCGGTGTCCTCGTGCCGGGCACTCCAGACACCGAGTACGGGATCTCCTTCGAGCCGGATGCGTTCCGGGCCGGGGGCGCCGGCCGGCTCGGCCGGCGGGAAGGAGAGCTGACGGACAGTCAATGGATCGGGGGTCACGGAGAGACCCGGGGCGCGTTCCGTGACCGCGCGCACGATGTTCTCGACCGCGGCGACCGGCACCAGACACGCGGGCGGCTGCGGCACCACCCAGAGGTCCTGAGCCGTGCAGCGGCCCACTTCGGCGACGACCCGGTGGCTGCCGTCCGGACGCCAGCGCGCCATCGGCACCACCAGCCCCTGCCAGCGCAGGACGGGCGCGTCGGTGAGCAGGGTCGTGTCGGCGCCGTCCGCGCCGCGTGCGGCCGGGCGCTGTGCGGACGGCGTGGCCGCGTCCTGGGCCGCCGCGCCGGGTGCGCCGAACACCAGCCGCAGGCGCACGGTCTCCGCGTCGTCGGCGCCGCCCTCTGCCGCTGCGGTGGCTTCCGGCGGTCCCGCCGGACGGAAGGTGACGTCCACCAGCCAGCGGTCGTCCGTGCCCTGCCGTGCCCGGATGTCCCGGCGCAACCGCAGGGGACGGCCGTCGGCGCACGCCAGCACGCTCCAGGGCAGGCGCAGGTCCTCCACCGCGTGCAGGGCGTGGTCGGGCAGGTCGGCCGGGGTCACCCACTCCGCCCCTCGGACGGCGCTCTCCAGCAGCATGCCGAGCGGGACGGCAGGCGTGCCGTGGACGGTGAAGTCGCCGATCGCCGGGCTCGTCGCCGGGTCGAACGTGACGATGCTGCACAGACGTTCGTGCGGTTGGAACACCTCGGGTTCGCCCAGGTGGAAGACCTTCGGATAGGTCTCGGCGTAGCCGGGCAGGCATGTCGGCATCGGGTAGCCGGTGGCCTGCACCGGGTCCAGCGCGCGACCCAGCGGGCCGACGAAGGTGATCTCGCCGCGACTGCCGGCGAGCAGCTCCGCACGCCAGTGGTCCAGCCCCTCGGACACGTCGAGGGCGGCCATGTAGCGCAGGCTGGCCTCGAAGTTGGAGATCAGGCCGAGTCGGGCCCAGGTCGGCCAGGCGAGCGTCATCACCGGAAAGGGCAGCTGCCGTTCGGCCCACAGGCCCAGACGGGCCAGGCACTCGTTGGCGGCCGCGTAGTCGAACTGGCCGACCATGCCGCCGAGCCGGCCGGTGAGCGAGCCGACCGTGCACAGCACCTTCAGCGGCCGGCCGCGCACGGCCCGCACCAGGTGCGTGAACGAGTCGACCTTGGTCGCGACCACGGCGACGACATCATCGTCGGACTTGTTGGGCAGCCGGGTGGGCCGGTCGACGCCCGCGTTGTGCACCACGGCGGTGAGGTCGGGAACCCCGGCGACCAGCGCCTCCACCTGGGCGGGGTCGGTGAAGTCGCACTGCCGGTACTCCAGGCGCAGACCTTCGTCACGGGCCGACCGCAGATGGCCGACGAGTTCCCAGGTGCTCTCCGCGCGCCCGATGTCGCGGCGGATGTCCGCCACGGCGCGCCCCTGCCGGTGTCCGGCCCACAGCTCGGTCCGGTGCGCGGCGAGCCGCTCGGGGGTGTGCTCGTCCCAGGTGTCCTCGGCGGGCAGCCGACCGCGTCCGGTCACCACCACGCGCAGTCCGAACTCGGCGCACAGCCGCCGGGCCAGTGCCATGCCGATCCCCCGGCTGCCGCCGCTGATCAGCAGGGTGTCCTCGGGGCCGAAGCGCAGGGCGGGCGGCCGGGGCGGCACCGCGGCCGGCGTCAGGGTCCAGCGCCGGCCGTCCCGGTACCCGATCTCGCTCAGGCCCGGACGGCCCAGCTCGTCGCCGACCAGCCGGGGAAGGGCCGCGCGTGCGCCGAGGGCGACATCGAGGACCCGGACCCGGCAGTTGGGCAGCTCCCGGTGCAGGGTCTTGGCCAGGCCCGCCCACAGCCCGCCGAGCGGCTGGGCGAGGTCGTCGTCGGGGTGGTATCCCATGCCGCCGCCCTGGTAGGTGACGGCAAGGTAGGTCAGCCGGTCGGCCGAGGTCTCCCGGCTCCACTCGGCATAGCAGTGCCGCAGGGCGTCGAAGGTGCGCAGCAGTGCCGTACGCCACTGGCCGCTGCCGGTGTCGGCCGAGAACCGCTCGGCGAGCGTCAGGTCGACCACGGTGTCGGGCACCGGGCCGGCGGCGGCCGTGCCGGGCAGCACGGTCGCGCCCCGGGCGCGCAGTTCGTCGCGCACCCGCTCCGCGTCGGCCGGGGTGCCGCCGAGGACGAGCACGCGTTTTCCGGCGACGCCGCGGACGCGGTCGCCGGCCGGGGCGGGGGTGAGCCGCCAGAGCATGCGGCGCACCGGTCGGGTCATGGGGTCGGGTCCCGCGGCGGCGGGCGTCGGTCCGGCCCCGGGCGGGCCGGTGCGGACCGGCGAGTCGGCGAACGTGGTCACGAGGTACGGCCCCCTGTCCCGGCCGGGCCCTGCACGGGCGGATGCACCACGCCGGTCTCCGGGTCGAGGTACCCGATCACGGTGGCGTCCAGGTCCTTCATCTGGGCCACCACGTGCCCGCCGGGGGCCACGGCGACGAACCGGTTGCCGGACTGCGGCGCGGTGGAGAACCCGGGCTGGGTGACGTACAGGTCCAGCGCCCCGTGGGTCTGCGCGAGTTCCAGGTCGTTGGCGCTCTGGTAGAGGTCGATCCGGCGGATCGACAGCGGGGCGGCGACCGGGACGAGCCCGTCCACCGGGTCCAGCACCCCGGTCCGCGCCAGGGCGTCCAGCAGCACGGTCGGCATCAGGAACTGCTTCCAGGGGCCGGTGGCGGGGTCGAGGTCCGGCCGGAACACCGAGCGGGCGCCCAGCGGGTGGCGCCGGGTGTCGGTGGTGGCCCGGAACGGGCCGCTCAGCAGGACCGGGGCGGAGGGCACGTGGTACGGGTCGACGACGGGTTCCTCGCCCACCGCGTCCCACCGCTCCCACTTGGGGGCCGTGGGGAAGGCGTCGGCGACCAGGACGCGCACGGTGAAGTGCGGCTTGTCGGCCACCAGCAGCACCCCGGACGGGGCGATCACGTCATGGGTGACGGAGACCTCGACGGTGGTCAGGCTGTCGACCTGTTCGGTGATCCGGGCCGTGATCCGCTTGGGCGCCTGGGAGACGTTCTCCCGCACCTGGAGGAAGTGCAGGAAGCGCAGGTCCTCCAGGGCGACCACACAGCCGCCCGGGACGAGGGCGAGGGCGGCCTCGGCCGCGATCTCGGTGACGAAGGTGCCGGGCAGCGTGGGTACGCCGCGCACCAGATGCCCGGTGAGATAGCCGTCGGTGTCCAGGTCGAAGGGGCACTCGAAGGTCACGGTGCCGGTGCCGTCCCGCTCGCCGGTGCCCCCCGCGACCGTACGGCGCAGATAGAACCGACCGCGGACGGGCTTCGCCTCGGTGGCCGAGGCGTCCTTGGCCGCCGGCGCGGCAGTGCCCGAGGGTGCGTCCGAGGCTGCGTCCGTGCCGAGGTAGCCGGGGTAGAACGACTCGACGGTGGACCGTTCCGCGGCCCCCATGTGCACCAGCGCGGGGGTGCGGTGCGCGGTGCCGAGTTCGGCCAGGAAGTGCCGGATGCCCTCGGCGACCGGCATGTGGCTGTAGGAGCCCGCCCGCTTGAAGTACTCGCGGGTCAGCTCGTTGGCCCCCATCCCGACCTCGTCCCAGAGCGTCCATCCGATGACGAACTCGTCGGTGCCGGTGGCGCGGGCGGCGTAGGCCGCCGCCGTGGCCAGGTAGTCGTTGCCGGACGCGTAGTCGGGTTCGCCGCGCTGCCCGAAGTAGCCGAGCAGGGACCCGAAGTCGCACCAGATCCGCGGCGGCCGGCCGGCGAGCGCGCGGTGCAGGTTGCGGTGCGCGACCAGCTTCAGATCGCGGATGCGCCGGAACTCGTCCAGATCCTTGTCCTGGATCAGGGCGGAGCGGTTCAGACCGGGCGCGTTGACGAGCAGATCGATCCGGCCGTGCGCGGCGTGCACGGTGTCGAGGGCGCGGCGCACCGACTCCTCGTCGCGTGCGTCGCAGTGCAGGTAGGTCACCCGGCCGGCTCCGCTGTGCCGGGCCATCCGGTCCAGGTTGCGGCGCGCGGCGCGCGCGTCGGCCATGCGGTCGAAGCTGCGGTTGATCTCGGCGACGCTGCGGCCGCCGGCCTTGAGCTGTTCCCGGATGTAGCGGGCCCGGGTCGCGGCGAACTCCTCGTCCGTGCCCTCGAAGGTCTCGGCCGGGTAGTCGTCCACCGGGTTGCTGCCCAGCGCGTAGATACGGCTGCCGTGGCGCTCGGCGACGGCCGTGAGCAGCTCGGCGGTGATGCCACGGGCCCCGCCCAGGGCGACCACCACGGACTCCCGGTCCAGCGGGGCCGGCCCGCCTTCGCGGGCGGTGGCGGGCTGTGCGGTGAGGGTGGGCATCCGGCGCCGGTCGCCGTCGCGGTGGACGACCGGGAAGGCGCGCTCACAGGCGCGCTCCGCCGCGATCGGCCCCACGGCCGCGTCCGGGTCCCCGGTGGGGGTCAGCAGGGCGAAGCAGTCGGCGTCCGGACGCTCCAGGCGCACGCACTTCAGCAGGCCGGTGAAGAGCCCGGCGAGCGGATGGGTGGTGCCCTCCGGCTCGGCACCGAGCAGGGCGAACACCACGGACGCGGGCGCCTCGCCGAGGTCGGCGTAGCGCTGCTGTACGACGAGGAAGGCAAGGTCGTGCAGGGCGGTCAGGCCGGGGTGGTCCGCGGTGAGCGCGGTGCTCGGCGGCGCGGACGCGGTCAGGTCGGTGACGAGGAGCACATGGCGCACCGGGCGTCCCAGGGTGTCCAGGGCCGCACGCACGTCCTCGGTCGTGCTCGTCACCTGCCGTATGGCGGGCCGGTCGCCCGTGACCGGCGTGGTGCTGAACACCGTGCAGCCGGTGGCCGTGGCGGCGAGACGCTCGGCGAGGTCCGGCCGGTCGGTGAGGATCAGCGCGCCGTCGGGCACCGCCGCCGCCACCGGGCCGCGGGGTGCGGCGGGAGCCGGGGCGAGCGTGACGGCGTACCGCTCGACCAGGTCGGTGGACGCACCGTCCAGCGCGGTGGTCTCCCGGGGGCCCGGGGTGTCCGGGCCGGACGCCGCCTCCCCGGCATGGACCACGAGGTGGGTGGCCGCGTCGTGGCCGTTCTCGCGGCAGCGGATCCGGGTGGTGCTGCCGGTTCGCTGGAGAGCCCGCAGGATCTGCACCCCGCCCGCCGCGCCGAGGTAGTGGCCAAAGCCGCCACGCGAGCCGCAGTCGAGGACGTTCTGCGCCGCACCGTCCAGGTCGGCGCGCACATCGGCCTCGTCGACGATGCCGAGGATGCGCAGTCCGGCCTCCTTGGCGGCGCGCTCGGTGGTCAGCCCGAACAGGAAGGCTCCCTCGGCCGGTTCGACCGGCTCCTCGAAGACATCGCTGAGCAGCCCCCGGAGTTCGGGCAGGCTGTTGCCGTTGATGCCGCCGGCGAGCACGAAGTCCAGCTCGCCGCTGCGCAGGTAGCGCGCGGCCGTCGCGAACGCCGCCACGGTCGAGGCCAGTCCCGCGTCCACCGTGATGTTGGGGCCCTTGAGGTCGAAGTAGTTCGCCACCCGGGCCGAGATGATGTTGGGCATCATGCCCGGGAAGGAGTCCTCGTTCGACGGCGGGACCAGGGAACGGACCCGTTCGCGCATCCGCTCCAGCAGGGGTGTGAGCTGCGGGCTGCCCGCGAGTTCGGGGTCCTGGCGCAGGGCGTGCTCGATGTCGTCCAGGTAGCAGCGGTTGGCGTAGAGCATGGCGGCCCGGGTGGGGCCCATGTGGCCGACGACGACGCCGGTCCGCTCGGTGTGCCGCTGCCAGAAGTCGCCCAGCTGGTCGCGCAGGTCGTGGGCGCAGGCCAGGATCATCAACTGGCAGCGGTCGATGGTCCGTACGGTCGCAGGGGGCATCCGCACCTGCTGGAACGGCGGTGCCGGGTACTGCTCGCCGAACCCGGACTCGATCTCCCGGGAGCCGGACAGCCACTGGAGGACCTGGTCGCGGTCCTCGACCCCGGGCAGCTTGGCCGACCAGCCCACGACCGCGATGCGGTCGGTCTCGGCCCGGACCGGGCCGGCCGGGTGGTGCGGCGTCCCGCCGGAGGTACGGCGCTGCTGCCCCTCGGTGAGGATCAGGTGCGCGTTGGTGCCGCCGAACCCGAAGCCGGAGATCGCCGCCGTGCGCGTCCGGCCGGGCGTGGCCGGCCACGGCCGCGGGCTGCCGGAGATCTCCAGCCGGGTGCGGTCCAGTTCGAACATCTTGGGAGCGGAGGAAAACCGGTACTGGCCGGGGATGGTCTCCCCCTGCAACGCCAGGATCGACTCGATGAGCGAGACCACGCCCGCGGCCCAGCCGGTGTGCCCGATCAGCGACTTGTTCGAGGTGACGGCGGTGGACCGGGCACTGCCGTAGTGCTCCCGGAGCGTGGTGAACTCCGCGAGGTCACCGGCCGGGGTCCCGGTGGCGTGGGCGTTGATCCAGTCGATCTCGGCTCCGTCGAGGCCGCCGGCCTCCAGGGCCCGCTCCACGGCCAGGTTCTGCCCCGTGGAGCTGGGCGCGTAGATCGCCTTGCCCTTGCCGTCCGACGAGGACCCGAACGCCTTGAGCACGCCCAGGATGCGGTCGCCGTCGGCCTTGGCCCGGCTGAGCCGCTTCAGTACGACGACGCCGGCGCCGTCGGCGAAGATGACACCGTCCGCCTCCGCGTCCAGCGCGTGCACCGCGCCGCGCTGGGACAGCCCCTTCAGCTTGGAGAACAGCACGGTCCCGCGCGGTGCCAGCGCGAAGGCCCCACCGCACACGGCGATGTCCTGCTTGCCCATCAGCAGGCCCTTGATGCCGATGTCGATCGCGTACAGCGAGGAGGAGCAGGCCGTGTCCACCATCTGGAGCTGGGTGTCGTCCGGCAGGATGCCCGTCATCGCCGTACGGCCCACCTGGTGCGGCAGGAACCGCGGTGCGTCGGTGGCGCCCCGGTGATAGCGGCCCGAGAGGACCTTGTCGACCCGGCCGACGAGGCGGGCGCGGGCCTCCGGTGTGAGGTCCAGGCCGTCGGCGATGCCCGCGGTGAGGTGCCGGGCGGCGTGCAGCACGCCCGCCTCCTCCAGGTGCTGGCTGCCGTCCGCGGTGTAGCCCACGTGGAAGGAGAAGCGGTCGGTGTCGCCGACGCGCACCCCGTCCAGGGCCTGGACGAGCGAGTGACGCAGCCACAGGGTGGTCAGCTCGGTCTCGTCCGGTGCCCCGGACAGGCCGTCGAGGACGGCGCGGCCCGGCTCGAAGTCGGTGATGAACACGCAGGTGTCCTGGTACGACTTGTCCTCGGCGGACCGGTCGGGCGAGGAGAACCGGGCCCGGTCCCAGCGGTCCTCGGGTACCTCGATGAACAGCTCGCGGCCGGTGGTGCGCAGCTGCCAGAAGGCGTCGGGGCTGTCGGCGCCGCTGACGACGAGGCCCATGCCGACGACGGCTATCTCGTCGTCCTCGGGGTCTTCCTGGACGGCGGCCGGGTCCTCCGCCTGGGCGGGGCTGGTCGCGGGCGACGTGTTCGCCGTACCGATCCCGGCGGTTGCCGCCGCCGGCTCGGTAGGCGGGGCCACGGCGACCGCCTTCATACCGGCGGTGGCCGCTTGCGCGGGCGGCGACAGCAGGGGCGCGCCCAGGGTCAGACCGCCGTCGGCCAGGACCACCTGGCCGGTGATCCAGCGCGCCCGGTCGGAGGCGAGGAACGCGACGACCTCGGCGAACTCCTCGGGCGTGCCCAGCCGGCCGAGCGGGGTACTCGCCGCGACGGCCTCCTGCATCGCCTCCGCGTCGGGGAAGGCGTCGGCGACCTCGCTGACGAGCATCGCCGCCGAGGCGGTGTTCACCCGGATGTTGAAGGGCGCGAACTCCACGGCCAGGTAGCGTGCGGCGGCCTCGACCGCCGCCTTGGCGGGCGCACAGGCCAGGTAGTTGGCCATGACGAGCTGGGAGCCGCCCAGGGCGGAGACGTTGACGATGGAACCGCCGCCGGCCCGCCGCATCAGCTCGGCGGCCGCCCGGGCGCAGCGCAGGCCGCCCTTGAGGTTGGTGTCGAGGGCCTTGTCGAGAAGCTCGTCGGTGACCTCGGGGCCGGGGACGAGCGCGCCGTTGGCGGCGTTGTTGACGAGGATGTCCAGCCGTCCGAAGCGCTGCTCGATCTCGGAGAACATCCGGTCGACCTGCTCGGGCCGGGCCACCGAGGCGCGCAGCAGGTCCACCTGGGCGCCGCGGGCGCGCAGCTCGCGCTGGGTCTCCTTGGCCTGCTCGTGCGAGTGGAAGTAGTTGACGAGGACGTGGGCGCCGTGGTCCGCGAGGGTGGCCGCGATGGCCTTGCCCACGTTGCGGGCCCCGCCCGTGACGAGTGCGATCTTGCCGCTGAGGTCCTTCATGGACGTGGTTCCTCCGGTCGGCCCGCTCATGCCGAAGCGCCCTGGAGCCGGTGGCCGTTCAGTTCGTGGTGGATGAGGTCGGCGATCTTGTCGAGCGTCTCGTAGTCCGCCAGCCGGAAGTCCGAGCCCCGCGGCGGCAACCCGAAGTGCTCCGACGCCCGCGACAGCAACTCGACCTGCTTCACCGAGTCCACGCCCAGCTCCGCCTCCAGCAGCACACCCGGCGTGAACACCT
>NZ_JBHXVE010000008.1:107716-160014 GCF_042672505.1 Streptomyces sp. NPDC127190
CCTCCGGATACTCCAGCGCCTGCGCGTACAGACCCCGCACCGTCACGAACACCTCCTCCCGCCCCGGAACACCGGCCGCAGACGCACCCGGCTCCACACCGGCCGGCTCCACGACAGCCGGCTCGACCGCAGCCGTGTCCTGGGCGGCGGCGCCGCGGTGGCCGTTCAGTTCGTGGTGGATGAGGTCGGCGATCTTGTCGAGCGTCTCGTAGTCCGCCAGCCGGAAGTCCGAGCCCCGCGGCGGCAGCCCGAAGTGCTCCGACGCCCGCGACAGCAACTCGACCTGCTTCACCGAGTCCACGCCCAGCTCCGCCTCCAGCAGCACACCCGGCGTGAACACCTCCTCCGGATACTCCAGCGCCTGCGCGTACAGACCCCGCACCGTCACGAACACCTCCTCCCGCCCCGGAACACCGGCCGCAGACGCACCCGGCTCCACGGGAGCGCTGTCCTGAGCGCCGGCGCCGTCCTCCAGCGCGGTGCGGAAGTCCGACAGCCGGCGGTTCACCAGTGCGGCGACCTCGTGGCCCGTCGTGGTCCAGAAGGTGGAGAACTCCGCCGCGGACAGCTCGGGCGCCAGATACTGCCGCAGGGACTCCAGGCCGTCGCCGGTCGCCAGCCCCGCCTGCCGCAGCTCGGCCAGGGTGTCGGACAGGCGCAGGGTGTTGCCGCGGCCCATGGCCAGCGTGGCCAGCACGGTGAGACCGTCGGCGGTGCCCAGGCTCTTGGGCACCAGCGAGGTGAGGGCCGCGCGTCCGCCGGCCTCCACGAAGGTGCGCGCACCGTGCTCGTGCAGGAAGGCCACGGCGGAGGAGAACCGCACGGGCAGGGTGAAGTGGTCGGCCAACCGGTCGGCCAGGCTCTCGTCCTGGTCGTAGAAGCGCTGGAGGATCGGCGAGTAGACGGGGGTGTCCAGCCGGCCGCGGGCCAGGCCACGTACGGCGGCGGCGAAGTCGGGGGCCGCCGAGGCGAGTGCGGGGTTGTGGAACGCGAATCCGGCGTCCAGCGGGGCGCAGCCGATGTTGAGGTGCTCGGCGATGGCCTTGACCTGGGCGATGGCCTCGCGGGGGCCGCTCAGCACGGTCTGGGCCGCGTGGTTCTCGGTGGCCACGGCCAGGCGCTCGTTCTCGACGAGTGCGATCAGGTGCCGGCTGCGGGCGGGCGAGGCGGCGAGCGCGACCATCGCGCCGGTGCCCCCGTCGCGGCCGGCGATGGCGGCCGTGCGGCTCAGGACGATGCGGGCGCCGTCCTCGACGGAGTAGCCGCCCGCGGCCACCAGCGCGGTGATCTCACCGAGGCTGTGGCCCATGAGGGCGGACGGCCGTACGCCGTGCTCGGTCAGGATGTGATGGGCCGCCAGACCCGTTCCGTAGATGGCGAGTTGCGACACCCAGGGCTCGTCCTTGAGCAGCTCGGCGAGCTCCACCGGGGTGTCGCGGAACAGGGTCGGGGACAGCTCCCGGCCGTGTGCCTCCCGGGTGACGGTGTCGATCCGTTCGAAGACGGCCCGCACCTGCGGGTAGCCGTCGGCCGCGCGGCGGAGCGCGACACCGTCGAAGCCGCCCTGGCCGGGGAAGAGAAGGACGGGGCCGGTGTACTGCTGCGTACCGGTCATGGTGAGGTTCCTCCAGAACGAGGTGTCACGGGGCTGTGCCCCGGGCAGCCGCGCAACGACGTCGACGCTGCGTGCGTTGCGAGCGTTGCGTGCGTGTCGTCAGGGTGGGTGAGGGAGAGGGTGCGGCCTGGGCGCGGGCTCAGGCAGCCGGGCTGCGCAGAAGCAGCTCACCCATCAGGCCGAGGCGGGCCGCGAGGAGCCGGTCGGCGAGCCGGGCCGTGCTCTCCGGCCGGCCGGGGACGGCATGCAGCAGCCAGCGCAACATGCGGATCTTCGGGGGCAGTCCGCCCTCTTCGTTGAGGAAGTCGAACAGCTCGCGGAAGGTACGACGGGAGTAGAACTCCGTCGGTGGAACGACCGTGGCGAACAGGCCGATCATGCCGCGCGCATGCCAGGGGCTGCGGCTCATCGCCTCGATGAGCGCGCGCTCCTCCACCGTGTGGTCGAGGATGCGCGCATAGTCGCGGGTGTAGTCGTAGTGGTCCCGGACGAGCGCGTCCCGGGCACGGGCGTACGACGCCAGCTCCAGGTCCATGCCGCGGCCGCCGGACAGCCCCTGGTGCACGGCGTCCGCGAGGAGTTCGGCACTGAGCACCGCGTGCGTGATGCCGGAGGCGGTGATCGGATCCCGGGTCGCTGAGGCGTCGCCCACGAGGGCCCAGCCCGGACCGTGCGACGTGCGCAGGAAGTTGGGGACGGAGCCGGTGAGCCAGCGATCGGCCCGACGGCCCGCCCGGACCTCTTCGGCGAGGTCCGGGTCGGCATCGGCCAGAGCGGCGATGACTGCCCGGTCCGTGGCCTCGTCACCGTTCGGTGCGGGAAACTCCGCCGTGGGCCAGGCCACTCCGACGATCGACAGCCCGTCATGGGTGGGCCAGGTGAAGGGGTGCCGGCGGTTCTTGCGGTAGGTACGGACGAGGGACGACTGCGGCATGCCCTCCCAGTACGTCCACAGGCTCTTGCTCAGCACCGGTTCGGCGCAGTACTGCTCGGCGCCGACCAGCCGGGCCACCTTGGAGTTCTTGCCGTCGGCGCCGATGACGACGGCGGCCTTCTCCTGGAAGCGGCCGGCGCCCTTGGTGGTGCCTGCGACGCCGATCACGGTGCCGTCCTCGTCGCGCAGCAGCTCCTGGACCGAGGTCTCCTCGCGCAGTTCGACACCGGCGTCGACCGCGCGGTGCACCAGGGCCTCGTCCAGCTTGATGCGCGGGGGCGACAGCGCGTAGTCCACGTCCTCGACGGCGGGCAGCGCGGCCTCGAGCCGTACCGGGCCGCTCTGGAGGCTGTAGCGGGTGAGGTGCGGAATGGCGTGGTCGCCCAGCCGGTCCAGCACACCCCACTGCTTCAGCCGCTGGACGCCCGGCGGGTGGATGAGATTCGTGGACGACGACGTAGGGCTGGGAAAGCGCGCACGGTCGACCATCAGCACCCGGTGCCCGAGCCGAGCCAGCAACAGAGCTGTGGATGCACCGGATATTCGCGCACCTACAACAATGGCGTCATACACAAAGGCCCCCGTCCGCCAAAAAAGATATCCGGGTGAGACCCGGCCCATGCAGCGTAACAAGACCGCCCGAGGATCCGTCAATCTTTTCCTGGCCGGTCAACTTCCTGCAATATTTCCAGTGAGCGAGAAAGGCGCCCGCGTTTCTCGCAGGCCGAGAAACGGTGATTGAAACCCGAAGAAGCCGCCGGTTTCTCATACACCGAGAAAAGCGCGAAGATATCGAGGAATTCGGCCCGAGCCCGCTACGCTGCACCCAGTCCGGGCGCATACACCTACAGGAGTGAGCAGCGTGCTTGATTCGGCACAGGCCCCTTTCCCTGACAGCCACGTCGCAGGCGTCGGGCCCGAACCGCACCCATGGCTGGCGCCCGCCGTCGCCCTTCTGGGCCGGTGGCTGGGAACCGGCACCGTCGGATACGGCACCATGGCCGAGGAGCTGCCGTACGCGCAGGAGATCACCTTCAGTCATGACGGCAGGCCCTTCCTGCGCTACGAAGCGCGTGCCTGGCTGACCGACGCCGACGGCCGGCCGGTACGCCCGTCGGGCCGCGAGACCGGCTGGTGGCGGGTCATGCCGGACGGCTACCTGGAGGCGGTGGTCGCGCACCCCACGGGGATCGTGACCACATACGTCGGCCGCATCTCCGGCAGCGAGATCGAGATGACCTCGCGGGACATGGCCGTCACCCCGCTGGCGAAGGAGGTCACCGGGTCCCGGCGCAGCCTCAGGCTCGACGGGGACGAGCTGACCGTCGTACAGGAACTCGAGGCGGTGGGCGAGCCCCTCCAGCAGCACCTGTCCACCCGCCTGCGGCGCCGCCCCGCCTGATGGGCGCCGGAGTCATGGAACTGCGCTGGTGGCGGTACGACGCGCCGGTGCCCGACGGTTTCCCCGAGCTGCTCGACGCGGCGGAGCGCGCCAGGGCGGGAGCCTTCCGCTTCGCCGCGCACTCCGCCGGTTCGTCTGGGCGCGCGCCATGACCAAGCGGCTCGTGAGCAGCACCGCGGGGGTGCCCGTCCATGAGGTGCGACTGACCCGTGCGGCCTGTCCGGCCTGCGGCGACACAGGGCACGGCCGGCCCGTGGCGGACCTCGGGAAGGGCACCGTGCACCTCAGCCTCTCGCACAGCGACGGCTACTCGGCCCTGCTGCTGTCCCGAGAACATCCGGTGGGCCTCGACATCGAGCGGGTGCGCCCCATGCCCGTCGCCACGCTCGCCCCGGCCACCCTGTGCGCGGACGAACGCTCCTACGTTTTCGACGAGCCGCCGGGCGACCGTCGCTCAATGGCTTACTTGCGCTGCTGGACCCGGAAAGAGGCCGTCCTGAAGGCAGTGGGTACGGGAGTCGTGGGCGACCTGACCCTGCTGGAGGTGAGCCCTCGGGAGGAGGTGGCGCGCGTGCTGCACGGTACGGGCGAAGGCCCGAGTGACTGGCATGTGAGCAACCTCGGGCCGCTCCCCGGCCTCCTGGCGGCGGTGGCCCGACCCGCCGGTGCGGACCGGGCCGTCGTGGTGCGCGAGGCCGGCGCCGACCTCACGGGTCCGCTCGTCCCGATGGCCTGATTCAGCCTGGCCGACTCGGCAAATGTAACGGAAAAATTGACTCGAAAGCGTTGGAGAGAGACTTCAGTCACACGCTCCCGGGGCACGTTCGAGGTAAAGTCCGCCCTACACAAGGATTGACACGGGGGGCTGTGACATGCATTGCGTGCCGCTAGCTATGCACTTCAAAGCGCTATATTCATCACATTTCCGACATCTCGGTGCCGGTGGGACGACCTGCGCAACTGCCTCTCACTGAAGTCACCCCGGTGACTCCTTCGCCTGACGGCTGCGTTTCTCCCTTTCCGGATCGAGAGGTCACCCATGCATCAGGGCACCGCTCAACACTCTGAAGCCACATCCAGCAGTATTTCCTCAGGCCGACAGCAGAATCACACTTCATCACAGGGCACATCGCCCCCGGGCGGAACGAGCTACACCGAGCGAGTGTTTCGCGTACAACAGGCATTCACCCAGCTCGGTGGCGAGGTGCACGGGCTCGCGGAACTGGCCCGCGCCTCCGCGCTGGACGACTCCACCGTCTACCGGATTCTTCGTTCCGGCATTCAGCAGGGCGCGTTCGCACAGGTTTCCCGCGGCCGCTACCGCCTCGGCCCGGCGGCCGCGCGCCTGGGCACCCAGGCGCTGACCCCTCGGCTCGACCGCACCGCACTGGGCAACTGCCTGGAACAACTGCGTCTCGCCACCGACGGTGGCACGGTGTTCCTGTACGGCCTGACCAACCTGGGCCACCCGCAGCGGCACTGCATCGACATGGCGGTGGGCTCCTCCGACCTGTCGGAACTGGGCCTGACCCTCCGGGACCTCATGAGCATCAGCCGCTCGTTGCGGATCGGCGCGTCGGGCCGGGCGATCCTCGCCCATCTCTCCGACCACCTGCTCCAGCGGGTACTGGCGGAGGAACTGCCCCCCGTCGTGGGCCCCGGGGTGTACCGGGACCGGAACAAGCTGCTCGCCTCCCTCGCCGAGATCCGGGCCAGAGGGTACGCGTTCGGGTTCCAGGAGTGCGTCCACGGCCGGGACTCGGTCGCCGCACCCGTGCTGTGGGACGGCACCGTGCTGGGCTCCGTCGTCGTACTGAAGCCGGCACCCCTGCCGGCCGCCGTCCGGGACCGCTTCGTGCTGGCGGTCAAGTCCACCAGTGCCGAGGTGAGCCGGCTGATCGGAGGCTTCGAACCACACAGCCGGATCGCCTAGTACTCCTCCGTCCCGGCCGGCACAGGGCCCGCGCGGACCGCCGACCGGTCCGCGCGGGCCCCGCCGCTGTTCACGCGCTCAACGTGGTGCGGTGACAGCAGGCTCCCCGGCCGGGGTGTCCTCCTGCGCCCGGCGCAGCCCCCGCCTGATCAGCAGGTGGCCCGCCTCGCCGATGAGCAGGCCGACGACGACGATCGCCGCGGACGGCACACCCAGGTAGCGCATGTCCACCACGTGATCGAGCAGGAATCCGCCGATCACCGGGGCGAGGGAGACACCGACGTAGTTCGCGGAGGAACTCAGCGAGATGGACATCTGGGCGACCGCCGGGTTCACCCCGGCGAGCCGGTGCTGGATCGGGACGAGCATCGCCCAGCCACAGGCACCCCACAGCATCACGGCGATGAAGGCGGTCACCAGGTGGCGGCTGGTCCACGGGGTCGTGGCGAAGACGGCGATCGCGATGACGCCGGCCGTGTTGATCACGACGCGGTTGCCGAACTTGTCGGTCAGCCGTCCGGACGTCATGTTTCCGACCACCGCCGCGACACCCCAGGCGAACAGCAACCAGGCCAGCCTCCTGCCGCTGCCGTCCGTGGCGGGCGCGAAGATCTGGCTGACGTAGGTGTACAGGATGAACAGGCCGCTGTAGCCGACCAGGACCAGCAGCAGCGTCAGAGCGATCCGCGGATCGGTGAGCGGCGACAGCCGCTGCTTGAGCGTGGCCGCCGGCGGGCTGGGCACGGAGGGCAGCGCCACGGAGATGGCGATCGCGGCCAGCACGCCGACCGCGGCGACGAAGACCATGGTGCCGCGCCAGTCGGTGAATCCGCTGATCGCGGTGCCGATGGGAGATCCGAGGGCAGTCGCGGCACTCAGGCCGCCGAACAGGATGGACAGGGCCGTGCCCCGCCGCTCCGGCCCGGCGAGCGCGACGACGACTCCGGCCGCGGTGGGAGTGAACATGGCACCGCCGAGCGCGGCCACCACCCGGAAGCCCATGGCCACCTCGAACGTGGGCGCGAGCCCGGTGCCGATGTTGCCCGCGATGAACACCAGCAGGCCGCTGATCAGCAGGAGCCTGCGGGGCACTCGGGCGGCGACGGCCGCCACGACGGGCGAGAGGATCGCGTAGGACAGCGCATACGCCGTGATCAGCTCCGCGCTCGTGGGCACGCCGACGTCCAGGTCCTTGGCCACGCTGGGCAGGATGCCCGCGGCCACGAAGCTGTCCGTGCCGATGGCGAACATGCCGATGGCCAGCGTGATGAACCGCAAGATGAGGCCTTTGTCTGACTTTGCCATAAGAGATTCCCCTGGGGACGCGAAGCCGAGGCACCTAACGGTAAAGCATTGAATTCTCCGTTAGACATCATCAGACCTTACGCCATCCTCACGGGAAACCTCAAGTGTTACCGTTACGACATGGACGCTGCCGAAACCTCCACAGCGACGCCGCCGGCGCAGGTGCCGGGCGAGGAACACCACCACGCCCTGGCCCTGGTCAACACGGAGTTCAACCGCCCGAACGGCCCGTACGACGGGCTCCAGGACGGCCACGCAGCGCTCGCCTGGCTGGCCGAGCGCGACATGCCTCTCACCAGGGATGCGCTCAGCGAGCGCGAGACGGGACGACTGCGCGAGCTGCGCCACTCCTTGAGGGAACTGCTCGACGCGCACGTCAAGGGCGCCCACCCCGATACGGCCGCCCTGTCCACGCTGAACAGCGCGCTCGCGGCGGCCCCGGCCGTGCGCGAGGTGCGCTGGGAGGAATCGGGGGCCGTGGTGGCGACACGCCATCCCGCCGACGACCCCCTCGGCACGGCCATCACCGCCATCGCCGAGGACGGCGTGGATCTCCTCACCGGCCCGTCGAGCCGGCGCCTGGCCATGTGCGGGGCGCCCGGCTGCACCCGCCTCTTCATCCGCACCCACGGCGCCCGCCGCTGGTGCTCGGACCGCTGCGGCAACCGCGTCCGCGCGGCGCGCCACTATCTCGACCGCTCGGCCCGGCACAAGCGGTCGTCCTGACCGCAGAAAACGGCGAGGGCCCCGACCATCAGGTCGGGGCCCTCGCCTCCGTATCGCTACGGTATGTGTCCGAGGGGGGACTTGAACCCCCACGCCCGATAAAGGGCACTAGCACCTCAAGCTAGCGCGTCTGCCATTCCGCCACCCGGACTAGGTGTCTGCCGCCTTGCGGGGGCTGTTCCCCGCGGCGACATGGACAACCATACCAAGGTTTCGGAGTGCGTTTCACCTGCGTATCCGCGTGCACCGGGCGTGAGGGCGGGTGGCCGTCCGCTCAGGGGCACCGGACGACCTGGCCGGCGTACGACAGGTTCCCGCCGAAGCCGAAGAGCAGCACCGGGTCGCCGCTGGAGAGCGCTCCCTGTTCGAGGAGCTTGGAGAAGGCGAGCGGGATGCTCGCGGCGGAGGTGTTGCCGGACTCGGTGACATCGCGGGCGACGACGGCGTTGACCGCGCCCAGCTTCTGCGCGAGGGGTTCGATGATCCGCAGGTTGGCCTGGTGCAGGACGACCCCGGCGAGATCCTCGGGGGCCACGCCGGACCGCTCGCAGGCGCGGCGGGCGATGGCGGGCAGCTGGGTCGTCGCCCAGCGGTAGACGCTCTGGCCCTCCTGGGCGAACCGCGGCGGCGTGCCCTCGATGCGCACCGCGTGCCCCATCTCCGGCACCGACCCCCACAGCACCGGTCCGATGCCGGGCCGCTCCCCCGGCGGGCAGGCCTCGACGACGGCGGCGCCGGCCCCGTCGCCGACCAGCACACAGGTGGTGCGGTCGGTCCAGTCGGTGACCTCGGACATCTTGTCGGCGCCGATGACCAGGGCCCGGGTGGCGGCGCCCGCCCGGACGGTGTGGTCGGCGGTGGCCAGCGCATGGGTGAATCCGGCGCACACGACGTTGACGTCCATCGCGGCGGGCTGCGGGATGCCGAGCCGGGCGGCGACCCGGGCGGCGGTGTTCGGCGAGCGGTCGATCGCCGTGGAGGTGGCGACGAGGACCAGGTCGATGTCGGCGGGGGTGAGGCCGGCCGCGGCGAGCGCCTTGGCGGCGGCATGGGCGGCCAGCTCGTCCACCGGCTCGTCGGGGCCGGCGATGTGCCGGGTGCGGATGCCCACCCGGCTGCGGATCCACTCGTCGCTCGTGTCGACCATGCCGGCCAGGTCCTCGTTGGTGAGCACCTTGGCGGGCTGGTAGTGACCGATGGCGGCGATGCGCGAGCCGTTCATGTCGGGGATCCCCCTCGTGGCCGTGGGTAGCGGGATCCACCAGTCTGTTCAGTGACTCACCGGTACGACGGCAGGTGAAGCCACAGGAATCGGGCGTCGGGATTGTCGGCTCCCGTCAGACACTCGGACATCCGTGCACCGGGGCACCCGGGGCGGGCTGCGCCCGGCCTCGCGGGTGCAGGACAATGTGTGCTGCTGCCAGCACACAGAGAACCGGGGCTGATCGGAACATGGGACGGGTCACGGAACGCCGCAGGGTCCTCCGCATCCGGGACGGGGCGGTCTCCTCCCGCGCGGACACGCTCGTCGCCGAGGAGCCGCTGGAGATCCGGCTGAACGGCAAGCCGCTCGCGATCACCATGCGGACGCCGGGTGACGACTTCGCGCTGGCCGCGGGGTTCCTGGTGAGCGAGGGCGTGCTGGCGACCGCGGCCGACCTCCAGAACATCGTCTACTGCGCGGGGGCGACCGCCGACGGGTCGAACACCTACAACGTGGTCGACGTCCGGACCGCCCCGGACGTGGTCCTGCCCGAGGTCACGCTGGAGCGCAACGTCTACACCACCTCCTCCTGCGGGCTGTGCGGCAAGGCGAGCCTGGACGCCGTACGGACCACCGCGCGCTGGCCGATCGCCGACACTCCCCCGGTGCGGGTCACCCCGGAGCTGCTGGCGGGCCTTCCGGACCGGTTGCGGGCGGCGCAGCGGGTCTTCGACCGGACCGGCGGTCTGCACGCGGCGGCCCTGTTCAGCGAGGACGGGGAGCTGGTGGACGTACGGGAGGACGTGGGCCGGCACAACGCGGTCGACAAGCTGGTCGGCCGGGCTCTGCAAGACGGCGGTCTGCCGCTGTCCCGGACGCTGCTCCTGGTCTCCGGCCGGGCCTCCTTCGAGCTGGCGCAGAAGGCGGTGATGGCGGGGATCCCGCTGCTGGCGGCGGTGTCGGCGCCGTCGTCGCTGGCGGTGGACCTGGCGGCGGAGACCGGGCTGACGCTGGTGGGCTTTCTGCGGGGCGGGTCGATGAACGTGTACGCGGGCGAGGACCGTATCGCGCTGGAGGAGCACGCCGCCTCCGAGTGAGGGCGGCCCTCAGCCCTGCGTCTCGTCCGCTCCGGCCGCCGCCGCGGCCGCGGCCTCGGCGAACGCGGTGACCAGGGGTGAGGGGCGGCCGGCCGCCCAGGCGAGCAGGATCCGGTCGGGCTCGGCGTCGAGGACGGGGACGTAGGCGACGTCCGGGCGGGAGTACTGCTCGGCGACCGAGCGGGGGACGAGGGTGATGGCGGTGCCCGTCGCGATGCACTCGAACTTCTCCTCGACGGTCCGCAGCGGCAGGTCGTCCGGCCCCGGCGTGCGGTAGCTGAGCCAGGTCTCGTCGGCGAGGTCGGCGAGGGTGAGTTCCGGCTTTCCGGCGAAGCGGTGGGCGGCCGGCAGCATCACCACGCGCGGCTCGGTGTAGAGGGGCCGCAGTTCGAGGCCGTCCTCGCGGAGCGGGGCGCGTACGTAGGCGATGTCGACGGTGCCGTCGAGGACGGACGGTTCCTGGTCGTCCCATTCCAGGCGGCGGGCCCGGGTGTCGACGTCCGGGTGGGCGGCCCGGAAGGCGCGCAGGGCCGGGGTGACGACGATGCCGGCGCGGAAGCCGATGACGAGCCGCCGGCGCCCGCCCGCGGCACGCCGCACCCTGCGCTGCGCCCCTTCGGCGGCGACGAGCAAGTGCCGTGCCTCCGCGAGGAGTTGGTCTCCCGCGTCGGTCAGGGTCACACCGTGGCTGTCGCGGACGAACAGCTCGGCGCCCAACTCCTTCTCCAAGGACCGGATCTGACGGCTGAGCACCGGCTGGGCGATGTGCAGCCGCTCGGCGGCCCGCCCGAAGTGCAGCAGTTCCGCCACGGCGGTGAAGTAGCGCAGCTTGCGCAGGTCCAGGTCCATGGCTGCTTCCCCGTGGGGTCGTACCGGCGGTGATGCCCTCAGGGTATCGCCGTGGCCGGAAGAGGTCTTGGACGGCTGGACGCCCGTGGCCACAGGCTGGAGCGGCAGCCGGGAACCCGGCGGCGAGAACCAACGACGGGCAGGAGAACCGGTCATGGGGTTGCGGGGACAGCGTGTGGTCGTCATCGGCGGTACGTCGGGCATCGGGCTGGCGGTCGCCGAGGGCGCGGGACGGGAGGGCGCCGAGGTGGTCGTCGTCTCGCGCCGGCAGGAGAGTGTGGACGCGGCGCTGAAGCAGCTGCCGGAGGGCACCGAGGGACACGTGCTGGATGTGACGGACGAGGACGCGATCCGCGCGTTCTTCGCCCGGATCGGCGCGTTCGACCACCTGGTCTGTACGGCGGGTGAGCCGCTGCTGCTGGGCGGTGCGGCGGAGACGGACCTCGGGGAGGCCCGGCGGTTCCTCGACACGCGGCTGTGGGGTGCGTACGCGCTGGCGAAGCACGGCGCCGGGTCGGTGCGCGCCGGCGGTTCGGTGGTGCTCACGACCGGCACGGCGGGACGCCGGCCGGCCCCGGGCACGTCGGTGCTGGCGGCGCTGTGCGGGGCGGTGGAGTCGCTGACCCGGGCGCTGGCGCTGGAGCTGGCGCCGGTGCGGGTGAACGCGGTGGCGCCCGGCATGGTGCGCACCGAGCTGTGGCGCGAGCTGCCGGAGGAGCAGCGCGAGGGGCTGTACCGCGCTTCCGCCGAGTCGCTGCCGGTGGGCCGGGTCGGCGAGCCGGCGGACGTGGCGGAGGCGTACCTGTACCTGATGCGGGGTGCCTACAGCACCGGCTCGGTGGTGGTCGCGGACGGCGGCGGAACCCTGGTCTGACAGCAGCCCCCGGCCGCCGTACCCGCCCCGCGGTGCGGCGGCCACTGTGCTGAGCCCCGGGGGGACCGAGCGCCGCACCCACCCCGGAGAGCGCCGACCGCCGCAGGAACCCCGAGGACGCCGGCGGCCGGGGGCAATCGGCTACCCCCTGGGGGTGCGGGCCACCGCACCCAGCCCGGGGAGACCGGCGCCCTCGCCCAACCCGGGGAAGAACCGACCGCCACACCCACCCGGCGGGCCACCGGACACCGCCCCAGCCCCAGCCCCGGGGGGACCGACCGCCTCACCCACACCGCAGGATGCCGACCGCCGCGCCCAGCCCGGAGGGACCGGCTGCCGCACCCGCGGGTCGGCCGCCGCGCACAGCGCCGGATGCCGGCCGTCGCACCCGCCCGCGCGGCACCGCCACCCCGCTGCACCCCAGGGAGCACCGACCCCGGCACCGGTGCGAGCGTCAGTCACGCGCCAGGCGCAGTCGGTCCGCGGTGGTGACGGTGCCGAGGCGGGGGAAGTCGAGCCGTACCGAGGCCTCGTGTTCGGCGGCGGTGAGGGCGGTCAGGGCGTCCTCCGCGAAGACGAGGTCGTAGCCGTGGTCGGCGGCGGCGCGGGCGGTGGACTCGACGCCGAGGTTGGTGGCGATGCCGCCGAGCACCAGGGTGGTGACGCTCCGTTCCCGCAGCGCCGCGTCGAGCCCGGTGTCGTGGAACGCGCCGACGGTCCGCTTGACCACTTCGAGGTCGCCGTCCTGGCGCAGGCCCGGCACCAGACCGCTGCCGGGCGGCTGTTCCGGGACGCCGGGGCGTTCGACCCGGACGAGGACGACGAGCGCGCCGGCGGAGCGGAAGGAGGCCGCCAGCTCCTCGGCGACCGCGAGGACTTCGGCACCTTTGCGGGGTTCCAGCGGGAGCGCGACGATGCGTTCCATCAGGTCGACGAGGACGAGGGCGGTGCGCTGCGGGTCCAGGACGTGAGCTGCGGTCATGACGGAACGTTAGCCGCCGTCAGCCGTCCGCACCGGAAATGCGGGTCAACAGGCCCATGAACTGCTCGCGTTCGGCCGCCGACAGCGGGGCGAGGAGCGCGTCGTTGGCCGCGCGGGCCGCCCGCTCGCAGCGGTCGAGGAGGCGCGCGCCCCCGTCGGTGAGGGAGACCGCGTTCTTGCGCCGGTCGCGCGGGTCGGGGGCGCGCAGCACGAGGCCGGAGGACTGGAGGTCGTTGAGGATGCCGACCAGGTCCTTGGGGTCGAGTCCGATGCCGCGGCCGAGGTCGGCCTGGGCGACCGGGCCGAGGTCGCGGACGGCGGAGAGGGTCACGTGGTGCCACATCTTCATGCCCTCGGCGGCGAGGGCGTCGGCGACCAGGGCGCGGCCGCGGGCGGCGGCCCGGCCCAGCAGCCAGCTGGGCAGGGAGCGGATCGCGGGCAGGGGTGCTTCGGCCATGCCGGAAGCCTATCGAAGAATCGTTGGACTTCCCCATGAACTCCCGTTACCGTTGGGATCCCCAACGAATTTCGTGGGTGTTCCCAACGAATGCGAGGTGTCGGCCATGCGCCGTGTCCGGTACGAGTCCACCGGCGGCCCGCTCTTCACGGAGGAGGTCCCGGTCCCCGAGCCCGGCCCCGGCGAGTTGCTGGTGCGCTGCGCGGCGATCGGGGTCACCCTGCCCGTGGTCCGCAAGGTCACCGAGTCCGCCGAGCCCATCCCGCTGGGCGGCGAACTGGCCGGCGAGGTGGTCGCGGTGGGCGCGGGGGTGGCCCGGTTCACCGTGGGCGACCGGGTGACCGGGCTGTGCTTCGGGCACGGCTACGCCGACTTCGCCGTCCTGCACGAGGCCATGGCCTCCCCGGTCCCCGACGGGGCCGGCGCCGTCGACGCGGTGGCGCTCGTGCGCAGCGGGCTGGTCGCGTACGGCGCGCTGGAGTCGGCGCGCCCCGCCCCCGGCGAGTCGGTGCTGGTCACGGCGGCCGCCAGCGGGGTCGGGCATCTCGCGGTGCAGCTGGCGCGGGCGAAGGGCGCGGGCCGGGTGGTGGGCGCGGTGTCCGATCCGGCGAAGACGGATTTCGTGCGCTCACTGGGCGCGGACGACTGCGTACGGTACGGCGACGACAGCTGGGGGGAGCCGGTGGACTGCGTCCTGGACGCGGTCGGCGGCGAGCTGCTCGCCCCCGCCCTCGCCGCCCTCGCCCCGCACGGCCGGCTGGTCGCCTACAGCTCGGGCGGCGGCACGATCCGGGCGTACGACCTGCTGGTGGGCGCCAAGTCGGTGATCGGCTTCCAGATGGCGCTCATCGCCCGCGGCCGGCCGGAGCTGTACGAGCAGTGGCGCCAGGAGCTGTGGCGGATGTTCACCGAGGGCGCCCTGAAGCTCGTCGTACACGCCGAGTTCGCGCTGGAGGACGCGGCGAGGGCGCACGCGGTGATCGAGGCACGGGCCAACCTCGGCAAGGTCGTACTGCGCCCGTGAGAGCCGCCTTCGATGAGGCGGGCACTCACCGACGACGAGCCGGCCGACCGGCAGGTGCTGGGCTCAGCGCAGGACACCGTTGTGCGGCTGCCCCTGGACCGGGTGGGCGACCGAGCCCGCCGGGGCCTGCCGGGGCTCCTCCTCCGGGTCGCGGGCCCGCCGCTTGGCGATCACCGCGCACACCATCAGCTGCATCTGGTGGAAGAGCATCAGCGGCAGTACGGCCAGGGAGGCATGGGCGCCGAACAGCACGCTCGCCATGGGCAGCCCGGAGGCGAGGGACTTCTTCGAGCCGGCGAACTGGATGGCGATCCGGTCCGCCCGGCCGAAGCCGAGCGCCTTGCCGCCGTACCAGGTCAGCAGGAGCATCACGGCCAGCAGGACGGCCTCGACGGCGAGCAGCGCGCCGAGCCGGCCGGGGCTGATCCGGTGCCAGATGCCGCGGGTCATGCCCTCGCTGAAGGCGGTGTACACGACCAGCAGGATCGAACCGCGGTCGACCAGTCCGAGGACCTTCTTGTGCCGGGTGACGAAGCCGCCGATCCAGCGGCGCAGCAGCTGCCCGGCCAGGAACGGCACCAGCAGTTGCAGCACGATCTTGAGCAGCGAGTCGGCGGAGAACCCGCCGCCGCTGTTGCCGAGCAGTCCGGCGGCCAGCAGCGGGGTGAGGACGATGCCGACGAGGGAGGAGAAGGAGCCCGCGCAGATCGCCGCGGGCACGTTTCCCCGGGCGATGGAGGTGAAGGCGATGGACGACTGGATCGTGGACGGGACCAGCGTCAGGAAGAGCAGGCCCTGGTAGAGCGGCTGGGTCAGCAGCACGGGCACCAGGGCGCGCGCCGCCAGCCCGAGCGCCGGGAAGACGAGGAAGGTGCAGGCCAGCACGGTGAGGTGGAGCCGCCAGTGACGCAGTCCGTCGAGCGCCTCCCGGGTGGACAGCCGGGCGCCGTAGAGGAAGAAGAGGAAGGCGATCGCGGCCGTGGAAGCGCCGGAGGCCACATCGGCGGCGGTGCCCTGGGCGGGCAGCAGCGCGGCCAGCCCCACGGTCCCGAGAAGCAGCACGATGTACGGGTCGATCGGCAGCCGACTCGGCCAGCGCAGGCGTTTCACGGTGCTCCGTTCGCTCAGATGTGATGTTCCGTCTCCGGGCCCACCAGGGCCACTTTCCATCGTCTCCTTCCGTCGACCGATCGGGAAACCTGCATACCACTCTGACTGTCATCACGTATCGCGATGACCGCGCTAGTCTGGTCCGGTGTACGACCCCACCCAGCTCCGCACCTTCCTCGCAGTCGCCCAGACGCTGAGCTTCACCCAGGCCGCGCGGCGGCTCGGGGTGCGCCAGTCCACGGTCAGCCAGCATGTGCGGCGGCTGGAGGACGCGGCCGGCCGGCAGCTGTTCTCGCGGGACACCCATTCGGTGGAGCTGACCGAGGACGGCGAGGCGATGCTCGGCTTCGCACGCCGGCTCCTGGAGGTGCACGAGCAGGCGACGGCGTTCTTCTCCGGCACCCGGGTGCGGGGCCGGCTGCGGTTCGGCGCCTCGGAGGACTTCGTGCTCACCCGGCTGCCGGAGATCCTGGAAAGCTTCCGCTACGACCATCCGGAGGTCGACCTCGAGCTGACGGTCGAGCTGTCCGGCACCCTCTACGAGCGGCTGGCCGCCGGAAAGCTGGACCTGGTGCTGGCCAAGCGGCGCCCCGAGGACCCGCGCGGCGCGCTGGTCTGGCGGGACGACCTGGTGTGGATCGGCGCCGAGCGGCTGCGGCTGGACCCGGACCGGCCGGTGCCGCTGATCGTCTATCCGCCGCCGGGCATCACCCGGGCCCGGGCGCTGGAGACGCTGGAGGGCGAGGGCCGGGAGTGGCGGATCGTCTGCACCAGCGGCAGCCTCAACGGGCTGATCGCCGCGGCCCGGGCCGGGCTCGGGGTGATGGCCCACGCCCGGCGGCTGATCCCTCCGGGCCTGTTCCGGCTGCCGGACCGGGCCGGGCTGCCGGAGCTGGGCAAGGTCGACTTCGTCCTGGTCCACGGCCGCCACCGGGGCCCTGCGGACAGCCCCGCGAACGCCCTCGCGGCCGCGATCCTGGCAGGCGGCGAACGCCTGCGCCGCCGAAGCAGTTGAGCGAGCGCGACCAGCGGGACACCGGCACACCGGCAAGTGCGTGCGGCCGTACCAGGGCGCCGGAGCCATACGGCAAAGTCCGACGCACCGGAGAAGCCTCATGGTCAGGCCGACGCGGAATACTGCAACCCCGGGCCGGCATCAGCGGGGTATCGGGTACGTCAGCTGTTTGACCCGGCGCAGGAACGGTGTCGTCTCCACGTGCTGGACTCCCTCCAGCCGGCCGAGGGGGCCGCTGAGGTAGGCGTACAGGCCCGCCGTGCTGCGGGTCAGCGCGGTGACGACCAGGTTGGACGGGCCGGCCGTGGCCGAGACCCAGGCGGTCTCCGCGTGGGTGGCCAGGGCCTGGCCGACGGAGTGCAGCGCGGCGGGGGCGGCGGTGATCCAGAGCGTGGCGACGACGGGATGGCCGAGGTTCTCGGTCTGGTACTCGACGTCGATGTACACCGCTCCGGAGGCGCGGAGCGTGGCCAGCCGGCGTCTGACCGAGGACTCCGAGCGGCCCGTGGCGCGCTGGAGCTCGGGGTAGCCGGCCCGGCCGTCGCGCTCCAGCACGGCCAGCAGGGGTTCGTCCTCGGGTTCGATCCGGGGCGGCCCGGGGTCGGGGTCGACGGCGGGGCGCAGCGCGGCGATCTGCTCGTCGGTGAGCGCGTGCAGCTTGCGGATCCAGCCCTCCGCACCACCGCCGTAGAACCGGTGCAGCAGCTGATGGGCGCGGATCTCGACCACGCTGGGGGTGCGGGGCAGCCTGCCGAGCAGCAGCTCGTCGTGGTCGCCGGGGGTGCGCGGGCGGGTCAGGCACAGCACCTCGGTGCCGCCCGAGGCCAGGCCGATCCAGTAGGTGTCGGGGCGCCGGGCCAGGGCCTCGGCGATGGCCGCGGCGCTGTCCGGGGCGCAGCGGATCCGCAGCATCCACTGGTCCTGGCCGAGCCGGTAGGCGTCCCGCATGGCCACGACCCGCAGACCGGCCTCGGCGGCGAGGCGCCGGTAGCGGCGCGCGACGGTCTGGTCGGACACGCCGAGTACGGCGGCGATCCGGCTGAAGGGGGCGCGTGCGTCGATCTCCAGCGCGGACAGCAGCTGGACGTCGAGCTGGTCGAAGGTGTCGGATTCCATTCTCGGCACGGGTTCTCCTGTCGGGTTCCGTCGGTTCCGCCTGGTCGAGCCGTCTGATCAGCCGCTGCGGGGCCATCGTACGGAGCAATGGGCGATCGGCCCAGGAGTCGGCAGGGAGTGGGGACATGCGGAGATGGGGGACGCTCACGGCCGTGTGCCTGGGCACGTTCATGTTGTTGCTGGACGTGACGATCGTGGTGGTGGCGCTGCCGGACATGGCCGGCTCGCTGCACGCCTCGCTCGGCGATCTCCAGTGGGTGGTGGACGGGTACGCGCTGGCGCTGGCCGCGCTGCTGCTCGGCGCGGGCGCGGCCGCCGATCTGCTGGGGCGCCGCCGGGTGCATGTGGCGGGTGTCGTGCTGTTCGCGGTGGCCTCGCTGCTGTGCGGGCTGGCCTCCGGGCCGGAGCTGCTGGTGGCGGCCCGGGCCTTGCAGGGGGTGGGCGCCGCGGCGATGTTCGCGACCACCCTGCCGCTGCTGGGCTCGGTCTACCAGGGCAGGCAGCGATCGGCGGCGCTCGGTGTGTGGGGCGCGGTGAGCGGTGGCGCCGCGGCGATCGGCCCGGTGCTGGGCGGTCTGATCACGGAGGGCCCCGGCTGGCGGTGGATCTTCTTCGTGAACCTGCCGGTGAGCGTGGTCGAGGTCTGGCTGACGCTGCGGGCGGTGCCGGAGTCCCGGGGGCCGCGCGGTATGAGGGTGGACTGGGCGGGCATGGTGTCCTTCGCCGGTTTCGGGGGCGGTCTGACCTACGCGGTGGTACGGGCCGGTGAGGACGGCTGGACGGCCCCGGCGGCGCTGCTGGCCTTCGGCTGCGCGGCGCTCGCGCTGGTGGTGTTCGTGCTGGTGGAGCGGCGGGCGGCGGATCCGCTGCTGGACCTGGCGCTGCTGCGGCGGCCGGCGTTCGCGGGCGTGCTGCTGGGCGCGTTCGCCTTCAACGGGGTGGCGTTCGGGGTGACGCCGTACCTGTCGATCTGGATGCAGACGCTGCTGGGGATGTCCCCGGTGCGCGGCGGGCTCACCCTGCTGCCGATGACGGTCGCGGCGATGATCGTCGCCGTGCTGGTGGGCCGGCTGCTGCACGGCGTACCCGCCCGGCTCACCATCGGCGGCGGGCTGCTGCTGATCGGCACCGGGAACCTGTGCCAGGCCGTGCTGGACGCGGGCGCCTCCTGGACCGCGCTGGTACCGGGGTTCGTGCTGGTCGGCATCGGCACCGGCTGTGTCAGCCCGACGGTCGCCGGGGCGGCACTGGCGGCGGTGCCGGCCGAGCGGGCCGGGATGGCGGGCGGCGCGGTGAACACGGTCCGCCAGCTCGGGTACGCGCTCGGCGTCGCCGTCTTCGGCACCCTCCTGACCTCGCGGATGACCGGCACGCTGGGGCACGACGCCGCGCACGCCCTGGCCGGCGGCGGGGCGGCGGGGCTGCGCGGCAGCGTCCCCGAGCACACGCTGCGCGCCGCGTTCGCCTCGGGCCTGGACACCGCGCTGGTGACCGCCGGCGTCGTCGGCCTGGTGGCGGGCGGGCTGGTGCTGTGGCTGGTGCGGACGGCAGGGCCGGGGGCGGGCGCGCCCGCGGGGCAGCCGCCGGCGCGGGAGCAGGCGATGGCGGTACGGCGCTGAGCCGTGCCTGGTGCGGGGCGGTCCGGGGAAGGCTCCCGGCCGCCCCGCGCGCACGCGTGCGCCGACCGGTGCGCCGTCACCGGTAATCGGCGCGTACAGATTCGGTGGAGATTACGGTACCGAAACTTACGGTACCGTCAGTTTTGTGTCCGGCCCTTCCCCATGTGCGGGCATTTTCCGCGTCCCGAGCGGGAAAAACGTGAGGTTTGCCCGGCTTCCCACCCCCTCCCGAACGGTGAACCGGTGGGGTAGCTTTCACGGCGCTGTGCCGCATCACGGCGTGACCAAACAGCGAGGACCGGGGAGCCAGGTTTGCGCGAGTTCACGAACCCGCCGTTGGCATCGCCGCCGCCGGTGGGCGGTCTGGCCGACGTCGTCTTCGAGCATGCCCGGACCGATCCCCTGCACATCGCCCTCGGCCGCAAGGACGCCTCCGGGCAGTGGCGGGACGTCACCGCCGCCGAGTTCCGCGACGAGGTCCTCGCCCTGGCCAAGGGGCTGCTGGCCAACGGCATCCGGTTCGGCGACCGGGTCGCGATCATGTCCCGTACCCGCTACGAGTGGACCCTGTTCGACTTCGCGCTGTGGGCGATCGGCGCGCAGGTGGTGCCCGTCTATCCGACCTCCTCGGCCGAGCAGTGCTTCTGGATGCTGTACGACGCCGAGGTGACGGCGGCGGTCGTGGAGCACGAGGACCACGCGATGACCATCGCCACCGTCATCGACCGGCTGCCGAACCTGCGGCGGCTGTGGCAGCTGGACGCCGGCTGTGTGCAGGAGCTGTACGACGCCGGGGCACATCTGGACGACGAGATGGTGCACCGGCACCGGCAGGCGGTCACCCCGGAGTCGGTCGCCACGATCATCTACACCTCGGGCACCACGGGCCGGCCCAAGGGCTGTGTCATCTCGCACGGCAACTTCATGTTCGAGGCGGACACCGTCATCCAGCGCTGGGAGCCGGTGTTCCACTCCAAGAAGGGCGACGAGGCGTCGACGCTGCTGTTCCTGCCGCTGGCGCATGTGTTCGGGCGGATGGTGCAGGTCGCCGCGATCCGCGGCCGGGTCCGCTTCGGCCACCAGCCGCAGCTGCACGCGGCCGCCCTGCTGCCCGACCTGGCCGCCTTCCGGCCGACGTTCATCCTCGCGGTGCCGTACATCTTCGAGAAGGTGTTCAACGCGGCCCGCCGCAAGGCGGAGAAGGACGGCAAGGCGGGGCCGTTCGAGAAGGCCGTCGAGATCGCGGTGAAGTACGCGGAGGCGGTGGAGGCGAAGGCCTGGGGCACCGGGCCGGGCCCGTCGGCGGGCCTGCGGATGCAGCACCAGCTGTTCGACAAGCTGGTGTACGCGAAGGTCCGCGCGGCGATGGGCGGCCGGATCCGGAACGCGATGTCCGGCGGCTCGGGGATGGACCGCCGGCTGGGGCTGTTCTTCGCGGGCGCGGGCGTGCAGATCTACGAGGGCTACGGGCTCACCGAGTCGACGGCCGCGGCGACCGCGAACCCGCCCGAGCGCACCCGCTACGGCACGGTCGGCCAGGCCATCCCCGGGGTGACCGTGCACATCGCCGACGACGGGGAGATCTGGCTGCACGGCGGCAATGTCTTCCAGGGCTATCTGAACAACCCGAAGGCCACCGACGAGACCCTGCACGACGGCTGGCTGGCCACCGGCGACCTGGGGACGCTGGACCAGGACGGCTATCTGACCATCACCGGCCGCAAGAAGGAGATCCTGGTGACCTCCGGCGGCAAGAGTGTCTCCCCCGGCGTGCTGGAGGAGCGGGTCCGGGACCATCCGCTGGTCAACCAGTGCATCGTGGTCGGCAACGACCGCCCGTACATCGCCGCCCTGGTCACCCTGGACCAGGAGGCCGTCGAGCACTGGCTGACGATGCGCAACAAGCCGCGGCTGACCCCGGCGGAGCTGGTGCGCGACCCGGATCTGGAGACGGAGGTGCGGCGGGCGGTGGTCGCCGCCAACACGCTCGTCTCGCAGGCCGAGTCGATCCGCACCTTCCGCATACTGGCGCAGCCGTTCACCGAGGAACACGGCCTGCTGACACCGTCGTTGAAGCTGAAGCGGAAGGCGATCGAGAAGGCGTACGAGCGCGAGGTCGAGGCACTTTACCGGACCTGATCCGCGGGTCTGGAATGCATCGCGGCGCCTGATCGTTGACCATGGAAGTACCACCTGTCGACAACCGAAGGATCAAGAGGCTCGTGAGCAGCAAGGTCCCCCCGATCATCCTCAACAACGGCATCGAGATGCCCCAGCTGGGCTACGGCGTCTGGCAGGTGCCCGACGACGAGGCCGAGCGGGCCGTCGCCACGGCGCTGGAGGCCGGGTACCGCAGCATCGACACAGCGGCGATCTACGGCAACGAGGAGGGCACCGGCAAGGCCATCGCCGCCTCCGGCCTGCCCCGCGACGACATCTTCGTCACCACCAAGCTCTGGAACAGCGACCAGGGGTACGACGCCACGCTGCGCGCCTTCGACGTGTCGCTGGCGAAGCTCGGGCTCGACCACGTCGACCTGTATCTGATCCACTGGCCGCTGCCGGCGCGCGACACCTACGTCGACACCTACAAGGCGCTGGAGAAGCTGTACACCGACGGCCGGGTCAAGGCCATCGGTGTCTCCAACTTCCTGCCCGAGCACCTGGAGCGGCTGATCTCCGAGACCTCCGTGATCCCGGCGGTCAACCAGATCGAGCTGCACCCGCATCTTCAGCAGCACGCCGCCCGCGAGTTCCACGCCGCGCAGGGCATCGCCACCGAGGCCTGGTCGCCGCTCGGCCAGGGCAAGGGGCTGCTGGAGGTGCCGGCGATCGTCGCGATCGCGCAGAAGCACGGCCGTACACCGGCGCAGATCGTGCTGCGCTGGCACCTCCAGCTGGGGAACATCGTGATCCCGAAGTCCGTGACGCCGTCGCGGATCAGGGAGAACATCGAGGTGTTCGACTTCAGCCTGGACGCGGAGGACCTCGGCGCGATCAGCGCGCTCAACGAGGACCGGCGGATCGGGCCCGACCCGGCCACGTTCGACCTGGCCTGAGCCCCGCACCGGGTCCCCGCCGCGCCGGAGCACCGGCGCGGCGGGATCCGCTAGAGGTGTCTGCCGTGCGCCCGGTCAGTCGAGGTGGGCGTCGGCGTGCACGACCTCGAACTCCTCCAGTCCGACGACGGTGACATGGGCCTTGGCCGAGGCCTCGTGCCGGGCCGCCGCCTGACCGGCCCGGGAGGCCACCAGCGACGCCCGGTCGAGGAAGAGGGCGCCGACGCTTCCCGTGCCCCGGTCCCGGTCGATGAGCAGGGACACCCGGGCCAGTCCGGGCAGGGCGTCCAGCCGCGGGACCACGGCGGCGCGGAAGGTGTCGCCGAGCAGGTCGGCGTCCAGCGGGTCGAACACGAGCCGGGTGTGCCGGAGTCCGCCGCCCACGCGCGGCGGCTGGACCGAGTGGACCACGACCGCCTCGTAGTTCTCCACCGCGTAGGTGCTCGCGAACGGCTCCAGCAGCATCGCCCGGCGCTCGCTCATGACCTCGTCGCTGTTGTGGCGTTCCGCCTCGGTGTCCCACCAGCTCGACACCAGCAGCTTGCCGATCTCGCGGTCCACGAACACACCGGATCCGCGATAACCGGGCCGTTCCTCGAGGAGCTCCCGCCCGGAGGTGTTCAGTGCCCGGACGGCGGTGTCGAGCTTCGCCGGATCGCCGGTCGCGTAGATGGTGCGTACGAACATCGCAAATCGCCTCCCTGTCCGACACGACCAGTGTTCTCCCGGGAGGAGGCGGCTGCCACCGCGCACACCAACGGTGAGGAATCCTCGCTGACAGCAGCCGCCGGACGGCCGTGCGTCAGTTCGACTCCGCTCGAGCAGGGGGCACCCCCATGACCCCGCTCGGGTCGGCCAGAAAGCGCCGGCATCGCAGCCGACCTGATCCGAAAGTAAGGCCCTAGCCGTCCCAGAACGGGGTCTCCACCCGGCCGGGAGCGACCAGGGTCACGCCGATCCCGAACTCCGTGACCTGGTTGGTGAACGCCGGGCAGTCCATCACTGCAAGTCAACCCCGGCCAGCGGGGGTTGTTCACGCCACCGGCCGCACCGCGGTGTGCACCGTGTGGGCCGCCAGGACGAACACGTCGGGCCGGTGGTGCACGCTCGCCGGGTCGGACGGGTCCAGCAGCCGGTCCAGGGTGGCCAGGTCCTCGGCGTCCAGCCCGTCGCCGACGCCCTCGCGCAGCCGGGACAGGGACGCGGCGACATACGCGCGGGCGCGGTCGCTCACCGGCGCGGGCAGGTCGAGCAGGAAGCTGCGGGTGCGGGTGTGTCCGAGGCCGGCGGCGGTCAGCAGGGCCGGCCAGTCCTCGGTCTCCGGGACCGAGCCGGGCAGGTCCGCCCGCATCCGCGTGAACCACTCCGACTCCAGGGCGTCGAGCCGGGCCTGGAGTCCGGGTCGGCCGATGCCGATGTCCCGGGGCAGGAAACGCATGGGCAGGCCCCCTTCGAGGAGCGCCAGGGTGCCGCCGGGGGCCAGCCGCCGGGCGAACGCGGCGAGCGCGGCCCGCTGGTCGCCGAGGTGGTGCAGACTGCGGCTGGCCCACAGCAGGTCCGCCGGATAGTCCAGCCCGTCCAGTACCTCGGGCAGTTCCCCGGCGAGGGTGTCGAAGCGGTCGGCGACGCCCTGCTTCTCGGCCCGGGTGCGGGCGCGTTCCAGCAGCGGCGGAGTGCCGTCGACGGCGACGACCCGGGCGCCGGGGAACGTCTCGGCGAAGAGGCAGGAGACGACGCCGGGTCCGCTGCCCGCGTCCACGATCAGCCCCGGCTCGGTCACCTCCCGCGCGAGCCAGGCCAGGGCCCGCTCGTAGAGCGGGGTGAACAGCTCCGCCTGGGACTCCAGCAGGGGGCCCAGCTCGTTCCAGTCGATGTCGGTGGTGTCGTGCCCGTGTCCGTGCCCGTGCCGGTGCTCGTGGGTGTGGTGGTCGTGCGCCATGGTGGTCAGCCTCTCGTCCGGAGGCGGCCAGCGTGCGACGGCGCACCGGCCGGGGGCCAGCCGTCTTGCCGGTACCGCAAAAAACAGATGCATCACGGCAACGGATCCGACGAGGATGACGCTATGGATCATGACGTGGTGAAACGCTTCCTCGCCGACGGATTCGTCAAGATCGAGGCGGCGTTCCCGCCTCGCGTCGCCGAGGACTGCGCACGGCTGCTGTGGCGGGAGACGGGGTACGACCCGCAGGACCCCGGCACCTGGAAGGAACCGGTGGTGCGGGTGGGAGGGATGGCGCAGGGCCCGTTCGCGGCGGCGGTCAACACCCCTGTCCTGCACGAGGCGTTCGACCAGTTGGTCGGTGCGGGCCGCTGGGAGCCGCGCTATTCCCTCGGCACCTTCCCGCTGCGCTTCCCGCACCCCTCGGACCCGGGCGACGCGGGCTGGCACATCGAGGGCAGCTACGCCGTGGAGGGCGAGACCTGGCCCTTCACCAATGTGCGTTCACGGGACCGCGCGCTGCTGATGCTGTTCCTGTTCAGCGAGGTGACCGAGGAGGACGCGCCCACCCGGATCCGGGTCGGCTCGCATCTGGACGTACCGCCGCTGCTGGAGCCGTACGGCGAGGCCGGTGTGTCGGTGCTGGAGATCGCCCCGCGGGTGGAGGCGGCCACGGAACATCGGCCGCTCGCGTACGCCACCGGCCGCCCCGGTGATGTCTACCTGTGCCATCCGTTCCTGGTGCACGCGGCGCAGCTGCACCACGGCACCCGGCCGCGTTTCATGGCCCAGCCGCCGCTGTCCCCGGCGGTGCCGTACGAGCTGCACCGGCCGGACGGCGGCTACTCGCCGGTGGAGCGCACGATCCGCCGGGGTCTGGGCCTCGACGAGGCCTGACCCCGGCGGATCTGCCGGCTCAGTGGGTCACGGCAGCGGCGGGTAGGCGTTCTGCATCAGCTGCTGGAACTGGGCGGAGAACCAGTGCCCGGCCAGCGGCGCGTTCGGCAGGGCACCCGACATGCTGTTCCCGTTGCGTGCGTTGCCGGTGTAGGTCGGGTCGCACATCTGGTCGAAGCCCTTGCCCTCGTCGTTGGCGATGGGGGAGCTGGCTCCGTCCGACTGCCCCGGCGGCTTGGCCCACACATAGGCGTCGATACCGGCGGCCGGCGCGGCGGTGGGCCGTTCACCGAGCCCGGCGCCGCTCTGGTTGCACCAGTTGCCGACGTGGATACGGCGGTCCACCCGGCCCCCGTTGACATAGGCGTCGACGGAGGTCTGCGGGCCGGCCCCGGTGGGCCGGGCGGTACCGCCCCAGCCGTTGCGGGAGGTGTCGATCAGCATGCCGATGCCGGGGTCGAACCCGAGGGAGACGAGCTTGTCCCGCAGGCCGAGGGCGTACGACTGCTCGTCCACGTACTGGTTCCAGTCGATCCACTTCGACTGGCGCACGGTCGTGCCGTTCACCGAGTCGGTGACCTTGACGTACGGCTCCTTCAGGGCGCTGTAGTTGGCCGTGTTGACGATGAACCCGGCGACGTCGTTCACGCTGGCGCCGTTGGAGGTGGCGACCTTGTAGAACTCCTGCGCGGAGGGACCGAGGTTGGTGTCCCAGCCGAGCCAGCCGTGGTGTCCGGCGTCGATGTAGTTGTAGACGTTGGAGAGGGCGCCGAGCTTCTGGAGGGCGTAGCTGACGCCCTTCTCGTAGTTGCCGTTCGCCTTCATGGTCTCGCAGGCGGTGGTGCTGGTGGAGGTGCCGCCGCCGTTGGTGACCAGGTTGGGCAGCGAGTCCGGCTCGATGACGGTGGCGATCCGCAGCCCCGCGTACTTCGGGTCGGACAGGATCGAGGCGATCGGGTCGATGTAGTCGGTCTTGTACTTGTCGATGTCGTCGGGGCCGAGTTCGCCGTTGGAGGCGAGGGCGGCGCAGTCGCGGCCGGGCAGGTCGTAGATGACCAGCTGGACGACGAGGTCGCCGGAGCCCTTCTGGGTGAGGGCCGCGTTCAGGTGGTCGCGCAGGCCCATACCTCCGTTGGCGCCGTTGATGGTGGCGATCCGGTCGAGCCAGACCGCGGTGGGCTGGTTGGAGATGCGGCTGCCGCCCGGTTCGGCGGCGGCGTGCGCGGACCACTCGGGGTCCACGTACACCTTGGCGCCGGCGTAGGGGTTGTCCACCCGGCCGCCGGTGCCGCCGCCCGTGCTGCCACCGGTACCGCCGCCCGTGCTGCCACCGGTACCGCCGCCGGTACTGCCACCGGTACCGCCGCCCGTGCTGCCACCGGTGCCGCCGCCCGTTCCGCCGCTGTCGACGTTGCAGGTGACGCCGTCCAGGGTGAAGGTGGCGGGTACGGCGTTGGAGCCGCTGTAGCTGCCGTTGAAGCCGAAGCTCACCGAACTGCCGGTGCCCAGCGTGCCGTTGTAGCCGGCGTTGGTGGCGGTGACGTCGGCGCCGCTCTGGCTGACCGTCGCGTTCCAGGCGTTGGTGACCTTCTGGTTGCCGGCGTACGACCACTTCAGCGACCAGCTCGACTTGGCGGCCGCGTTGTTGGTGACGGTGACGGCGGCGGTGAAGCCGGTGTCCCACTGGTTCTGCACGGTGTAGGCCACGGTGCAGGGGATGGAGGAGGTGGCGGCTCCGGCCGGGGCCGTGAGCAGCGCCGTGCCGGAGGTCCCGGCGACCAGCGCCAGGGCCGCGAGCAGGGATGTTCTGGTGCGACTCATCAGTGCGGGTTCCTTCTTCCGGGGTTGCGTCGGGAGGAGTCGAGGGATGGGGGTTACGGGTTGAGGGCGCGCAGATGGTCGCGCAGCCCGGCGCCGTACGCGGTGGGTGTGCCGTCGTACGACGAGATCAGGGAGGGGCCGCTGGAGCAGTCCCAGGTGTTCCAGGTCCAGCCCAGGTAGGACAGTCCGTGGTCGTCGAACCACTTCATGACCTGGTCGGTGAAGGAGTGCGCGCAGGTGTTCTCGCCGACCTCGCCGGCGATCAGCGGGACCTGTGCCGCGACCGGGGCGAGGGTGGAGTCCCAGCAGCTCGCCGAGGAACAGCTGTTGAAGTTGTAGACGTGGTAGGAGGCGGCGAGATTGCCGGCCGGGTCGGTGGGCTTGTAGGTCAGCCACTGGCTGAGGTCGTTGGAGTACGCCAGCCCGCCGGCCATGATGACGTTCTTGGCGCCGGCGCCCCGGACGCTGTCCACGAGGTCCTGCATGCCGGCGACCTCGTAGGAGATGCCGGGGCAGGTCCCGCCGTCCCGCCAGCACTTCCAGGCGTCCGTGACATTGCTGGTGGCACGGTCCGGGTAGGGCTCGTTGAACAGGTCGAACACCGGTGCGGGGTCGTCCTTGAAGGTGCCGGCGACCGACGCCCAGAAGGACGGGCTGTACTGGGCGTCGGGCATCGGCTTCTGGCAGGTGGCGTGGACGTCGGTGCAGCCCGCCGAGTTGCCGGTGTACTGGCCGTAGGTCCAGTGCAGATCGAGGATCGGGGTCAGGCCGTGCGCCTCGACGCGGGCCACCAGGTCCTTGACGGCGGCGATGTAGTTCGCGCCGGCGTACTCGGGCTTGACGTTGGACAGGCCGAGCCAGCACTCCTCGTTGAGCGGGATGCGGACGGCATTGGCCTTCCAGTCGGCGATCGCCTGGATGGCGGCGTCGTCGACGGGACCGTCCCAGATGCCGTAACCCTGCACACACTTGAACTCGCCGCCGGAGCGGTTCACGCCGAGCAGCCGGCGGGGCGTACCGCCGGCGTCCACGAGCCTGGCGCCGGAGACATGCAGGGCGGGGGCGCCGGTGCCGGTCGGGGGTGGGGTCGGTTCGCTGTCGACGTTGCAGGTGGTGCCGTTGAGCTTGAACGCGGTGGGTACGGTGTTGCGGCCCGACCAGGACCCGAGGAAGCCGGCGCTGACGCTCGCCCCGGTGCCGAGCGAGCCGTTCCAGCTCTCGCTCGTGGCGGTCACGGTCGTACCGGACTGGGACCACTCCGCGTTCCAGCCCTGGGTGACCTTCTGGCCGTCGGCGAAGTCGAAGCCGAGCTTCCAGGTGCTGAGCGCGGCCTGGTTGTTGGTGATCCTGACTGATCCCTGGAAGCCGCTGTCCCACTGGCCGGTGATGGAGTAGTCCACCGTGCAGGCGGGCGCGGCGCCCTGTGCGCTGGCCACCGGGACGACGGCGCCGAGAACGAGTGCGGCGGCGCCGGCGGCGGCTAAAAGTACTGAACGCGGGGGGTGTCGCATGAGCGACTCCTCACAGCTGGACGCGCCGTGACGGACGCGTCGACTGAATGGAATCGCTCCCACTGGTGCGAAGGAAGGTAGCGCCCGGCGGGCGGCTTGCCTAGCAGAGGCGCTGACTTTTCCTCAACCAAAAGCGTCGAATCTTTTCGACTCTTCGAGCGTCTTGACCGTTCACATGGCGGTCATCACTATGGGAGCGCTCCCACTGGTTCAAGCCTTGACTTCCCGACCGAGCCGCAATGCCGCAAGGAGGAACCAGCACATGGATCCCGGACGCAGACGCGCAGCCGTGCGGCGACTGTGGACCGCCGTGGCGGCCGCGTTCGCCCTGCCCCTGACGATGCTCGCCACCGGCACCCCGGCCGCGCACGCGGCGACCGTGCAGTGCAGCGTCGACTACAAGACCAATGACTGGGGTTCCGGCTTCACCGCCGACCTCACCGTCACCAACCGCGGCACCGACGCCATCGACGGCTGGACGCTCACCTACTCGTATACGGGCAACCAGAAGCTGTCCAACGGATGGAACGGCACCTGGTCGCAGTCCGGCCAGACCGTCACCGTCAAGAACGCCTCGTACAACGCGACCATCGCCGCGGGTTCCGCCGTCAGCACCGGTGCCCAGTTCAGCTACAGCGGCACCAACGCGGCGCCCACCGCGTTCGCGGTCAACGGCACCACCTGCGCCGGCGCCCACCAGCCGCCGGTCACGGTGCTGACCAGCCCGAGCGCGGGCGCGGTGTACACCCAGGGCGACGCGATCCCGCTGGCCGCGACCGCGGCGGCGGCCGACAACGCCACGATCAGCAAGGTGGAGTTCTACGACGACACCACGCTGCTCGGCACCGACACGAGCGCGCCGTACACGCTCTCCGTCTCCGATTTGACCGTGGGCAGTCATTCGCTGGTGGCGAAGGCGTACGACAGCCTGGGCGCGTCCGCCGAGTCGACACCGGTCGGCGTCACCGTCGCGTCCGGACCCGCCGTCGTCGCCTCCCCGTCCCAGCTGGGCGTCCAGCAGGGCAAGTCGGGCACCTTCGCGGTGAAGCTGTCGACCAAGCCGAGCGCGAACGTGACGGTGGGCGTGGCCCGCACCGCCGGCAACACGGGTCTGTCGGTGACGGGCGGGTCGTCCCTGACCTTCACCCCGGCCAACTGGGACACCGCGCAGAACGTGACCGTCACGGCGGACTCCTCCGGCACCGGCAGCGCCACCTTCACCGCCTCGGCCACGGGCTACACCAAGGCCACGGTGACGGTGACCGAGCTGGCCCCCACCAAGACGTACGACACCCGCTTCCTGGACCTCTACGGGAAGATCACCGACCCGGCGAACGGCTACTTCTCCCCGCAGGGCATCCCCTACCACTCGGTGGAGACGCTGATCGTCGAGGCGCCGGACTACGGCCACGAGACCACGTCCGAGGCCTACAGCTATCTGCTGTGGCTCCAGGCGATGTACGGCAAGGTCACCGGCGACTGGTCGAAGTTCAACGGGGCGTGGGCCCTCATGGAGAAGTACATGATCCCCACGCACGCCGACCAGCCCACCAACTCCTTCTACAACGCCTCCAAGCCGGCGACCTACGCCCCCGAGGAGGACACCCCCGACCAGTACCCGGCGAAGCTGGACACCTCCGTGTCCGTGGGCTCGGACCCGATCGCCGCCGAGCTGAAGAGCGCCTACGGCACCGACGACGTCTACGGCATGCACTGGATCGAGGACGTCGACAACGTCTACGGCTACGGCGACACCCCGGGCGGCACCTGCGAGGGCGGCCCGACGGCGAGCGGCCCGTCGTATCTGAACACCTTCCAGCGCGGCCCGCAGGAGTCGGTGTGGGAGACCATCCCGCAGCCGACCTGCGACGCCTTCAAGTACGGCGGCAAGAACGGCTATCTGGACCTGTTCACCGGCGACAACTCCTACTCCAAGCAGTGGAAGTACACCGACGCCCCGGACGCCGACGCGCGTGCGGTGCAGGCGGCGTACTGGGCGGACGTGTGGGCCAAGCAGCAGGGCAAGGGCAGCGACGTGTCCGCGACGGTGGCCAAGGCCGCGAAGATGGGCGACTACCTGCGGTACGCGATGTACGACAAGTACTTCAAGAAGATCGGCAACTGTGTGGGTGCCTCCACCTGCGCGGCCGGCACCGGCAAGGACGCCTCGCACTACCTGCTGTCCTGGTACTACGCCTGGGGCGGCGCCACCGACACCAACTCCGGCTGGGCATGGCGGATCGGCTCCAGCCATGTGCACGGCGGCTACCAGAACCCCCTCGCCGCCTACGCGCTGAGCAGCTATGCCGACCTGGAGCCCAAGTCGGCCACCGGCGTTGCCGACTGGTCCAAGTCCCTCCAGCGGCAGCTGGAGTTCTACCGGTGGCTCCAGTCGTCCGAGGGCGCCATCGCGGGCGGCGCGACCAACAGCTGGCAGGGCCGGTACGCCAGCCCGCCCGCCGGTACCTCCACCTTCTACGGCATGTACTACGACTGGCAGCCGGTCTACCACGACCCGCCGTCCAACCAGTGGTTCGGCTTCCAGGCCTGGTCGATGGAGCGGGTCGCCGAGTACTACCAGCAGACCGGGAACGCCACGGCGAAGGCGATCCTCGACAAGTGGGTGAAGTGGGCGCTGTCCAAGACCACGATCAACCCGGACGGCACCTACCAGATCCCGGCGACCCTCCAGTGGTCGGGCCAGCCCGACACCTGGAACCCGTCGAGTCCCGGAACGAACAGCGGACTCCATGTCACCGTCGCCGACTACACCAACGACGTCGGCGTGGCGGCGGCGTACGCCAAGACCCTGACGTACTACGGCGCCAAGTCCGGTGACGCGACCGCGAAGTCGACGGCGAAGGCGCTGCTGGACGGCATGTGGAACAACTACCAGGACAGCCTGGGCATCGCCGCCCCGGAGACCCGCAGCGACTACAGCCGGTTCGGTGACAGTGTGTCCGTGCCGAGCGGCTGGACCGGCACCATGCCGAACGGCGACGCGATCAACTCCTCGTCCACCTTCAGCTCGATCCGTTCCTTCTACAAGAACGACCCGGCCTGGTCGAAGATCGAGGCCTACCTCAAGGGTGGCGCCGCGCCCACCTTCACGTACCACCGGTTCTGGGCCGAGGCGGACATCGCCATGGCCATGGGCTCGTACGCGGAGCTCCTCGAATAGTCCCCGCTGACGCTCCGCGTGCACGACCCCGTCACAGGAAGACGGGGTCACCCGGGCGGCCCCCACACGCACAGGGGGCCGCCCGGTTCCATACCCGCGCACCTCCCTCCCCTCCCCCACGGAAGGACTCCGATCGTGCGCAGAACCCGCATCCTGACCGCCGTGCTGGCGCTGGCCGCCGGCCTGCTCGCCGGCACCCCGCCCGCGCTGGCCTCGGGCCCCGCCCCACGGGCGACGCTCGCGGCGGACACGTACACCTGGCACAACGCCCGGATCGACGGCGGCGGTTTCGTCCCCGGGATCGTCTTCAACCGCTCCGAGAGGAACCTGGTCTACGCCCGCACCGACATCGGCGGCGCCTACCGCTGGCAGCAGTCGACCAAGACCTGGACGCCGCTGCTGGACTCGGTCGGCTGGACGGACTGGGGACACATGGGCGTGACCGGCCTGGCGTCCGACTCCGTGAACCCCGACAAGGTGTACGCGGCGGTGGGCACGTACACCAACAGCTGGGACCCGACGAACGGGGCGGTGCTGCGCTCCTCGGACCGGGGGGCGACCTGGCAGAAGGCGGACCTGCCGTTCAAGCTGGGCGGCAACATGCCCGGACGGGGCATGGGCGAGCGGCTCGCGATCGACCCGAACAAGGACAGCGTGCTCTATCTGGGCGCGCCGAGCGGCAAGGGCCTGTGGCGGTCCACGGACTCCGGAGCGACCTGGTCGCAGGTGACGGCTTTCCCGAACCCCGGGAACTACCAGCAGGACCCGACGGACACCACCGGTTACGCCAGTGACAACCAGGGGATCGGCTGGGTCACCTTCGACGAGTCGACCGGGACGGCGGGCAGCGCCACCAGGACCATCTATGTCGGGGTCGCCGACAAGGACAACGCGGTGTACCGCTCGACGGACGCGGGCGCCACCTGGACCCGGCTGGCCGGGCAGCCGACGGGCTATCTGCCGCACAAGGGCGTGCTGGACGCCGCGAACGGCTATCTGTACGTCGCCTACAGCGACAAGGGCGGCCCGTACGACGGAGGCAAGGGCCGGCTGTTTCGGTATGCGACGGCGACCGGGACCTGGACGGACATCAGCCCGGTCGCGGAGTCGGACACCTCCTACGGGTTCAGCGGGGTGACCGTCGACCGTCAGCACCCGTCCACCCTCATGGCCACCGCGTACAGCTCCTGGTGGCCGGACACCCAGATCTTCCGCTCCACCGACAGCGGGGCCACCTGGACCAAGGCCTGGGACTACACGTCGTACCCCACCCGCTCGAACCGGTACACCCTCGATGTGTCCTCCTCCCCCTGGCTGAGCTTCGGCGCGCACCCGTCCCCGCCCGAGCAGACGCCGAAGCTGGGCTGGATGACGGAGTCACTGGAGATCGACCCGTTCGACTCGGACCGGATGATGTACGGCACGGGTGCGACGCTGTTCGGCACCGAGAACCTGACCCGGTGGGACAGCGGCGGCACATTCACGGTGAAGCCCATGGTGCAGGGGCTGGAGGAGACCGCGGTGAACGACCTGGCGTCCCCGCCGTCCGGCGACGCCCGGCTGTTCAGCGCGCTCGGTGACATCGGCGGCTTCCGGCACACGGACCTGACGAAGGTGCCGTCGCTGATGTACACCTCGCCGACCTTCACCACGACCACCAGCCTGGACTTCGCGGAGAGCAACCCCGACATCGTGGTCCGCGTCGGCGATCTCGACTCCGGCCCGCACATCGCGTTCTCGACCGACAACGGCGCCAACTGGTCCGGCGGCACGGATCCTTCCGGGGTCGGCGGCGGCGGCACGGTGGCGGCGGCCGCCGACGGCAGCCGGTTCGTGTGGAGCCCCGCCGGCACGGGGGTGCGGTACACGACGGACCTCGGCTCGTCCTGGTCGGCGTCCAGCGGCATCCCGGCCGGCGCCACCGTCGCGTCGGACCGCGTCGACCCCAGGACGTTCTACGGCTTCAAGTCCGGCACGTTCTACGTCAGCACGGACGGCGGCGCGACCTTCACCGCCTCTGCGGCATCCGGCCTGCCGAGCGGCGACAGCGTCCGCTTCAAGGCGCTGCCGGGCACCAAGGGCGATGTGTGGCTGGCGGGCGGCGCGGCGGACGGCGCGTACGGCCTGTGGCACTCCACCGACGGCGGTGCGAGCTTCACCAGGCTGCCGAACGTCGAGCAGGCCGACACCATCGGCTTCGGCAAGGCGGCGCCGGGAGCCTCGTACCGGACGCTCTTCACCAGCGCGCGGATCGGCGGTGTGCGCGGCATCTTCCGCTCCACGGACAAGGGCGCGACCTGGACCCGGATCAACGACGACGCCCACCAGTGGGGCTGGACGGGCACCGCGATCACCGGTGACCCGCGGGTGTACGGCCGCGTGTACGTGTCCACCAACGGCCGGGGGGTCATCTACGGCGACACCTCCGACACGGGTGGCGGCGACGGCGGGGGTACGACTCCGCCCTCGTCCGGCGGCTGCGCGGTGGCGTACAAGGTCACCAACCAGTGGTCGGGCGGCTTCCAGGCCGATGTGCGGGTGACCGACACCGGCCCGGACGCGTGGTCCGGCTGGACGCTGAACTGGTCCTTCGCCGACGGCCAGAAGATCACCCAACTGTGGAACGCCGACTACACACAGTCGGGCGCGACGGTGAGCGCGAAGAACCTGAGCTGGAACGGCACCGTGGCGGCAGGCTCCTCGGTGGCCTTCGGCTTCACCGGAAGCTGGTCGTCCGCCAACTCCGGCCCGACGTCGTTCACCCTCAACGGCCGGACCTGCACGGTCGGTTGACGCTCACGGCAAAGGCGCCCCGCAGCTCGCGGTGGCCTCACTCAGCCATCGGCTTGCGGAACGCTCGCAGGGCGAAGACCGGGTCGGGGCGGGGGCGGTCCTGGTCCGGGAGGCGGGACAGGCGGGCCGCGAACTCCTCCGTGTCCGGCTCCCCCGGCGGCAGCAGGGTGAACCAGCCCCGGCGCAGGTCGGCGATGGTGCTGCGGGGGCTGCGGCCCTGGCCGATGCCCGGGAAGGAGGTGTGTCCGGCCGGCCGGAGCCCGTGCCGGGCGGCGTGCGCGGTGACCGCGGCGGTGGCGTCCTGGGCGGGGCGGCGCGGCCGGGGGGCGAGGACGGTGTCGATGTCGCTGCCGACGTCATGGGCGGCGGCCTTGTCGACGGTGGTGACATAGACACCGCCGGGCCGCAGCAGCCGGGCGCACTCGGCGACGACCGCGCCCACGTCGGCGCCGGACAGCAGATGCAGCAGCCAGATGCTGGTGACCACGTCGAAGGTGCTGCTGCGGAAGGGCAGCCGGCGGCTGTCGGCCCGCAGGATCGCGCCGGGCACCCGGGCCGCCGCCATCCGGGTCATCGCCGGGGCGAGATCGGTGCCGGTCACCCGCAGCCCGGGCCGGGCGGCCGCGAGCCGGCGGGTGACGATACCGGTGCCGCAGCCGGCGTCGAGGAGCCGGCCGGGCCCCTCGGGGATCAGCGAGAGCACCGCTCGGGCGGCCGCTTCGGCGCGGGCCTCGCCGCCCCGGGACGCGTCGTAGACGTCGGCTTCCTTGTCGTAGTCCAGCACGCCCCTCAGTGTGCGCCGTGAGCCGGCGCGACGTCCTCCACCTTGCGGGCGAGACCGAAGTCCTTCGCGGTGAGGGCGCCGCCCGCGCTGTGTGTGTGCACGGTGAGCGAGACGGTGTTGTAGCCGAGGGTGAGGTCGGAGTGGTGGTTCAGCTCGTTCTGGATGCCGGCGATGTGCATGACCAGCGCCGCCGCGGCGATGTGCGAGTCGAGCCGGTAGGTGCGGGTGAGCCGGTCGCCGTCCACCGACCAGCCGGGCAGTTCGGCGAGCCGGTCCTCGATCTCCTTCTGCGACAGCGGTTCGACGGCCATGGGCTGTCTCCCTTCCTGGCGGGCGGTCGGGCGTATGTGTTCAGCCTGCCACGCCCGCAACCCGGGTGCGCAGGCCCGGGTCCGGACGGGCTCGTCCCGGCGCCCGCCGCTCGGCTAGGGTCGGCGGCATGACGACCGCCGTGTCCGCTCCCGCCCCGTCCGCCGCCGGCACCGGCAAGGGTGTGGGCCCGCTGCTGCGCGCCTGGCGCGAACGGCGCCGCGTCTCCCAGCTGGAACTCGCGCTCCGCGCGGACTCCTCGGCCCGGCACATCTCCTTCGTGGAGACCGGCCGGTCCCGGCCCAGCGAGGAGATGGTGCTGCGGCTGGCGGAGCATCTGGACGTGCCGGTGCGCGAGCGCAACGCGCTGCTGCTGGCGGCCGGTTACGCCCCGCACTATCCGGAGACGCCGCTGGACGACCCGGCGCTGGACGCGCTGCGCGACGGCATGGAACGCCTCATCCAGGGCTACGAGCCGTACCCGGCGCTGGTGGTGGACGCCACGTACACGGTCGTCGCCGCGAACCGGGGCATCGCGATGCTGCTGGAGGGCGTGCCGGAGCGGCTGATGTCCCCTACGCCGAACGCGATGCGGCTGACCCTGCACCCCGAGGGGCTGGCGCCGCGCATCCGGAACCTGCCGGAGTGGCGCGGCCATCTGCTGGCCCAGATGGAGCGGCAGCTCGCCCTGCACCGCTCGGAGCCGCTGCGCGCCCTGTACGAGGAGGTCGCCGCCTACCCGGTGCCCGACCCGGCGCCCGGCGGCGAACCCGAGGCGCCGGTGCCGTACTTCGCTCTGCCCCTGCGGATCGAGCACGACGGCCGGGTCCTGTCGTTCGTGTCGTCGATCTCCACCTTCAACACGCCGATGGACGTCACGGTCGCCGAGCTGGCCATCGAGACCTTCCTGCCCGCGGACCCGGCGACGAGCAAATACCTGCACACACTGGCCGGTTGAGGACAGCGCGGCCCTCCGGGCGGCCGGCACCGGTGTGCGGAACGCGATCACATGACAGACTGCCCGGGTACGGCGGCGCATGGGGAGGGCGTGGCGTGAGCGAACGGCGGGCTGCGCCCACCGTGGGCCAGGTGGTGCTCGGCAAGCGGTTGCAGGAGCTGCGGGAGGCGGCGGGGCTCGGCCGGGACGAGGCCGCCCGGGTCCTGCGGGTGGCGTCGGCGACCGTGCGGCGCATGGAAATGGCCGAGGTCGCCCTGAAGATCCCCTACGTGCAGGTGCTGCTGGCCACCTACGGGGTGCCCGAGGAGGAGGCGGCCGCTTTCGTCCGGCTGGCCGAGGAGGCGAACCAGCCGGGCTGGTGGCAGCGGTTCCACGATGTGCTGCCGGACTGGTTCAGCCTGTACGTCAGCCTGGAGGGCGCCGCCCGGATCATCCGCTCCTACGAGCCGCACTTCGTGCCGGGCCTGCTCCAGACGGAGGAGTACGCCCGGGCCGTGCTGGAGGCCGGGACCATCGGGCAGTCGCGGCCGGACAGCATAGAGCGCCATGTGTCGCTGCGGATGGAGCGGCAGCGGCTGCTGGAGCGGGACGACTCGCCCCACGTGTGGGTGATCATGGACGAGACGGTGCTCCGGCGCCCGGTGAGCGCGCGCCCCGAGGTGATGCGGGACCAGCTGGACCGGCTGCTGGAGTGCGCCCGGCGGGACCGGATCACGCTCCAGATAGCCGAGTTCTCCGCGGGCCCGCATCCGGGGACGTACGCGCCGTTCACGCTGTTCCGGTTCGCCGAGCCGGAGCTGCCGGACATGGTGTTCACCGAGTACCTGACCGGCGCCCTGTATCTGGACGCACGCCGGGAGGTCGGCGCGCATCTGGAGGTGCTGGACCATATGACGGCCCGCGCCGCGTCCGCCCAGCGCACCCTGAAGCTGCTGGAGGAGTTCCGCGACGCCTGCTGAGGCCCGCCGCCGACCTGCGTCGGGGGGTCAGGCGGCGCCTCCCTTGGCATCCCGGTCCTCGTCGACGATCTCGGCGTCGACCACGCCCTCCTCGTCGGGGGCCGTGCTCTGTTCCGTGGCCGGGCCGGAGCTGCCCTGCGCGGCGGCGGACTCGTACATCGCCTGGCCCATCCGCTGGCTGACGGTGGCGAGTCGCTCGACGCCGGAGCGCAGGGCGGCCGTGTCGGCGTTCTGTTCCAGCAGGGTCTTCAGCGCGCCGACGGCCTCCTCGACCTCGCCGCGGGTGGCGTCGGGCACGCGGTCGTGGTTGTCGCGGAGGAACTTCTCGGTCTGGTACACGAGTTGCTCGGCCTGGTTGCGGGTCTCCGCGGTCTCGCGGCGCCGCCGGTCCTCCTCGGCGTACTGCTCCGCCTCCCGCATCATGCGGTCGATGTCGTCCTTGGGCAGCGCGGAGCCGCCGGTGACGGTCATCTTCTGTTCGCGGCCGGTGGCGAGGTCCTTGGCGGAGACGTGCATGATGCCGTTGGCGTCGATGTCGAACGCGACCTCGATCTGCGGGACGCCGCGCGGGGCGGGCGGCAGCCCGGTGAGGTCGAAGACGCCGAGCTTCTTGTTGTAGGCGGCGATCTCACGTTCGCCCTGGTAGACCTGGATGGCGACGGAGGGCTGGTTGTCCTCGGCGGTGGTGAAGATCTCCGAGCGGCGGGTGGGGATCGTGGTGTTGCGCTCGATCAGCTTGGTCATGATGCCGCCCTTGGTCTCGATGCCCAGGGACAGCGGGGTGACGTCCAGCAGCAGGACGTCCTTGACGTCGCCGCGCAGCACGCCCGCCTGGAGAGCGGCGCCGACGGCGACGACCTCGTCGGGGTTGACGCCCTTGTGCGGGTCCTTGCCGGTGAGGTCGCGGACCAGGTCGGTGACGGCGGGCATCCGGGTGGAGCCGCCGACCAGGATGACGTGGTCGATCGCGGACAGCTGCACCCCGGCGTCCCGGACCGCCTGGTGGAAGGGGGTCGTGCAGCGCTCCAGCAGGTCGGCGGTCAGCTCCTGGAACTGGGCACGGGTGAGCTTCTCGTCCAGGTGCAGCGGGCCCTCGGCGGACGCGGTGATGTAGGGCAGGTTGATCGAGGTCTCGGTGGAGGAGGACAGCTCGATCTTGGCCTTCTCGGCGGCCTCCCGGAGCCGCTGCACCGCCATCTTGTCGGCGGCGAGATCGATGCCGTACTGCCCCTTGAACCGCTGCACCAGGTGCTCCACGATCCGCTGGTCCCAGTCGTCGCCGCCCAGGTGGGTGTCGCCGTTGGTGGCCTTGACCTCGATGACGCCCTCGCCGATCTCCAGCAGGGACACGTCGAAGGTGCCGCCGCCCAGGTCGAAGACGAGGACCGTCTGCTCCTCGCCGCGGTCCAGGCCGTAGGCGAGGGCGGCGGCGGTCGGCTCGTTGATGATCCGCAGCACCTTCAGGCCCGCGATCTCGCCGGCCTCCTTGGTCGCCTGCCGCTGGGTGTCGTCGAAGTACGCCGGTACGGTGATCACCGCGTCCGTGACGTCCTCGCCGAGGTAGGCCTCCGCGTCCCGCTTCAGCTTCTGCAACACCCGCGCGGACAGCTCCTGGGCGCGGAACCGGGTGCCGTCCACCGAGCCCTGCTCGGGGAAGCGCCAGGCCGCGTCGCCCATGTGCCGTTTCACCGAGCGGGCGGTGCGCTCCACGTTGGTCACGGCCTGCCGCTTGGCGACCTCGCCGACCAGTACCTCGCCGTTCTTCGCGAACGCCACCACGGAGGGGGTGGTGCGCGCGCCCTCGGCGTTGGCGACGACCGTGGGCTCGCCGCCCTCCAGGACGGCCACCACCGAGTTCGTCGTCCCGAGATCGATCCCGACCGCTCGTGCCATGATCCGTCCCCTTCCACCCGGGCGCACCTCCAGCACAGGACGTGCGTACGGCCTTGTCAATGCACGGGTGCCCAGGAACGGCGATGCCGCGCCCCCCGGCGGGGACGCGGCATCCGGCGGCGCGCGGGCGTCAGGCCAGCTCGGCCGTCAGGGTGATGGTCGTACCGGCCAGGGCCTGGCTGACCGGGCAGTTCTTCTTGGCGTCCTCGGCGGCCGAGGCGAAGCCCTCCGCGTCCAGGCCGGGCACCTCGCCGCGCACGGTGAGGTGGATGCCGGTGATGCCCTCACCGGGCTGGAAGGTGACGTCGGCCTTGGTCTCCAGCCGGGTGGGCGGGGTGCCGGCGCCGGCCAGGCCGTGCGAGAGGGCCATGGAGAAGCAGCTGGAGTGGGCGGCGGCGATCAGCTCCTCGGGGCTGGTCTTGCCGTTCGCCTGCTCGGCGCGCGACGGCCACGACACCGGCTGCGAGCCGATGCCGGAGGAGTCGAAGGTGACGACGCCGTTCCCCTCGAGCAGGTTGCCTTCCCATTCGGTGTGCGCGGTGCGCGTGGTGGCCACGTTGGTTCCTTTCACGTGAAGTCGCGTTGTGCGGGTCTTCCGTGCCCTATCCGATCACATCCGCGCTCCGCGCAGGCCGAAGACCGTCACTCCGCGCGGTGAACGGCGCGCGAAGCGGCCCGGCTTCAGGCGGCCCGTTCCTCCTCGGCGGCCGTGCCGAGCGGGACCTGGGGGCCGTTCAGCTCGGCCAGCCAGCGGCGCAGGATGCGGTGCACCGCCTCGGCGCCGACCGGTTCCGCCCCGTCGTCGGCCGGTGCGGACAGTGTCAGCGGCGACAGCAGGAACGGCCGGGACTGGGCGCCGCCCAGCCCGCCGTGGGAGCCGATCTGCTCCTCGAAGGCGAGGACTTCGCCGTCGGCGGGGTCGTAGGCGGAGTTGACCATGATGTCGGCGGTGTGCGGGAAGCTGTGGGTGCGGCGGACGGCGTCGGCCGCGCCGGGGCCGAAGCGGGCCAGCGGGCCGGGGTCGGTGTCGAGGTCGGCCAGCGGGATCTGGACGCCGTGCGCGCCGAGCACCAGGCCGTCGTGCTCGGCGCTGCGCACCAGCAGGAAGCCGATGCCCGGGTGGTCGGCGAGGGTGCCGAGCAGGGCGGGATGGCGGGCGTCGATCTCCTCTTTGGTCATGCGGTGGGGCACGTCCGGGAAGGCGACCAGTCCGAGGTTGCCGGAGGCGAGCACGATCGGCTCGGTGCCGCGGGCGGGCCGGTGCTGCTCGCGGTGCTCCTCCACGGGCCGGCCCAGGGCGGCCCGGACGGCGGCCCGGGCCTCGGCGCCGCTGTGTGTGCGTTCCGCCCGGCGCGGTACGGGCAGTCCGCAGCCGGCCCGGACGAGGTCGCCGAGGGTGAGGCCGTAGCGGGAGCGGAAGGTTTCGCCGGGGCTCTGCCCGTGGTCGGAGAGGACCACGATCCGGTAGGGGCGCGGGGCGTGTTCGGCGACCCGTTCGAGGAGGGCGAGGGACCGGTCGAGGCGCTGGAGGACCTTCTCGGCGTCGCGGCTGTGCGGGCCGGAGTGGTGGGCCACCTCGTCGTAGGCGACGAGGTCGGCGTAGACGGCGGTACGGCCGGCGAGCATGTCGCCCATCACCGCGGCGACGACGACATCGCGTTCCACGACGGTGGCGAAGGCGCGGACCAGGGGGTAGAGGCCGCCGCGGCTCACCCGTGGGCGCTGCCGGCAAAGGCGGGCGCGGACGGACTGGCCGGTCTCCCGGGCCACCTCGGCGACGAAGGACAGGGCGGTGCGGACGGCGTTGGCCGGGTCGGAGAAGTAGGCGAAGTAGCCGGCGCGGGAACGGTTCTCCCGGTCTCGGCGGCGGACCGCGATGGACAGCACGAGGGCCTGTTCGCCGGCGCCGCCGCTGAACAGGTTGCCGCGGCTGGCGCCGTCGACGGCGAGCAGTCCGCCGTCACCGGTGCGCAGCACGGCGCGGCGCTGCAACTCGATGGCGCTCGCGGGCCGGTTGCACACCATCACCTCGCCCCGGTCCTTCTCGTACCAGCGGAAGGCCGGCACGTCGAAGGTGCTGCCGTGCAGGATGCCGAGCTGGCTGGCGCCGGTCTGGCTGGACCAGTCGGTGCGCCAGGGGGTGAGGAGGTGCGTCGGCGGGGTGCGGTCGGCGGCCGCCCGCGCACCGTCCTCGGTGTCCGGCTGCTCCGCCGCCAGCCAGCGGGCGACCGTGGGCATCAGCCCCGTGCGGACGGCCCCGGTGAGGACGTCGTGACCGACCCCGTCGAGCTGGACGACGAGCAGGCCGGGCGTCGCGGGGCAGCCCGGGCCCGGTCTGCGGCGGCGGGCGGCGAGGCGGTGCAGCCGGCGCCGGTAGGCCTCGTCGTCCCGGACGGCGAGGGCGGCGCCGGTGGCCGAGGCGACGGCGGACATCACGGCGGCCACGATGACGGCGGTCTCCGGGGCGGCCGCGCCCCGGCCGGAGGGGTTGATGCGCAGGGCGAGCAGCAGCAGGGAGCCGTTGAGGAAGAAGACCAGCAGGCCGAGGACGAGGGCCGGGACGAGCAGCAGCAGCCGCACCAGCAGCGGCCACACCACGGCCGACAGGACGCCGAACGCCCCCGCGCCGCAGGCGGCCGTGACGGCGATGCGGGTGGCGCTGTCACCGTCGGCGGACTGGAGCTGGAAGTCGGGCAGGGCCGCGGCGAGGACCAGCATGGTGAGGGTGGACACCGCCCATACGGCGACACTGCGCCCGACCTGACCGACGACCCGCCGCCATCGCACACCCCGCACGCCCCGCACCCCTCGCATCCCGGCCCCGCTCGACCGATTCGGGGCCGCCCCCCACCTTGTCACACGGCCGGAACCGCGGGCCGGGCCCCCGGGTCAGCGTCCGTCGTACCCGGCCGTCGGCATGGACAGGCGGCGGTGCACCCGCGCCTTCATCTGGGCGTCGTACGACGGTTCGGCCCGCCCCACCGTCTCCACGCGCACCCCGCGCCGTGCGCACTCGGCGGTGAACGCCTCCACCGAGGACAGGGCGCGCTCGAGCACCCGCAGGCTGGGCGCGACGAACACGTCCACCCCGGGCCGCACCCCTTCCCACAGTGCGCAATGGTCGTAACGCAGCCCGCCGAGGAGAAGTTCCCGGGCGACGACATAGCCGTGTTCGGCCGCCCAGCGGGCGCACATGGCGTGCTGGCTGCGGGAGTCCACCAGGAAGGGGTCGGCCTCCAGCTGCTCCAGCGGGGTGAGGCTGGCGATGGTGGTGATCCGTACCGGCGTGCGCACGCCGAAGGCACCCCGTGGCTGTCCCATGGCGTCCCCCTCACCTCCGGGTTTCGCCGCCGACCCTACTCCTGCCCGTAGGCTTCGGGGAGTCGCGCGAAGGGGGCGAAGAGGGTGCCGGTGGAGATCACCTGGTGGGGCCATGCCACCTGCACGGTGGAGGACGCGAACACACGGGTGCTCACCGATCCGCTGTTCGCCCGCCGGCTGGCGCATCTGCGCCGCCGCCGCGGTGCCGTGCCGCCCGCCGAGGCCCGCCGCGCGGACCTGGTGCTCGTCTCCCATCTGCACGCCGACCATCTGCATCCGCCGTCGCTGGCGGCGCTGGCCCCGGGCACGCGCCTGCTCGTGCCCCGGGGCGCACCACGGGCGGTCCCGGGCCTGCGCCGGCTGCGGCACCTGCGCCTGACCGAGGTGGTCCCCGGGGACGAGGTGCGGGCCGGCGGGGTGTCGGTGCGGGTGGTGCCGGCCCTGCACGACGGGCGGCGGCTGCCGGTGGGCCCGCGCCGCTCCCCCGCGCTCGGTTACGTGGTGACGGGCGAGGCCCGGACCTACTTCGCCGGGGACACCGGGCTGTTCGACGCGATGGCCGAGCGGGTCGGGCCGGTGGACGTGGCGCTGCTGCCGGTGGGCGGCTGGGGGCCGTATCTCGGCGAGGGGCATCTGGACGCGGGGCGGGCGGCGCGGGCGCTGGCCCGGCTGGCGCCGCGGGCCGCGGTACCGGTGCACTACGGGACGTACTGGCCCCTCGGCATGGACGCGGTCCGGCCGCACGAGTTCCATGCGCCGGGTGACGAGTTCGTGCGGCTGGCGGCGGTGGCCGCGCCGTCGGTGGCGGTGCACCGGCTCGGGCACGGGGAGAGCGTACGGCTGGAGTTCGCCCGGTGAGCTGGCTGTCCGCGATAGCCCTGGCCGCGGGTGAGGCCCGGCCGGTGCCGCCGGAGTCGACGCAACAGGCGCTCGGCTATCCGTCGTTGTTCCTGCTGGTGCTGATCGGCGCGCTGGTGCCGGTGGTGCCGACGGGGGCGCTGGTGAGTTCGGCGGCGGTGGTGGCGTTCCATCAGACGGCGCCGTTCTCGCTGGCGTTGGTCTTCGTGACGGCGTCGCTGGCCGCCTTCCTGGGCGACGCGGCGCTGTACTGGCTGGGGCGGCGGGGGCTGCGGTCGAGGAACGGTTCGCGGTGGCTGGAGGCGATCCGGTCGCGGGCGCCTGAGGAGCGGCTGGACCAGGCGCGGACCAGGCTGGCCGAGCACGGGGTCGCGGTGCTGGTGCTGTCCCGGCTGGTGCCCGCCGGGCGGGTGCCGGTGATGCTGGCCTGTCTGCTGGCGGAGTGGCCGCTGCGGCGGTTCTCCCGGGGCAACGCGGTCGCCTGTCTGGCGTGGGCGGCCACCTATCAGGTGATCGGGGTTCTGGGCGGTTCGCTGTTCCCGGAACCCTGGGAGGGCGTGGTGGTGGCGGTGGGGCTGACCGTGCTGTTCAGTGCGGCGCCGGGTGTGGTGCGCCGGTTGCGGTAGCGCCTCACTCGAGCACCCCGGAGGCTCCCACCGGCAGATCCCACAGGTTCTCCCGGTCGAGTCCCGCCTTCTCCCAGGCCGTCCGCACCCTGGTGAGGGGTTCCAGGACCGGCTCGGCCGAGAGGATGAAGGTGCCCCAGTGCATGGGGGCCATCCGGCGGGCGCCCAGGTCGAGGGTGGCCCGGACCGCCTCCTCCGGGTCGCAGTGGACGTCGCTGAGCCACCACCGGGGGTCGTAGGCGCCGATGGGCATCAGGGCGAGGTCGATGCCGGGGTAGCGGCGGCCGATGCGGGAGAACCAGTGGCCGTATCCGGTGTCGCCGGCGAAGTAGAGGCGCTGTCCCTCCGCCGAGGTGAGCACCCAGCCGCCCCAGAGGCTGTGGCAGGTGTCGGTCAGGGTGCGCTTGGACCAGTGGTGGGCGGGGACGAAGTCGAAGCGGACCCCGGACAGTTCGGCCCCCTCCCACCAGTCCAGCTCGGTGACGCAGCCGAACCGGCGGCGCAGGAACCAGCGGCCGAGGCCGGCCGGGACGAACACGGGCGTGTCGCGCGGGAGCCGGCGCAGGGTGGGGGCGTCCAGGTGGTCGTAGTGGTTGTGGCTGATGACCACGGCGTCGACCCGGGGCAGGGTGTCCCAGGGCACGCCCACGGGGGTGATACGGGCGGGGGTGCCGAGGATCCGACGGGACCAGACGGGGTCGGTGAGCACGGTGAGCCCGCCGATGCGCACGATCCAGCTGGCGTGTCCGGCCCAGGTCACGGCGAGGCCGCGGGTGCCGACGCGGGGCAGCGCGGCGGGGGCGTACGGCAGCCGGGAGATGTCGGCGAGGCCGTCGGGGCGGGGGCGTACGGCGCCCTCGCGGGCGAACCGGGCCAGGGCCTTCAGGCCGGGCAGGGGGGCGGTGAGCCGGTCGTGGAAGGTGCGGGGCCACACGCGGTGTTCGCCGAGCGGGCGGGGTTCGGCCAGCGGGGGGAAGGGGGCCGCCAGGGGAGCCGGCGCGCCGGGCAGGGAGGCGGTGGGAGCCATCCGGGCCGGTCCGGGCTCTTGCGTCTGCTGCGTCATCGAGGAGGCTCCCATCGCTTAAGCGTCGTCGCGGAGATCGTCGAAGACAGACCTCAAGGAGATCAATGCGCGGTGCACATGGGGCAGTTCCAACGGCTCGGGTGACGTGAGGCATTCCGCGCGTTCCTCGTCCGTGCCGCCCAGCAGGGGCCCGGTGGCGAGGCGTACGCGCAGCGCGCCGAGGTCGTCGCCGAAGCGGTGGCCGCCGGGCGCGGGCATGCCCAGCCGGGCGGTGAGGAGGTCCTCCAGCTCCTGTGCGTCGCCGACGCCGCGGTCCGCGAGCACCTCGCGCAGCGGGCCGAGGTCGGCGTAGAGGTGGCGCCCGGCCTGCGGCGGCCGGGCCCGCGCCCCGCCGGCCACGACCGCGGCGTGCGCGGCGGCGGCCACCCGCGCGTGCAGCCGTACGGTGGCCTCGCGGCGGGCGAAGAGGGGTTCGGGTTCGTCGAGGGCGTAGCCGGCGGCCGCGGCGAGCGGGGCGGCGATCCGTGCGCCGAGCGCGGTGAGGATGTCGAGCACGCGCGCGTGGAGGTGCCGTCCGGTGTCGGTGGCGGGGAAGCGGGCCACGGCGGCGGGCCAGCCGGGCGGCAGCAGGGCGCCGGCCAGGTCGGTGACGACGACGACCCGGTCGGGCCGCATCTCGGCGGGGCTGAGCAGCACGGTCTCGCGGGGGGCGTGCACGGTGTCCCGCCAGGTCTCGTCGCTGACCAGGTACAGGCCCTCGTCCGCGGCGGCCTCGACGGTCTCGTGCAGCAGTTCGGGCGGGGCGACGGTGGCGGTGGGGTCGTCGGCGACCGACAGCACCAGCAGCCGCGGGTCACCGCCCTCCGCGCGGACCCGGCGGACGGTCTCCAGCAGGGCGTACGGGTCGGGGACGCCGCCGCTCTCGGCGGGCGTGGGCACATGGAAGACGGGCCGGCCGAGGAGCCTGGCGTAGGGAGCCCACCAGGCGGCGCAGGGGCGGGGCACGAGAACGTCGGCGCCGTCGCCGGCGAGTGCGGCGGTCAGCGCGAGCAGCAGCGCCGGGGCGCCGGGGCCGGCGGCCACCTGGTCGGGGATGCTGGGCAGGCCGCGCCGGGTCCAGTAGCCGCAGGCCGCCTCCAGCAGGGCGGGGGCGCCGCCGACGGGCTGGGCGTCGGTGCGGTGCGCGGCCGCGGCGAGGACGGCGGAGAGTTCGGGGAGCACGGGGAGGCCGTCGCCGGGCAGGGGTGGGCCGTAGCGGACGGGTCCGTGGTCCTCGGGGTCCGTCCGCCGCATGTCCGCCTCCGCGCAGTCCGTGTTGCTCTACCGTCTACCGCCTACCGTTCGGTGTATTCCGTGTTCCGCGTAGTGCGTTCCGTGTTCTGTGTTCCGCGGTCCGTGTTCTGCGGTTGGTGTGATGCGGTTTTCCGTGGGCGGTCCGGCGTGTGCCGCGGTGCGTGGTCCGTGGTCCGCCGGGTCATGCCCGCCCCGGCCCGCCGGTGCGCCGCAGGCGGCCCCGCAGCCGGTAGGCGGCTCCCGCGCCGGCCCCGGCGACGAGGATGCCGCCGGCCACCAGCGCGGGGACCGAGCCGCCGAGGCTGCCTCCGGTTCCGGCCCCGACTCCGTGCTGCACCGCGGCCGGGGCGCAGCCGTCGTCGGTGCGCGGCTCACGGCAGCCGTGGTCGTCGTACTCGGGGAGGAGGGGGCGGGTGTCCCCGTGGGGGTCGGCATGGGTGTCACCGTGAGTGTCACCAGGGGTGTCGCCGCGAGCGTTCCCCGGGGCGTCGCCGTGGCCGGACGGTTCGGGGCGGGCGCTCCAGGGCTGGGCGGCCTTGCCGGGGGCGGCGGGGCAGGCACCGTCGACGCCGGACGCGGTGTCCGCGCCGCCGCCCGCCGGGTCGCCCACGGAATCGCAGGTGAGGGAGATAGCGCCGGGGCCGGCCTCGGCGGCAAGGTCCGCACCGGCGGCGGGCCCGGCTATGGCGAGCGAGGCGCCCACGGCGAGGGCGACGGACAGGGCGCGGGCGGTGCTGCGCATCGGCGGGCTCCTCGGCGAGCGGTGACGGACAACGAGGGGCGGACGGCGGTACGGCGGTTGCGCGGCGCGTGTGCCCTCGCTGCCATCACAGCCCGGCGGGCGGCGTACCGCGCGCGGCCGGAGCCCATTCGCGGGACAGACGCGGCCGGCCGGGTGACAGCGGGACCGCCCGCCGCCTCCCGGAGGTTTTCCGGCCGCCGCCCAGGTGACTCGGTATCCGCTGACCGGATCGTCCGTTCCGCATGCACGGGGAGGTCCCCTCGATGAGCACCAAGGTCTCCGACCACATTCTGGAGCGGCTGCGCGCCTGGGGCGTGGAGCAGGTCTTCGGCTATCCCGGCGACGGCATCAACGGGCTGCTCGCCGCCTGGGGCCGGGCCGAGGACAAGCCCCGGTTCATCCAGTCCCGGCACGAGGAGATGTCCGCCTTCGAGGCGGTCGGGTTCGCGAAGTTCAGCGGCCGTATCGGGGTGTGCGCGGCGACCTCAGGGCCGGGCGCCATCCATCTGCTGAACGGGCTGTACGACGCCAAGCTGGACCATGTGCCGGTGCTGGCGATCGTCGGCCAGACGAACCGGACCGCGATGGGCGGCTCCTACCAGCAGGAAGTCGACCTGCACACGCTGTACAAGGACGTCGCCTCGGACTTCGTGGAGACCGTGACGGTGCCCGAGCAGCTGCCGAACGTGCTGGACCGGGCGATCCGCACGGCCTACGCGCGGCGCTCCCCGACGGCGCTGATCATCCCCGGCGATGTGCAGGAGCTGGACTACTCGCCGCCGACGCACGCGTTCAAGATGGTGCCCTCCAGCCTGGGCATGAGCGAGTACACGGCCACGCCGACGGACGATGCGCTGCGCCGCGCGGCGGACGTGCTGAACGCGGGCGACAAGGTGGCGATCCTCGTCGGGCAGGGCGCGGCCGGCGCGGTCGCGGAGGTGCAGGAGATCGCCGAGCTGCTCGGCGCGGGCGTCGCGAAGGCGCTGCTCGGCAAGGACGTGCTCAGTGACGAGCTGCCGTACGTCACCGGGCCGATCGGACTGCTGGGCAGCCGGCCGTCGTACGAGCTGATGCGGGACTGCGACACCCTGCTGACCATCGGTTCGTCCTTCCCGTACACGCAGTTCATGCCGGAGTTCGGCAAGGCGCGCGGGGTGCAGATCGACATCGACCCGCACATGATCGGCATGCGGTATCCGTACGAGGTGAACCTGGTCGGCGACGCCCGGGCGACGCTGCGGCGGCTGATCCCGCTGCTGAACGCCGACCGGGGCGGGCGCGAGTGGTACGACACGGTGTGCGCGAACGTACGGCGCTGGCACGAGACGATGGAGCGGCGGGCCGGGCTGTCCGCGGACCCGATCAACCCGGAGTACGTCGCCCGGGCGCTGGACCCGCTGCTGCCGGACGACGCGATCCTGACCTCGGACTCGGGCTCGGTGGCGAACTGGTACGCCCGGCACATCACCATGCGGCCCGGCATGCGCGGTTCGCTGTCGGGGACGCTGGCGACGATGGGGCCGGGGGTGCCGTACGCGATCGGGGCGAAGTTCGCGCACCCGGACCGTCCGGTGGTCGCGCTGGTCGGCGATGGCGCGATGCAGATGAACGGGCTGGCGGAGATGATCACCGCGGCGAAGTACCAGGACCGCTGGTCGGATCCGCGGCTGGTGGTGGGCGTGTGGAACAACCGCGATCTGAACCAGGTGACCTGGGAGATGCGGGCGATGGAGGGTGCTCCCTCCTTCCTGCCCTCGCAGGAGATCCCGGACGTGCAGTACGCGGCCTTCGCGCGGTCGCTGGGGCTGACCGGGGTGCGGGTGGAGAAGCCCGAGGACGTCGAGGCGGGCTGGCGGGCGGCGCTGGCCGCCGACGGGCCGGCCGTGATCGAGTTCCTCACCGATCCCGCCGTACCCCCGATTCCGCCGCACGCCACCTGGGAGCAGATGGAGGCGACGGCCGCGTCCATCCTGAAGGGCGACGCGGACCGTGGCTCGGTCATCAAGCAGGGGCTGAAGGCGAAGATGCAGGAGTTCCTGCCGGGCCGCGACAAGCACTAGCGCGTGGCGCTCGTACACCACGCGGCACCGGCAGGAACCCGGGCGGAGACCCTAGCCGCGACGGCCGGGAAGCGTCAGGGCGGTCAGGCCGAGGGCGAGGACGGCCAGCCCGCACCAGGAGGCGGCGGGCAGGGTCTCGCCGAGGACGGTGACGCCCAGGACCGCGGCCACGGCGGGCTCGGCCAGGGTCAGTGTCGTCGCGACCGACGCCGGGGTGCGGCGCAGCCCGTGTCCGAAGAGCCGGTAGGCCAGGAAGCCGCTGAACAGGGCCAGGTAGCCCGCCACCGCGGCGCCCCGGACGGTGCCGAGCCAGTGCGGGCCGGCGGCCAGGACGAGCGGGACGCAGAGCAGCCCGGCCGCGCCGAAGAGCACGCCCATGACCGCGCCGGACGGGTGTCCGCGGGTGATGAGGGTGCCGGCGATCAGCGAGTAGCCGGCGTAGGACAGCCCGGCGCCCGCGGCGAGCGCGATGCCGACGAGGTCCGTCGGGGCTGTGGCACCGCTGAGGGTGGGGCCCAGCACCAGAAGGGTGCAGCCGAGGACGGCGGCCGCGGTGGCGCCGGTCCAGCGTGCGGTCGGCCGGGACCGGCCGGTGAGCCAGCACAGCAGGCCGGTGAAGACCGGTGCGCTGCCCAGTGCGATCACGGTGGCCACGGCCACCCCGGTGCGGGCGACCGCCGGGTAGAAGGTGACGGGATACCCGGCCACCGCGAGGGCGCCCACGACGAGCAGCCGGCGCTCGGCGCGGGTGCAGGCGGCCGGCAGCGAGCGGGCGCCGCGGGCGGTGAGGAGCAGCAGCAGCCCGCTGAGCGCGAGCCCGGCGCAGCCGATGGCCGCGGCCGGTGCGCCGGCCGGCGCCAGGGAGCCCGCGGTCCCGGTCGTGCCCCACAGCACGGCCGAGGCGAGGATCGGTGCGGGTCCGCCGAGGAGGCGGGGGCGGGAACGGCGCGGGCGCGTTGCGGCGGGCGCGGCAGCAGTGGTGAGGGTGGTGTGGTCCGGCATGGTCACGGTCGTGGCCTTCTGTCGTCACGGCGTTTCGGGACTTCGCATCGAAACGGGCGCACGACAGGAACCCCTGACCGCCCGGTGGGGCCGGTCGGGGCCGGAAGCCGGTCGTCGCTGCCTGCGCCCTCAGGCGCCGAGCGGCGGAAGGGCGACGTGCCAGTAGGTGTTCACCCGCGCATCGTAGCTGCTCGCAGCCGGTGCGCGGGCTCCCGTATCCGCGCCCGGCACTCGTCGGGGACGGGCTGTTATGCGGCTGTCTGGACGGGTACGCGTGTGCGCACCGAGCCGATCGGTGGCCACGATGCGGATCTTCGACCCTCTTGGAGGAGGACATGCAGCGAGGCAGTGACCGGTTGAACGTCCACCGGGACGACGAGATGAAGCACGAGCTGCGGGGCATGCTGCGGTCCGGGCATCCGACGCGGGTCGAGGAGTGGCACGACGTGGAGCCGGCCGCCGACGACGACCCGGAGGTGACCAGCGGACCGGTGGGCGGACTGGGCGCACCGGCGTCGCTGGAGCGGACGCGACTGGAGCTGGCCCGGCACCTGAGCCGGCACGCGTTCCCGGCCCGGGCCGGGGATCTGGCCCGGTCGCTGCGCCGGGGCAACGCGCCCGGCGCCCTGGTCGACGGGGTGGCCCGGCTGCCGCACGGGGACCGCTTCGACACGGTGAGCCAGCTGGCCGAGGCGCTGGTGGGCGGCGCATGAGCCGAGACCAGGCGGCGGACATCGCGCGCGGCACGACCGTGGACGTCGGTGATGTCACCACGCGGTTTCTGCTCTACGGGCTGCTGCCCGGCTGGTTCGTGCCGGGGCTCGCCGACTGGGCGATGCACCGGCGGACCCGGATCGAGGACACGGCGGGGACGAAGGAGTCCCTGATCCACTCGCTGATGATGGCGGAGGTCGGCCTGCCCATCGCGCTGACCCTGCGCTACGAGGTGAACCCGCTGCTGCTGGCCGTGCAGCTCGGCGCGGCCGCGGTGCACGAGGCGACCGCGCTGTGGGACGTACGCACGGCCGTGGACAGCGACCGCGAGGTGCGGCCGGTCGAGCAGCACATCCACAGCTTTCTGGAGTCGCTGCCGTTCGGCGGGCTGGCCTCGCTGATGTGCCTGCACTCCGACCAGGTGCGGTCACTGCTGCGGGGCGGGCGCGGCGACCCGGACGCGTGGCGTCTGGTCCGCCGCCGGCGGCCGCTGTCCCCCGGATATCTGGCGGGGATCGGCCTGGCGATCGGCGCGTGTGTGCTGCTGCCGTACGGCGAGGAGCTGCTGCGCTGCCGGCGGGCGGCGCGGGCGAGGAAACGGAACCGGTGAAAGGAGGCGGAGAATCGTGCGTATCGCGTTTCTGGTGGCGCCCGAGGGCGTCGAGCAGGTGGAGCTGACCGAGCCGTGGAAGGCGGCCTCCGACGCCGGGCACGAACCGGTGCTGGTGTCGACGAAGGCCGGGGAGATCCAGGCGTTCGACCATCTGGACAAGGCGGACACGTTCCCCGTGGACGAGGTGGTGGGCGAGACCTCGGCGGGCTCGTTCGGCGGGCTGGTGCTGCCGGGCGGGGTGGCCAATCCGGACTTCCTGCGGATGGACGAGAAGGCCGTCGCCTTCGTCCGGGACTTCTTCGAGGGAGGCCGGCCGGTCGCGGCGATCTGCCACGCCCCGTGGACGCTGGTGGAGGCGGACGTCGTACGGGGCCGGGTGCTGACCTCGTGGCCCAGCCTGCGCACGGACATCCGCAACGCGGGCGGCACCTGGGTGGACGAGCGGGTCAAGATCTGCGACCACGGCTCCAACCAGCTGGTGACCAGCCGTAAGCCGGACGATCTGAAGGCGTTCTGCGACGCGTTCCTGCATGTCTTCGCCGGAGAGCCCGGCTGACGGACCTACCGCGCGGGGGGGGGCGGGCCCGCCCGGGCCGCCCCCGCCGCCCCTCCCGGGGCCCGGCGGGGAGCCGGCCGGGCCCCGCGCCCCCCCCCCGGGCCGCCCCCCCCCCCCCGGCCC
>NZ_JBHXVE010000008.1:160024-161738 GCF_042672505.1 Streptomyces sp. NPDC127190
CTCGTAGGCGCGCCCGCTCCGGAGTTAGGAGAGGACCCCCCCCGCCCTGGCGCCGGCCGCCCCCCCCCCCCCCCGCCCCCCCCGCCCCCCCCCCCGCCCCCCCCCCCCCCCCCTGTCCGGGCGCCGGTCAGGTACCGGACGTGCCCGGAGCCGCCGCCTCTGCGCAGCCGCGCTCCCGGGCGCCCTCGCGGGTGCGGCCCGCGCTGACCAGGCGGCGCGGGTTGCGGCGCAGGTACTCGCCCTCCAGCTGGGCCATGCGCTCGTTGTGGGCGCGCAGCGCGTCGTTCGAGCCGTAGAGGAGGGTGTCGTGGCGTGTGCGGTGGATCGTCTCCAGCTCCTTCATGAGCTGCTGGTCGTCCAGTCGGCTGGGCTCGACTCCGGTCATGGTGTTCCCCGCTCGTCGTGTTCGTGTCTGCGGTCCGGGTACCCGCCCGGCATGCAATGCCTCCGAGCGATGTCCGGGAGGAATCCATGGAGCTAGGGTTCTTGAATCCACTGTACGAACATCCGGGGGCGTGGGCCTCCGCATATGTGGACACCTCCCTGCACACCGAGGACCAGCAGCAGCGGCGCCATCTGATCGCCCAGTCGGTGGCCCGGGAGCTGGCCGCGCAGGGAGCGGACGAGGCCACCTGCCGGGCGGTGTTCGAGGCCGCCGAGCGGCTGCGGCACGCGCCCGAGCCGTACGGCAGGGCCGTGTTCGCCCGGGACGGCGAGGTGGTCCTGGAGGTGCCGCTGACCTCGGGACCGCAGGACAGTGAGGCGTACTGGGGCACGCTGCCCCGGGTGACGCCGCTGCTGGACCTGGCCGGTGAGGATCCGGTGTCGCTGGTGGCCTACATCGACCGCACGGGCGCGGTCCTCGAGCTGCGCAGCACGCTGCTGCACGAGCAGGCCGGGCAGGTGACCGGTCGGCAGTGGCCGATGCACCGGTCGAAGGCGTCCGACTGGTCGGAGCGGCACTTCCAGCTGAAGGTCGAGAACACCTGGGAGCACAACGCCCGCGAGATCGCCGGGGCGCTGGCGGCCTGTCAGGAGGAGACCGGCGCCGATCTGCTGATCCTCTGCGGGGAGGAGCGGGAGTGCCGCTCGGTGCACGAGCAGCTGCCCCAGCAGCTCCAGGACCGTGCCGTCGAAACGGCGCACGGCATGGGCAGCCGCCTGCTGCCCGAGGAGGTCGCGGAGATCCGCGCCCGGCATGTGCGGGAGCGGCTGCTGGCCGAGGTGGAGCGGTACCGGGCGGCCCGGGCGCCGAAGGCGCAGGCGCGAGCGGCGGCCGTGGAGGGCGTGCCGGGGCTGATCGAGGCGGCGCGGGAGCACCGGCTCGCGGAGCTGCTGATCCGCCCGGACGCGCCGGACGCCGGCCGTGAGGTGTGGATCGGTGAGGATCCGGACCAGCTGGCCGCCCGGCGCAGCGAGTTGCGGAACCTCGGTGAGCGGCAGGCGTGGCCGGCCCGCGCCGATGACGCGCTGGTCCGGTCGGCCGTGGTGACGGGCGCTCCGGTGGTGTCGCTGACGCCGGTGCTGGACGAGACCGGGGACGAGGTGCCGGCCGGCGGGCTGGGTGCGCTGCTGCGCTGGAAGTGAGGCGCCGGGAGCGGGGTGGGGGGGGGGGGGCGGCCGCGCCGGGGCCCCCCCCCCCGGCACCGTCCCTACCCGCCACACCAACACCCCCACGCACGCGCCCCACCACCCCGCCGGGCCGCGGGCGGGC
>NZ_JBHXVE010000008.1:161748-169867 GCF_042672505.1 Streptomyces sp. NPDC127190
GGGGGGGGTGTGTGGGGGCGCGGGGGGGGGGGGGGGGGGGCGGGGCGGCCCCCCCCCACCCCGCGTTGGTTCTTCTGTCCTACCGGACCCGCTCCACCCGGCGTTCGTCCCAGACCGGTTCGGGGGTCTCGCGGACGCGGCCGTCGCTGCCGAAGACGAGGAAGCGGTCGAAGGAGCGGGCGAACCAGCGGTCGTGGGTGACGGCGAGGACCGTGCCCTCGAAGGCCTCCAGGCCTTCCTGGAGCGCCTCGGCGGATTCCAGGTCGAGGTTGTCGGTGGGCTCGTCCAGCAGCAGGGCGGTGGCGCCGGCCAGCTCCAGCAGGAGGATCTGGAAGCGGGCCTGCTGACCGCCGGACAGCCGGTCGAAGCTCTGCTCGGCCTGCTGGGTGAGTTCGTAGCGGCGCAGCCGGGACATGGCCGCGCCCCGGTCCTGGGCGTGTTCCTTCCAGAGGATGTCGAGCAGCGTGCGGCCGGCCAGCTCGGGATGGGCGTGGGTCTGCGCGAAGTGGCCGGGGACGACCCGGGCGCCGAGCTTCCACTGTCCGGTGTGGGCGACGTCCTCCCCCGCGAGCAGGCGCAGGAAGTGCGACTTGCCCGAGCCGTTGGAGCCGAGGACGGCGACCCGTTCGCCGTAGAAGACCTCCAGGTCGAAGGGGTGCATCAGGCCGGTCAGGCCGAGTCCGGCGCAGGTGACGGCGCGGACGCCGGTGCGGCCGCCCTTCAGGCGCATGGTGATGTCCTGCTCGCGCGGCGGCTCGGGCGGCGGACCGGCCTCCTCGAACTTGCGCAGCCTGGTCTGGGCGGCCGCGTACCGGGAGGCCATCTCGTGGCTGACGGCGGCGGCCTGGCGGAGGTTGACGACGAGCTTCTTCAGCTGGGCGTGTTTCTCGTCCCAGCGGCGGCGCAGCTCCTCGAAGCGGGCGAAGCGTTCGCGGCGGGCCTCGTGGTAGGTGGCGAAGCCGCCGCCGTGCACCCAGGCGTCGGCGCCGGCCGGGCCGGGCTCGACGGAGACGATGCGCTGCGCGGCGCGGTCGAGGAGCTCCCGGTCGTGGGAGACGAACAGGACGGTCTTGCGGGTGGTTTGGAGCTGTTCCTCCAGCCAGCGCTTGCCGGGGACGTCGAGGTAGTTGTCCGGCTCGTCGAGCAGCAGCACCTCGTCGGTGCCGCGCAGCAGGGCCTCCAGCACGAGCCGCTTCTGCTCGCCGCCGGACAGGGTGCGCACCTGCCGCCACTGGGCGCGCTCGTACGGCATGCCGAGCGCGGCCGTGGTGCACATGTCCCACAGCGTCTCGGCCTCGTAGCCGCGTACCTCGGCCCAGTCGGAGAGTGCCTGGGCGTAGCGCAGCTGGGCGGCCTCGTCGTCGACCGTCATGATCGCGTGCTCGGCGGCGTCCACGGCCTCGGCCGCGGCGCGGATCCCGGGCGGGGCGACCGAGACGAGCAGGTCGCGTACGGTCGTCTCGTCCCGTACGGAACCGACGAACTGCCGCATCACGCCGAGGCCACCGCTGACGGTGACGGTGCCGCCGTGCGGCTTCAGCTCCCCGGAGATCAGCCGCAGCAGGGTGGTCTTGCCGGCGCCGTTGGGTCCGACGAGGGCGACGGCGGTGCCCTCGCCGACCCGGAAGGACACATCTCCGAGGAGGGTCCTCCCGTCGGGGAGGTGGTACTCGAGATGCGCGGCTTCCAGGTGTCCCATGGGGCGGAATTCTCCGGGGTGACCGGGGACGGAGGCAAACGGGTTAGGGGGTCGGGGGGCGGCGGTCAGGGTCGCAGTGGTTCGCCCGTGGGCCCCGGCTCGCCCGTCGGGGCGATGGTGGCGCCCTGCCAGCTCAGTGCCGTCCAGCCGTCGGCCGGGGTGCCCTCCAGGGTCACCACGCCGGTGTTGGCGAGGGGGCGGGCGGCGGCGAAGGAGACGCCGATGTTCCCGGCGCGGGCGGCGGTCCACACCCGGATGGCGGCGCCGTGGCTGACCATGGCGACGGTCGAGGCGCCGCTCGCGTGGGCCTCGGCGATCACGGCGTCGTAGCGGGCGAGGGCCTCCTCGCCGCTCTCCCCGCCGGGAACGCGCAGCGCGGTGTCGCCGGCCGCCCACGCGAACACCGTGCGCAGGAACAGCTCGCCGCCCGGGGAGTCGCCGGGCTCCCTCTCCAGATCGCCGGCGGACAGCTCGCGGATCCCGTCCCGGACCAGGACGTCCAGGCCGCGGACGGCGGCCAGCGGGGCGGCGGTGAGCCGGGCGCGGATCAGGGGGGAGGCGTAGACGGCCTCGATGTCCTCGTCCGCGAGGGCCTCGGGCAGCTCGGCGGCCTGCCGTTCGCCGAGCGGGGTCAGGCCCGGGCCCGGCGCGGTGGTGTCGAGCAGGCCCCGCACATTGGACGGGGTCTCGCCGTGGCGGACGAGGAGCAGGCGCATCCGACGGTCCCCTCCGACGCAGGAAACGGGCACTTCAGGGTAGTCGCTCCCCATGAGCCCAGATGTGGATCTGACTGTTCCGAAGGCCGGCCGGCACGCCCTGCGCGAGCGGCTGCTCGGCCTGGACGCCCAGCTGTTCGAGTCGGCCGCCGCCTGGCACTGGCCCGGGGCCGAGCGCGTGCTGCCGAGGCTCAGCCGGAGCGCCAACCACGGGGTGCTGTGGGGGGCGACGGCCGCCGCGATGGCCTGGAGCCGCACCCCGAGGGCGCGCCGGGCGGCGGTGCGGGGGCTGGCCTCGCTGGCCGTGGCCTCGCTGACGATCAACACGATCGGCAAGCGGTCGGTGCGCCGGCCGCGCCCGGTGCTCGATCCCGTCCCGCTGGTACGGCGGCTGCGGCGGCAGCCGATCACCACGTCCTTCCCGTCCGGGCACTCCGCGTCGGCGGCCGCCTTCGCGTGCGGGGTCGCGCTGGAGTCCCCGGCGTGGGGCGCGGCGGTGGCGCCGGTGGCGTTCTCGGTGGCGATGTCCCGGGTGTACACGGGGGTGCACTTCCCGAGCGATGTGCTCGCGGGGGCGGCGCTCGGGGTGGGCGCCGCCTTCCTGGTACGGCGGCTGGTGCCGACCCGCACCCAGCTGCGGCGGCCCGCCCGGCCGCGCTCCGCGGCGCCCGCGCTGCCGGAGGGCGAGGGGCTGGTGGTGGTCGCCAACCGGGCCTCGGGCACGGCGGACCGGGTGCGCGCGCTGCGGGCGGCGCTGCCGCGGGCGGAGGTCGTGGAGTGCGCGCCCGAGGACGTCGGGGCCGCGCTGGCGGACGCGGCGGCGCGGGCCCGGGTACTGGGGGTGTGCGGCGGCGACGGCACCGTGAACGCGGCGGCCCTGGTCGCGCTGCGGCACGGTCTGCCGCTGGCGGTGCTGCCCGGCGGCACCCTCAACCACTTCGCGCACGACCTGACGGTGGAGGACGAGCGGGCGCTGGCCCGGGCGGTACGGCACGGGGAGGCGGTCCGGGTGGACGCGGGCCGGTTCGTCTGCGACGGCACGGAGGGGCTGTTCCTGAACACGCTGAGCCTCGGCGTGTATCCGGAGCTGGTGCGCGAGCGGGACACCTGGTCGTCCCGGATCGGTGGCTGGCCGGCCGGGGTGCTGGGCGCGCTGCGGGTGCTGCGCGCGCACCGGCGGCCGCTGCAAGTGGAGGTGGGGGACGAACGCCGGGCGCTGTGGCTGCTGTTCGTCGGCAACGGCGTCTACCACCGGGTGGGGCTGGCGCCGGGCCGCCGTACGGATCTGGCGGACGGGCTGCTGGACGTGCGGGTGGTGCACGGCGGCCGGCGGCCGGCGCTGCGGCTGCTCGCCGCGGCCCTGGCGGGCCCGCTCACCCGGTCTCCGGCGCATTCCGCGGTGCAGGTGAACCGGCTCCGGCTGTCGGGCGTCGCGCCGGGCACGCCACTGGCCTACGACGGCGAGGTGACGGCGGTGTCGGGCGAGGTCACGGTGGAGAAGCTGCCGGAGGCCCTGACGGTCTACCGCCCGCTGCGCACGCGGTTCTGACGGCCCGTCCACCCCGAACTGACGCTCTGTCAGTCCGCATGACGAAACGGGAGTCTCACCATTCGGCATGGGCGCGTACGGTGATCCGTATCGCCGGCCGCTGCGGCCGGTACGACGACAAGGGGGCAGCGTCATGCCGAAAGCACAGGAGACCGCCGTCTACACGCACGGCCACCACGAGTCGGTGCTGCGTTCGCACACCTGGCGGACCGCCGCCAACTCGGCGGGCTATCTGCTCGGCTCGATCAAGCCCCATATGAAGATCCTGGACATCGGCTGCGGCCCGGGCACGATCACCGCGGACCTGGCGGAGCTGGTCCCGGACGGGCACGTCACCGGTGTCGACCGGGCGCCGGACGTCCTGGAGCAGGCCCGCGCCACCGCCGCCGAGCGCGGCCTGGCCAACGTCGACTTCGCGGTCGCCGACGTCCACGCCCTGGACTACCCCGACGACACCTTCTGCGTGGTCCACGCCCACCAGGTGCTCCAGCATGTCGGCGACCCGGTGCAGGCGCTGCGCGAGATGGTGCGGGTGACCCGACCGGGCGGGTTCATCGCCGTACGGGACGCGGACTACGCGGCGATGACCTGGTACCCGGAGCTGCCCGGCCTGGACGACTGGCTGGACCTGTACGAGCGGGTGGCCCGGGCCAACGGCGGCGAGCCGGACGCCGGGCGGCGGCTGAAGGCCTGGGCGCTGGCCGCCGGGCTGCGCCGGATCACCGCGACCACCGACACCTGGACCTTCGCCACCGCCGAGGAGCGGGCCTGGTGGAGCGGCCTGTGGGCGGACCGCACCCTGGCCTCCGCCTACGCCGGGCGGGCCGTGCGGGGCGGTCATGCCACGGAGGAGCAGCTGCGGGCCGTATCGGAGGCCTGGCGGGAGTGGGGGCGGCGCGAGGACGGCTGGTTCGCGGTCCTGCACGGGGAGATTCTGTGCCGAAAAGAAGCCTGAACCGCGAATTTCTGGAAACCCGGAATGCAGGAGGTTCACACTATGGTTCCCATCCTGCTGGTACTGCTTCTCGCGCTGATTCTCTTCGGCGTCGGATTCGCGGTAAAGATTCTGTGGTGGATCGCGCTGGCTGTCCTGGTCATCTGGCTGCTGGGATTCCTGGTGCGCAGTACGGACGCGAGCGGCGGCAGGGGTCGCTGGTACCGATGGTGACCTGAGCTCAGTCACGCGGAAGCAACGGCCCGAGCGGCCCGAGGTCCAGATTGAGGTCCTCGGGCCGCAGTCCGTAGCGGTCGCACAACTCGGTCATCCGCTCCTCCAGGAGCATCAGCGTGAGCCCGATCCGCTCCTCCTGCGCCTCGGTCAGCTCACCGGTGTCGAACCGGCGCACGGCCTGCCGTTCCATCAGCTGGCGCAGCAGTTCCACGACCGTGAGCACGAGTTTCACCAGGTCCCGTTCGACGGTGTCGGGTTCCAGGTCGAGCCGGCGCGTCCGGTCGGGCGGGGTCACTCGGCCTCCTCGATGGCTTCGGGTTCGAACGGTTCGAACGGTTCGAAGGGGGACGGGACCGACCGGTTCACCGAGCTGATCAGTGCGTTCAGGTCGATGCGGACCAGGTCGACGTCCGCGATCCGCAGGGTGATGTCGCCGGTGATGACGACTCCGCCGGCCAGCAGCCGGTCCAGGAGGTCGACCAGCGCGATCTCACGGCGCTCGATGACGGTCACGGCCGCCCCTCCCCCGTTTTCTCACGCCTTTCGGCGCCTGTTTCGCCGCGCGTTTCCCCGCCCTTTTCCACGCTCGTTTCTTCGCCCGTTTCCTCGTCCTTTTCGGCCTCGGGCGGCCATCCGGTGAACGAATAGGCGGCCCAGGGGCCGGTGAGTTCCACCCGGATTCCCGGTTCCTCGTCCTTCGTGCGGTCCACCAGTTCCACGAATTCCTCGGAATGCGCCCGGGGGACGAGATAGGCGGCGTTCAGCACATTACGGCCGGGCGCCGCGGACAGCGCGGAGTTCTGCGGGGGGTGCAACCGGGAGTCCTCGGCGTGCCCGGACAGCCGCTGGTGCAGGGAGTGCGCGAACGCCTCGGCGCGCTGCCACCGCTCCTCGTGCGCATGGGTGTGCGCGCGCCGCCGGCGCAGATAGTCGCGGCCGCTCGCGGGCCGTGCCGCGGCGGCGGAAACGGGCTCGGCGGACTCGTCCGACCCGGGTTCCAGATACAGCTTCACGCCCCACTCGACCCGGCCCTCCAGCCGGTCGAGAACCTTCCGGAAGTCGTTCTCACGGGCCTCGATCATCACGCGAACGGCGCTGTCGTCCCGGAAGACGGTGGCGAGCCGCAGCGGCAGCGGGGTGGTGACCGTGGTGAGCGCGTCGATCACGCCCTGGTGGGCGCGGGCGGTCCCGGACAGCCAGTCCAGGTCCTCCAGGTGGGCCTTGAGCGCCTCCTCGCAGAAGTCGGCCTCCGGGACCGTGCTGACCACGGCGACCAGCCCGTGGTGGCGCAGCAGCGCCGGCGGGGCGCCCCCGATGCCGCTGAGCTGGGATTGCAGAGGCTTTTCGAAGGGGCGGCAGACGGCATACACATACCGCAGTCCGGTCATGGTGCCTCCTCCTTCGGCGCCCGGCCCGGCTCCAGCTCCTCGAGCCGGGCCAGCCGTTCCTTCAGCTCGGCGTTCTCCCGGGCCAGCTCGTCGCGGCGGGCCCGGGAGGAGAGTGCGGGGTCGCTCTCCCACCAGTCGATGCCCATCTCCCTGGCCTTGTCCACCGAGGCGACGATCAGGCGCAGTTTGATGGTGAGCAGTTCGATGTCGAGCAGGTTGATCCGGATGTCGCCCGCGATGACGACACCCTTGTCGAGCACGCGCTCGAGGATGTCGGCGAGGTTGGCGCCGCCGCCCTGCCCGTAGGGCTCGGGGAAGCGGCTGCCGGAGTCGCCGAAGCGGCTGGGGGTCGTCATCGACGGCTCCCGCCTCCCGCGTACTCGGGTTCCTCTTCCTCTTCCTCTTCTTCCTCGTCGTACTCGCCTTCGGGCGCTTCGTCCTCCTCGTACTCCTCCTCGGGCTCCTCACCCTCCTCGGCCTCGTCCTCGTAGGGCTCCTCGTCCTCGTCCTCGTACCGGGGCTCGCCCCCGTCCTCCTCTTCCTCCGCTTCCTCCGCTTCCTCGGGCGGCTCCTCGGCGCCCTCGTCGTCCCGCTGCTCCTTCTCCTGCTCCTCCTCGGCCAGGGCGTCCTCGTGGCTCCGCACCACCTCGCCGTCGCGGATCTCACCGCGCCAGGCGTCCTCCGCCTCGCCCTTGAGGGTGATGAAGCGGGCGAAGTTCTTCAGGTCCAGCCTGACCCGGCGGCCCTGGGCGCGCCAGATATTGCCGGTCTTCTCGAACAGACCGGTCGGGTAGTACTCGATGACCAGCAGGACCCGGGTGAGGTTCTCCTCCAGCCGATGGAAGGAGACCACGCCCTTGGTGGTGCCCTTGGCGCCCTCCGACGTCCACTGGATGCGGTAGTCGGGTATCTGTTCGGTGGTCTGCGCCTTCCAGCTGCGGCTGGACAGGAAGATCTTCGCCTGCCAGTCGGAGTGGGTGTCGTCGGAGCGGCTCGCGCTCTTCACGCCCTTGGCGAAGCCGCTGAAGTCCTTGTACTGCGTCCACTGGTCGTAGGCGGTGCGCAGCGGTACGCCCACGTCGATGGACTCCATGATGACGGTCGGCTTCTTGCCCGCGCCGCCCTTCTTGCCCTTGCTCCCACCCAGGCCTTTGACGGCGTTCATCACGTTCTCCTTGACACGGGAGCCGCCCAGTTCCAGGGCGGTACGCAGCGGCCCCTTGCCCTCGGCGAGCTTGCGCCCGCCGTCGAGCGCGAGCCCCGCGAATCCAGGGCTCTTGCCTTCGGCGATGTCGTTGAGCTTGCCCGTGGTCTCGCCGAGCTTGCGGCCGAGGCCGGTGAGCATCTTCGTGGCCTGGGCGGCCAGGAAGTCCTGGGCCTCCGCCTTGAGCCGGTCGGCTGCCTCGCTGTGGGCGAGGCCGGCCAGCGGGTTCTCCTCGGCCGCGTCCCTGGCCTTGCCGGCCGCGGACGTGGCGGATCCGACAGCCTCGGTCATCGGTCATCGCCGCCCTTCGACTGCCCCGAGGAGCCCCCCCGGGGGGCGGCCCCCGCCGCCCCCCGCGCCGGGGGGCGGGGGGGCCCCCCCCGGGGGGGGGG
>NZ_JBHXVE010000008.1:169877-208338 GCF_042672505.1 Streptomyces sp. NPDC127190
CCTCCGGGCCCCCACTCTCCCCGGGGGTTTGGGCCCGGCCCCCCCCGACCCCGCCCCCCCGCCCCCCCGGGGGGCGGCGCCGCCCGCGGCGGCCGTCTTCTTCGCGGCCTTCTTGCGGGCCGCGGCCGTCTTCTTCGCCGTCGCCTTCCCGGCGGGGGCCTTCCTGGCGGGGGCCTTCGCCGTCGCCTTCTTGTCGCGCGCCGTCTCGGCCGCCTTCTTGCGCGGCGCGTCGCCCCGCCGGTCGGCCTTCTCACCGCCCTCGCGGCGCGACGAGCCCTCGTCGGAGTCCTCGTCGCCTTGGGCCTCTTCCCGCGGCTCCTCGCCCTCCGGCTCCTCGTCGTCGGACTCGGCGGAACCGGTGCCGGGCGCCGCCCCGGCCAGGCCGTCGCGCAGCTGGGAGGTGCGGTTGTGCAGGCGGTCGGCGAGCGCGTTCATCTGCCGCTCCGCCAGGGCCCCGGAGGCGGCCTTGCCGGCCCCTCGCAGGTCCTGGCGTATCTGGTCTCCGATCTCCTTGAACTGCGGGTTGTTCTTCAGTTGCTGGCTCGCCAGGTCCGCGAGCATCTTCGGACTGAGGTTGAGCTTCTTCCCGGCGACCAGGGATCCGACCGCGAGGGCCATCTTGAGTTTCTTCGTCCGTCCCAGGAAGTATCCGGCCCCTACCGCGAGGCCCAGTGCCGTTCGGTTCATGTCACATCCCGTCGCCTGTGGGGTGGCCGGAGCCAAGCGCGATCTCCAGCCGGTCGAGCAGTTCGTCCTCGCACCGCTCGAACTCCTCCTCGGTGATCTCACCCGCCTCCAGCCGCTCTTCCAGCCGGGCGAGCTCGGCCCGCACGGTGGCGGGGTCGTAATAGATCCGTTCCGCCTCCCGGAGCAGCTGCCGGACCACCCATCCGGTGCCGCGTACCGGCGCGAACGGCAGCAGCAGCACCTCGCCGATCAGTCCCACGGGGGCCTCCTTCCGACCGCGCCCCGGCCGCTATCGCGCTCCGCTGCCGGCATCGGCCGTGCTGCTCGCGGGCTGGGCCGGGCCGGGGTCCACGAAGCTGTACGGCGGCAGCGGACCGTTGGCCCGCAGGTCGAGGTGCGGATGACTGTCCCGGACCCGCTCCACGGCGGCCAGGAACTCGGTGGCGCCGTCCCGGGGCACCAGGAAGGACACGTTGAGCAGCCAGCCGGTGGACTCGGGGCCCGCGCTGACCGCGGCGGCGGCCGGCTCCAGCAGGGCGATCACCTCGGCGGCGTCCTCGCTCTCCTGGGCCTTGACGGCGGCCGCGACCATTTCGCCGAGGCGGAGCTTGGCCTCGTAACCGCCGCCGCCCGCCCGCCGGTTCTCCTCGGCGAGGGCGCGGATGTCCGCGTTCTCGGCCATCACCCGGTGCAGCACCGCGTCCTCGACATGGGTGGCCTTGACGTTGTACTCCACCTTGCCGTCCAGGGCCGCGAGGCGTTCTTGGTAGTGCTCCTCGCGCTCGGCGAGGACCGCGGTGACGGCGTCGTCATCGGGGGCGACGCTGCCGAACCGCATGGGCAGCACACAGCCCGCCGCACCCGCCGCGGCGAGCACGTTCTGGTGGGCGAGCAGATCCCTGCGCCTGGCCCGGAGCCCCTCGGGGGCGTCGCTGACCACGGCGGCCAGCTCGCCCGTGGTGAGGGTGCGCACCGGCTGGGGCGGATCGCCCACACCGGTCATCCCCTCGGAGAGTGGCGGGTGCGACCGCGCGGTGATGCCGTAGACGTAGGTGCTCACTCCTGCTCCTCCTTCCGGCGGGTCGGTGCCTTGCGCGGCCGCGGCCGGGATTCTTCCTCCGCCTCGCCGCGGGCCTGCTTGAAGGCGTCGGAGACGGTCTGCGCGGCGCCGGACAGCGCACCCTTGGCCTTGCCGCGGGCGCCGTCCTCGGTGATCTCACCGACGATCTCGGGCAGTCCGGGGGACTTGTTCGGGCCGGCCTCCAGGTCGAGGCGGTTGCACGCCTCGGCGAAGCGCAGATAGGTGTCGACGCTGGCCACGACGACCCGTACGTCGATCTTCAGAATCTCGATGCCGACCAGGGACACGCGTACGAACGCATCGATGACGAGCCCGCGGTCGAGCACCAGCTCCAGTACGTCGTACAGGCCACTCGTGCCGCCTGCGCCGCCGGACTGCTGTGCCGGGACAACGGTCATGCGGCCGTTCCTCCTCTTGGTTGGTTTCGGGCGGCGGCCTAGCGGCCGCCGGACCGTCGTGCGTCGGCCCGCCCGCGCTCGTAGCGGCTCACCCGGCGGTAGCCGGTGAGCCGACCCTGCGGGTCCAGCTCGACCTGGTAGCTCGCCATCAGGCTCATCGTGTCGGGGACCCGGGCGAGTTCCAGCACCTCCACCTCCACCGCCCACCCGTCGTCGGTCTGCTCGAAGGCGGACACCGACTCGGGGGCGTATCCGGTGAGTTCGGCGAGCTGGGTGCGGGCCTGGCGCAGTACCTCCATCGGCTCCGGCCGTGGGGCGTCCGCGCCACTGTCCGGGGTGCCGTGCACCTCCCGTGACTTCTGGGTTTTCTGTGAACTCTGTGGCTTATCCGTGTGATCTGTGTTCGACATGGCACCTCTCCCTGCGAGTGGCCGTTCATCCCTTGGCCAAACCTTCAGTGCCGCATCTCGGTGAGGCGGCGCCGGGCCGGTCCCAGGGCGCGGCCGCGGCTGGCGAGTCCGTCCCAGGGTCCGCTGCGGGCCTGGTCGGCGGCGTCGGCGATGGTCCAGCGGCGCGCGTCCAGGCCGGGGTCGTCCAGTTGCTCCCAGGACAGGGGCACGGCGACGGGGGCGCCGGGGCGGGCGCGGACGGTGTAGGGGGCGACGGCGGTCTGGGCGTAGGCGTTGCGCTGGACATCGAGGTAGAGACGGTCGCCGCGGTCGTCCTTGCGGGCGGCGGTGGTGAGCCGGTCGGGGTGGCGGGACACGGCGAACTCGGCGAGGTCGCGGGCGAACCGCCGTACCTCGTCGACATGGTGACGGCCGTCGAGCGGGACGACGAGGTGCACTCCGCGCGAGCCGGTGGTCATCGGGGCGGCGGGCAGTCCCAGGTCGTCCAGCAGCTCGTGCAGCCAGTGGGCGGCCTCGCGGACAGGCGCGAAGTCCTCGACCGGCGGGTCCAGGTCCAGGACCAGCCGGTCGGGGTGGTCGGGGCCGTGGGCCCGGTCGGTGCGGGACAGCCACCGGTGCAGGCTGAGGCAGGCCTGGTCGGCGAGGTAGAGGAGGGTGGCGGTGTCGTCGCAGACGACATGGGTGACGGTGCCGCCCTCCTTGGCCACCTCGGCCCGGGTGATCCAGTCCGGGTAGTGCTCGGGGGTGTGCTTCTGCATGAACCGCTGCCCGCCGACCCCGTCCGGGTACCGCTCCAGCATCAGCGGGCGGCCCCGCACGTGGGGCAGCAGATACCGGGCGACGGACCGGTAGTAGTCGGCGAGGTCGCCCTTGGTGTACTCGGGCGCGCCGGCGCCGGCCGGGAAGAGGACCTTGCCGGGCCGCTGGATCGCGACCGTGCGGCGGCCCGCCCGGATGTGCCGTGCGGCACCGCCGCTCACCGCACGATCGCCTCCTCGACCAGCAGCTTCGCGGCCGCCGCGATACCGGCGGCGTCGATCCCGGCCGCGTGCAGCTGTTCGTCGGGCGCGGCCGAGCCCGGCATGGTGCGTACGCCGAGCCGGACCAGCCGGGGCACGGGCCGGCCGTCGGCGAAGGCCTCCGCAACGGCGTCGCCGATGCCGCCCTCGGGGTGGTGGTCCTCCACGGTGAGCAGGCAGCCGGTCTCCTCGGCGGCCCGGTGCAGCGTGGCCGCGTCCACGGGCTTGACCGAGTACAGGTCGACGACCCGGACCGGGATGCCGTCCGCGGCGAGCCGGTCGGCCGCGGCCAGCGCCTCGAACACGGTGACCCCGGCCGCGACGATCGTCAGCCGGTCCTGCTCGCCGCTGCGCAGCGTCCTGCTGCCGCCGACCGGGAACTCCTCGTCGGGGCCGTAGATCACCGGGGTCTTGCCGCGCGAGGTGCGCAGATAGCGGATGCCGTCGAGGCCGGCCATGGCGGCGACCAGCCGGGCGGTCTGGTTGGCGTCGCACGGGTAGAGCACGGTCGAGCCGTGCACGGACCGGAACATCGCCAGGTCCTCCAGGCCCATCTGCGAGGGCCCGTCCTGGCCGATGGCGACCCCGGCGTGCGAGCCGACCAGGTTGATGCCGGCGCCGCTGATGGACGCCATCCGCACGAAGTCGTGGGCGCGGGTGAGGAAGGCCGCGAAGGTGGCGGCGTACGGCACCCAGCCGCGGGTGGCCATGCCGACGGCCGAGGCGACCAGCTGCTGCTCGGCGATGTAGCACTCGAAGAAGCGGTCCGGGTGGGCCTTGGCGAACTCCTCGGTGCGGGTGGAGTCGCCGACCTCGCCGTCCAGCGCGACGACGTCACCGCGGGCGGCGCCGAGCGCGGCGAGGGCGGTGCCGAAGGCGTCCCGGGTGGCGACCTCGTCGCCGGTGTCGTAGCGGGGCAGCCGGAGGACCTCGGTGGTCAGGTCGCGCAGTACGGCGGCGGCGGGCGGTTCGCCGACCCGGAAGCGCACCTGGCGCCGGCCGCCGAGTTCGGCGACGGCCTCGTCGGCGTCCGGCAGCGGCCTGCCGTGGTGGCCCTCGCGGTCCTCGACGGCGGCGACGCCCTTGCCCTTGAGGGTGCGGGCGAGGATGACCGTGGGCTGCCCGGCCGTGGACAGCGCCTCCCCGTACGCCCGGTCGATCGCGTCGACGTCGTGGCCGTCGACCTCGATCGTGTGCCAGTCGAAGGCCTGGAAGCGGCGGGCGTAGGCGTCCAGGTCGTGGCCGTGCCGGGTGGGCCCGCGCTGTCCGAGCCGGTTGACGTCGACGATCGCGACCAGGTTGTCGAGCCGCTCGTACCCGGCGTGTTCGGCGGCCTCCCAGACCGAGCCCTCGGCCAGCTCGCTGTCCCCGCACAGCACCCACACCCGGTGGCCGTTGCGCTCCAGCCGCTTGCCGGCGAGGGCGATGCCGACCCCGACCGGCAGGCCCTGTCCGAGCGAGCCGGTGGCGGTCTCCACCCACGGCAGCCGGCGGGGCGTGGGGTGCCCCTCCAGCCGGCTGCCGAGCTTGCGGAAGGTGACCAGCTCGCCGTCCTCGATGGCGCCGGCCGCCTTGTACGCGGCGTACAGCAGCGGCGAGGCGTGTCCCTTGGACAGGACGAAGCGGTCGTTGGCGGGGTGGTCGGGGCGTTCGAAGTCGTAGCGCAGATGGTGGGCGAGCAGCACGGCGAGCAGGTCGGCCGCGGACATCGAGGACGTGGGGTGGCCCGAGCCCGCGGCGGCGGACGCCCGCACGCTGTCCACGCGCAGCTGCTGTCCCAGGGCGGCGAGTTCGTCGGTCTTCATCGGTCTCCTCGGTCTCGTTGCACGAAGTCGTCGGGATGGCGCCCGGCAGGAGTGCCGGCCGGTCGATCGGTGGGCCCGCCCGGGATCCGGGCGAGCTCCGGGGAGGCGGTGTCCAGCGGCACCGACCAGGCGCGGACGAGGCCCAACTGGACACCCTGGCGGGGCAGTACGGCGTCCAGCAGCCAGTCGGCCGCGACCCGGACACGGTTGCCCGGCAGCGCCGCCAGGTGGTAGGCGCGGGTGACCAGGCCGGCGGCCGGCCCGGACAGCGGCACGCCGAACGGATCGGCGGCGGCCCGCATGCCGCCGAGGTCGACGGCGAAGCCCAGCTCCCGGTGGCGGTAGGGGCGCCGGCGCCGGCCGAGGCCCAGCGAGGCGGCCACGTTCTCGCCGGCCACCCGGCCCTGCCGCCAGGCGTGCTGGGCGGTCATCGGGGTGAACTTCCCCGGGGCCCGCGGATCGGGTACGGCGGCCGCGTCACCGCAGGCGAACACCTCGGACCGGCCGGGCACCCGCAGATGCTCGTCGACGACCAGCCGTCCGCGCTCCAGCGGCTGCCCGACCGCCTCGACCAGCGGGTCGGGCCGCACGCCGACGCACCACACCAGGGTCCGGGAGGCGACGGCCCGGCCGTCGGTGAGCCGCACCCCGTCGTGCGTGGCCTCCTGCACCGACGTGCCCATGCGGACCTCGACCCCGCGCGCCCGCAGCACCCGGTCCGCCGTACGGGAGAGCCGCTCGTCCATCTCCGGCAGCACCCGCTTCGCCACGTCCAGCAGGATCCAGCGCGGCCGCAGGCCCTCCGGCAGCCGCTGCCGGCGGGCCAGCCGGTCGGTGAGCAGCTGCATGTGCGCGGCCACCTCGGTGCCGGTGTAGCCGGCGCCCACCACGACGAACGTGCACCGGGCGGCGCGGACGTCCGGGTCGTCACAGGCACCGGCGAGTTCGATCTGCCGGGTCACGTGATCGCGCAGGTAGAGCGCCTCGGGCAGCCCGCGGAAGCCGTGCGCGTGCTCGGCTACCCCCGGGATCGGCAGCAGCTTGTTCACACTGCCGACGGCCAGCACCAGCCGGTCGTAGCGGAGAGTGCCGGCGCCGCCCTCGGGGTCCGTGTACCGCACCGTACGGCCGTCGAGGTCCACCCCGTCCGCCTCGCCCAGCACCAGTCGCACCCGGTGCAGCGTGCCCGGCAGCGAGACGGTGACCCGGCGGGCCTCCAGGACCCCGGCCGCGACCTGGGGCAGCAGGGGCAGGTACAGGAAGTAGTCGGTGGGGTTGAGCAGCGTGATGTCGGCCCGGTTCCGGGTGAGCCGGGCCAGGGTGCGGGCAGCCCGGTACCCGGCGAAACCGGCGCCGACGATCACGATGTGAGGTCGGCTCACGGTGCGCCTCCGGCGGTATGGCTGTGGTGCGGCTCGGACACGGCTCGTCCGAGGCATTCCGCGTAACCGGGGCGGGGGCACCCAAACGCCGGGCCGGTCACCCGTACGCCCGGTCCGCGCCCGCGGGCCGCGCTCGTGGCGTTTCGCCCGCCGGGCCCCCGGTACCCGGCCCGGGACCGGAGCACACCAAGCACAGCTTCGCCCGCGCGGAGGTACTTTCCATGCCCCAGTACGGCTATTTCCTGGCCAGCGAGGAGCACGGCCCGGCCGACCTCATCGAGCAGGCCCGGATGGCCGAGCAGGCCGGCTTCCAGGCGCTGTGGATCTCCGACCACTACCACCCGTGGAACGACGCGCAGGGCCAGAGCGCGTTCGTGTGGTCCGTGATCGGCGCCCTGTCCGAGGCGGTGTCGCTGCCCATCGAGACCGCCGTGACCTGCCCGACCGTACGCACCCATCCGGCCGTGGTGGCGCAGGCCGCCGCGACGAGCGCGGTGCTGACCCAGGGCCGCTTCCGGCTCGGCGTCGGCACCGGTGAGGCGCTGAACGAGCACATCCTCGGCGACCGGTGGCCCCCGCTGCCCGTCCGGCTGGAGATGCTGGAGGAGGCGATCCAGGTGATGCGGCGGCTGTTCACCGGCGAGGAGGTCAGCCATCGCGGCACCCACTACACCGTGGAGAACGCCCGCCTCTACACCGTCCCCGACGAGCCCGTGCCGATCGACATCTCCGGCTTCGGTCCGAAGGCGACCGCGCTGGCCGCCCGGGTGGGCGACGGCTACATCACCATGGCGCCCGAGGAGGAGATGGTCACCCGGTTCCGCAAGGGCGGGGGCGGGGCCAAGCCGGTCAGCGGCGGCACGAAGGTCTGCTACGGCACCGACCGCGAGGAGTGTGTGCGGACGGTGCACCGGCTCTGGTACAACGAGCTGCTGCCCGGCGAGATGGGGCAGATCCTGCCGTCACCGCGCCACTTCGAGCAGCTGCATGAGCTGGTCACGGAGGACGCGGTGCGGGAGAACGTGGTCTGCGGCGACGACGTCGAGCAGCACGTCTCGGCGCTGCGGGCGTTCGCCGACGCCGGCTTCGACCGGGTGTACGTGAACCAGATCGGGCCGGACCAGCGCGGCTTCTTCGACTTCTACCGGACGAAGGTGCTGCCCCGGCTGACCGGCTGACGCCGATCGGCCGAGGCGCTCACGCCCTCGCTCAGGCCCGGTGGTGCGGGGCTGCCGGGTCCTCCGGGGGCCGCGGCGGGGTCTGCGGAATCGGCGGATAGGGGACGCCCAGGCCGCTCGGCGGGCCGGTGGGGGCGGTGCCTCCGACGACATGCCCGGCGGCGGGGCGGCCCGTGTTGGGGTGATGGGGGTGGGCGGCGCTGCGCAGGGCATAGGCGATCACACCCAGGATCCCCGCGGTGATCAGGGCCGCCGCCCAGCCGGGCAGGCCCAGGGCCAGCGCCAGACCGAGCGCGAGGGACAGCGCGGCCCCCGCGTACAGGGCGGCGGTGCCGGACGCGGCGTAGAGCAGGGCGGTACGGCGCTGCTTGCGGGTCTGCTCGCGCAGCTCGTCCCGCACCGTCTCGCGTGCCACCTGCGCCAGCTCGTCGACCAGGGCTTTGTCGAGATGTTCCAGGTGATCCAAACGGTCCATACCCTGCGGGTACCCGCCGTTCACGCCCGGTAACGCCCGCCCCCTGCACGCCCGCCGCCGGGCCAACTAGGCTCGGGCGCATGGAGATTCTGGGCGCCTCGCTGCGCATCTGCGTCGACGACCTCGAAACCGCCGTCCCCTTCTACGAGCGGCTCGCGGGCGGCAGAGCCCAGCGCTTCGAGCGCGGTGGTGTGCGGGTGGCCGCGGTGGGGTCGTTCCTGTTGATGAGCGGGCCCGAGGAGGAACTGGAGCTGCTGCGCAAGGTGGCCGCGACCATCGCCGTACCGGATGTCGAGGAGGCCCACCGGCTGCTGACGGAGCTGGGCGCCCAGGTGGTGGCGGGGCCGGTTCCGACGCCGGTGGGCCGCAATCTGCTCGCGGTGCACCCGGACGGGGCGGTCTTCGAGTACGTGGACCACCAGCGGGCCTGAGCCGGTCAGACCGCCGGGTCCGGGTGCATCCGGAAGTCGTAGGGGGCCGGCAGGGGCTCGTCGGTGAGGCGGGCCCAGAGCCGGCCGAGGGCGTCCTCGCCCTCCCGGAGGTCGGGGACCTCGAAGCCCTCGTCGAAGACGGCGCGCGCCTCGGCGGGGCGGCCCTCGGCGAGCAGCAGCTCGGCCAGCAGCAGCCGGAACCGGCCGCGCCCCCGGAGGGCGGCCGGCAGCCGGTCCCACACCGCCCGGGCCTCGGCCGTGCGGCGGGCGCGGAGCAGGGCGTCGAGGGTCTCCCGGCCGAGTGCGGCGAGGGCGGCGAGGGCGGCGGTCCGGATCCCGTCGTCGTCACCCGGGGCCGCGGCCAGGGAGCGGCACAGGTCGTCGAAGGCGTCCCGGTAGCGGTCGGCGGCGCGCTCGTGGTGGCCGGACTCCCGGTCGGCGACGGCCAGGCAGCGCAAGCCGGGCCAGCGCGCGGGCGCGAGCGGGAGGGCGCGCTCCCAGCTACGCACCGCCTGGGCGCGGTCGCCGGCGTGCCACTGGGCGATGCCGAGGTGGTACTCGGTGTGCGGGGTGGCGGGCGCGGTCTCCAGCATGTCCCGCCAGTGCGGGGCGACCAGGGTCTCGCCGGGCGGCCCTGCCCGGCGCGGCTCGGGCAGGCAGCCGGTGCGCAGCAGCGTCAGCCAGGGTTCCTGGGCGGGGCCGAGGGTGGACTCGGCGAAGGGGGTGCCGGGCAGCTTCCATCCGGCGCGCAGCACCTCCAGCGCGCCCCAGCCGGAGCCGGTGGCGAGGTGTTCGCCGGGTTCGGTGTCGGCGTACGGCAGCCAGGCCGCGTACGCCTGCTCGGTCCGGGCGCGGGGCAGTGCCGACTCCAGCCGCTCCGCCACGCCCCGGACGGCCCCGGTCCACTCCCCCTCGACGGGTGCGTCGAGCGGGCCGTACGCCTCCAGCCAGGACAGCTCGCTCTCGGCGTCGAGGCGGACGTACTCCAGCTGAGTGGGGGCGAGGCCGGCCTGGATCTCGCAGTAGCCGCCGGTGCCCGGGGCGGTGAGCCAGTCCTGCCAGCGGCGTCCGCCCGGGCCGCTGCCCCAGACGAAGAGCTTGCGGCCGCGCAGCAGGTCGGTGGAGGTCTGCACCAGGCCGTGGCCGTCGGCGTCGAGAGCGGCGATCCAGCGGCGGCGGCTGTCGGGGATGTCGTAGAAGTAGTCGGCGGCGTAGGGGCTGTCGAGCGGGTGGGAGCGGTCGATGCCGTCGTGGACGGGGACGGGGACGCGGCGCAGACGGCGTTCGTAGCCGTAGGACCAGGCCTCCTCGGCGGGGGCGAGGATGCGGCGCTCCTCGGGGACTGCGGTGTTGGACCACCAGGAGGCGGGCACCGGGTGCTCGTGCGGGTTGCGGATGCGGACGGCGGCGTACAGGAAGTCGGAGCCGTCGGGGAGCCAGAGGTCGACCTGGAAGGGCAGGTCGCGCAGCCGCTCCCACTCCCACAGCCGCAGCATCTCCCCGCCGTCGGGGGCGGCGACCCGGGCGGCGTGCAGGGGTGCGCAGGACAGGGTGGTGTGGCCGGTGACGCCGATGTTCCACTCGATGCCGCCGGAGTACCAGGCGCCGTTGAGGGCGAAGTTCGCCGGCTGGAACACCGGGTTGCGGTAGAGGAGTTCGCGTCCGGTGGGCAGGTGGAGCAGGGAGACGACGCGGCCGCCCAGGCCCGGCAGGACGGTGGCGCGCAGCCGGTCGTTCTCGATCACCAGCGCATCGAGGGTGCGCGGCTCGCGGTGCCGGTCGTAGCCGTCGCGGACCCGGACCGGGAGCAGGCTGCGCAGCGGTGCGTGGCGCAGCGGACCGGCCCGGTCGCGGTCACGGTCGTCGGTGCGGTGCACCTCGTCGAGGGGGCGCAGTGCGGGAAGGGGGTTGTCGGGGCCCAGCGGTGCGGCGGGCAGCGTCAGTTCCTCACGTCGGATCCTCGTCACGACGACCAGGGAACCGGGCGGCCGGCGAGTCGGCCAGGGGCGCTGCCGGTCAGGATTGCGCAAAGGGTGCCCGGCGGGCTCAGCGGGGGGTGCGCATCTCCTGGGTGAGCGCCCAGCGTTCGTGGTCGCGCCAGGCCCCGTCGATGTAGAGCATCCTGGGCGAGAAGCCCTCGTTGCGGAATCCGGCGCCGCGGGCGAGGGCGATCGAGGCGGTGTTCTCGGGCTGGACGTTGATCTCCAGCCGGTGCAGTCCGAGCGGGCCGAAGGCGTACCCGATCACCAGGTCGAGGCCCTCGCGCATCAGGCCCCGCCCGGCGGCGTGGGCGAAGGCGCCGTAGCCGAGGGCGCCGCACTGGAAGGCGCCCCGCACGATGTTGTTGATGTTGATGTATCCGGCGATGTCGCCACTGTCCTTCTCGCACACCAGGAAACCGGCCCGGCCCGGGTCCTCGATCAGCCGGCCGGCGTAGTCGGCGTAGGCCTGCTCGGTGTCCGGCGGGAACAGCCACGGCCGGTGCAGGTCCTTGCTCTCCTGGACCCGCGCGGTGAACTCGGGCCCGTCGGCGAGGGTGAAGTGGCGGATGGCCACCCGCGGGCCCTCGGCGAGGTAGTGGGGTGCGGTGTGCGGCATGCGGTCAGCCTACGGTCCTGCCGCCGGTCAGCGCAGCGCGGGCGTGTCCAGGGTCAAGGTGCCCGCGTCGGCGTCGAGTTCGGCCGCCACGCCGAAGGGGACGGTGAGCGCGTCCGCGCCGTGCCCGAAGCCCATCTGCTCCAGGACCGGGACGCCGAGCCCGGCGAGCCGGTCGGCGAGGACGGGGCGCAGCTCCTCGTACGGCCCGCAGCCGTGCCAGGAGCCGAGTCCGATCCCGGTGACCCCGTCGAGCCAGCCGGTGCGCAGCAGCTGGGTCAGCAACCGGTCGACGGCGTACGGCCGTTCGCCCACGTCCTCGATCAGCAGCAGTCCGCCGCGGGCGCCGGGCCGGGCGAACGGGGTGCCGAGGTCGGTGGCGAGCAGGCTGAGGCAGCCGCCGAGGGTGACACCACGGGCCCGGCCGGGCACCAGGGCCGTGCCGGTGGTGGCCACGGACTGCACGGTCTCCGGGTGGAAGAGGGTGGCCCTGAGGTGGTCCTGGGCGCGGGCGCTCTTGACGAAGTCGATCCCGGCGGCCACCGGGCCGTGCAGGGTGACCAGGCCGAGGCGGGTGGCGAAGGCCTGGTGCAGGGCGGTGACGTCGCTGAAGCCGACCAGCACCTTGGGTCCGGCGGCGCGCAGCGCGTCCCAGTCGAGCAGGTCGACCATGCGCTGGGCGCCGTAGCCGCCGCGGGCGCACAGCACGGCGGCGACGGACGGGTCGCACCAGGCCCGCTGGAAGTCGGCGGCGCGGTCGGCGTCCCGGCCCGCCAGATAGCGCAGCCCGTCGTGCCGGTCCAGGACATGGGGGGCCACGACCGGGTCCAGGTCCCAGCCGCGCAGCACGTCGAGCCCGAGCTGGAGCCGCTCCTCGGGCACCGGCCCACTGGGCGCGACCACGGCGACCCGGGCGCCCGGGGCCAGGCGCCGGGGGCGCTGGAGTTCCTTCACGTGTGCAGCTCCGTCCTCGGGACACCGGGCATGTCCAGTCCGAACACCTGAGCGTACAGCGACAGCTCGGCCTCCAGCGCGCGCACGGTGGTCTCGGCCCGCCGGAAGCCGTGCCCCTCCCCCGCGAAGGTGAGGTAGGCGTGCGGCACGCCCCGGCCGCCGAGGCGGGCGAGGAAGCGTTCGCACTGGGCGGGCGGACAGACCGCGTCGTCCAGGCCCTGGAGCAGCAGGAACGGCGCGGTGAGCCGGTGGGCGTGGCGGGTCGGCGAGCGCTCGGCGTACCGCTGTGGCACCTCGGCGAACGGGCCGACCAGCGACTCGAGGTAGTGGGACTCGAAGTCGTGGGTGTCCTGCGGCCCCCAGGTGGCCAGGTCCAGGACCGGGTAGCGGATGGTGCCGCAGGCGTAGACGTCGGTGGTGGTCAGGGAGGCGGCGGCGGTCCAGCCGCCCGCGCTGCCGCCCCGGATCGCGAGCCGGGCGGGGTCGGCGGTGCCCTCCTCGGCGAGGGCACGGGCGACGGCCGCGCAGTCCTGGACGTCGGCCACGCCCCACTGCCCGCGCAGCCGCTCGCGGTAGGCCCGGCCGTATCCGGTGGAGCCGCCGTAGTTCACCTCGGCGACACCGATGCCGCGGGAGGTGAAGCAGGCGATCGCCAGGTCCAGCACGAGCGGCGCCCGGTCGGTGGGACCGCCGTGCACCCAGATGACATAGGGCGGCAGCTCGCCGTCCGGGGCGGAGTACTCCGGGTGGTGCGGCGGATAGACCTGGGCGTGCACCGGGCGGCCGCCGGGCCCCGGGAAGGTGCGGACGCGCGGCTCGGGGTAGTAGGCGGGGTCGACGGGGTCGCGGTGGCGGGCGCCGACGGGGCGGGCCCGGCCGGTGGCGGTGTCCAGCTCCACGACCTCGTAGCCGCTGCGCGGGCTCGCCCCGACGGCGGCCACCCGGTCGCCGTGCGTGGCGAGGGTGGGCGCGAACTCGGTCCACGGCCCGGCGGCGTCGACGACCTCGCCCGATGCCGGGTCCAGTATCCCGAGCACGGCCGGCCCCCGGCCGTGGACGACCGCGATCAGCCCGTTCTCCAGCGGCGCGAACCACTGAAGGCCGAGCTGCCACAGCGGCCCGCCGAACTCCTCCTCGCGGGGGCACAGCGGGGTGCCGTCGCGGTAGAGGTTCCACCAGCCGCCGCGGTCACTGGTGTACAGCAGGGCGCCGTCCGGGTACGACCACTCGACCTGGGCGACGGCTTCGTCCGGTCCGCCGGCGACGGTGCGCACCCGCTCCAGCGTGCCCCCGTCCGTCACCTCGGCGACGAGCAGGTCCGTGCCGTCCCACGGCATCCGCGGATGGTCCCAGCCCAGCCAGGCGGCGCGCCGGCCGTCCGGCGACAGCCGCGGCCCGGTGACGAACCGGTGCCGCGCCGGGGCGAGTTCGCGTACGGCGCGGCGGTCCTCGGCGGCCGAGCCGTCCAGCGGTACGGCGGCCAGGACCCGTCGTACGTCACCCGGGCCGTCCCCGGTGAACTCCTCCAGCACACACCACACCTCGCCGCGCGCGAGGTCCACCCGCGGCTCCGCCCAGCGCAGCCCGCCGCCCACCGCGGACACCGGGGTCAGCGGGCGGGGCTCGCCGCCCGGCTCGTACCGGTAGAGCCGCCGGTCGGCGAAGTGCGCGAAGACGACGAGCGGATGCCCGTCGCGCGACACCGCGGTCCAGGGCCGGCCGCCGTACTCCATGACGCGGCCGCGCACGTTCCACGGCGTGGGCAGTACCGTTTCCGCCTGTCCGTCGGCGCGGCGCCGGACCAGGGCCCGGCGGCCGCCCTCGGCGGGCCGGGGCTCGGTCCACCACACCTCGTCGCCGACGAAGCCGACCCACTCGGGCCGGCCGTCGTGCGCGGCGGCCAGGGCCGCGTCGACGGGCGACGGCCAGGATCCGTACGGCGCCTCGGTCATCCGGCGGTCCTCCGTGGCTAGGCGGTGCGCAGGAAGCGGTCGAGGACCCGCACGCCGAACTCCAGTGCCGCCACCGGTACGCGCTCGTCCACCCCGTGGAACAGCGCCTGGTAGTCGAGGTCCTCGGGCAGCTTCAGCGGGGTGAAGCCGTAGCCGGTGATGCCGAGCCGGGAGAACTGCTTGGCGTCGGTGCCGCCCGGCATGCAGTACGGCACGACGTGTCCCTCGAGCGCGAACTCCTTGACGGCGGCCCGCATCCGGGCGAAGGTCGGCGTGTCCACCGGTGCCTGGAGGGCGACCTCCCGGTGGATGAACTCCCAGCTGATGTCGGGGCCGGTCAGCTCGTCCAGGGTGGCGCGGAACTCCTTCTCGGTACCGGCGAGGAACCGCCCGTCGACATGGGCGACCGCCTCGCCCGGAATGACGTTGACCTTGTAACCGGCCGCCAGCATGGTCGGGTTGGCGCTGTTGCGGACGGTCGCCTCCACCAGCTGGGCGGCCGGGCCGAGCTTGTCCAGCAGCAGGTCCGGGTCGGTGAGGTCGGCGTCGATGCCGTAGAGGGCGGCGAGTTCGGCGAGGGCGGCCCGCACCGTCGGGGTGAGCCGGGACGGCCACCGGTGCTCGCCGATGCGGGTGACGGCGGCGGCGAGCCGGGTCACCGCGTTCTCCTCGTTGACCTTGGAGCCGTGTCCGGCGCGGCCGCGGGCGGTGAGCCTCAGCCAGCCGGTGCCCCGCTCCCCCGCGGCGATCGGATAGATCTGCCGGCCGGCGCCGTCGTGGAAGGTGAAGGCGCCCGACTCGCTGACGCCCTCGGTGCAGCCCTCGAAGAGTTCGGGGTGGTGGTCGGCGAGGAAGCCGGAGCCGTCCTCGGCGCTGGCCTCCTCGTCCGCGGTGAAGGCGATGACGAGATCGCGGCGGGGCCGTACCCCCTGCCGGGCCCAGGAGCGGACGACCGCCAGGATCATCGCGTCCATGTTCTTCATGTCGACGGCGCCCCGCCCCCACACCACGCCGCCCTGGACCTCCCCGGAGAAGGGGTGCACGCTCCAGTCGGCGGCCTCGGCCGGAACCACGTCGAGATGGCCGTGGACCAGCAGCGCGTCGGCGGACGGGTCGGTGCCCTCGATCCGGGCGACCACGTTGGTACGGCCCGGGGTGCGCTCCAGCAGCAGCGGTTCCAGGCCGGCGCCGGCCAGCCGTTCGGCGGCGTACTCGGCGGCCGGCCGCTCCCGGCAGTCGCCGCCGCCGCGGTTGGTGGTGTCGATCCGGATCAGGCCGGAGGTGAACTCGACCACCTCGTCCAGGGCCTGCTGGTCAGCCATACTGCTCCTCCACGGCGGCGGAGGCGATCGTGGTGACCGCCTTGAACGTGCGAATGGCCTCGTACATGGTCGGACTGCCGTACGCCACCTTGCGCTCCCCGGTCCGCAGCACACCGGGGACGACGGTTGCGGCCATCGCCAGATGCTCGGCGTCGAACTCCACCGCGACGGTGTGCGGGCCGCCGTGCACGGGCTCGTACCGGACGGCGAGCCGTGCGGCCTCCTTGGCGGCGGCGCGGATGTCGGCGGCGGTACGGGCCGGGGTGCGGCAGACGGCCGCGTACCGCGAGACATGGTCCTTCACGGCGACCTTCAGCGCCTCGGGCGCATAGCCGAGGGCGTCCTCGCAGGCGATGTCGTCGCCGGTGACCAGGACGACCGGGACGCCGTACTCGGCGACGACGCGGGCGTTGAGGAGCCCCTCGCTGGCGCGGACGTCGTCCAGCCAGACCCCGGTGATCTGGTTGGCGAGGTAGGTGTGGGCGAGGACGCCCTCCATGCCGGCGCCCGCGTGGTAGCCGACGAACGCGATGCCGTCGACGTCCCCGTGCTGGACGCCCTCCACCATGGACAGCGCCTTGTGCCGTCCGGTGAGCATCTCGATCCGCTCGTCGAGGTGTTCCAGCAGCAGGTTCCGCATGGTCGAGTGCGCCTCGTTGACGAGCACCTGGTCGGCGCCGCCGTCGAAGAAGCCCTGGGCGGCGGCGTTCACGTCCGAGGTGAACATCGACCGGCACCGCTGCCACTCCGGCGTCCCCGGCAGCACGTCCGCCGGCCAGGTGACACCGGTCGCCCCCTCCATGTCCGCACTGATGAGGATCTTCATGCCGGCTCACGTTACGCGCCCCACCCCACCGGCACCACGACCCCGGGCCGGTACGCGGAACTCCTTACTTGGCGGCGAGTACGAACCACCGGGCGGGTAGGTCGATGCGGGTGCCGTCCAGGAGGTGCTCCGTCTGGGGCAGGACCGTCTCTCCGCTGTCCAGGACGGCCAGGCCGGCCTCCCCGAGCAGCCGGGGGATCTCCTCGTCGTCGGCGTCGGCGGGCTTCAGGCCGTGCTTGAAGACACGCTGGAGCTTGGGTCCCGGACCGCCCGGCTGGGAGGCGGCGCGCTTGAGGACGTCCCGGGAGCCGGAGGTCAGCTCCACGACGAAGGCACGGCCCTCGGTGCCGAGGAGCGTGGCGACGGCGGCGGCGACCGCGGGGCGTGCGGCCGGTTCGCTCTGGTGGATGACGGCCCGCATATAGACGTTGCTGTCGCCGAGCCGGTCGTGCAGGGCGCGTACGGCGTCGGTGTCGGTGAGGTCGAGCTGCTGGAACTCGGGCCCGTCACCGCCCGAGGCGCGGCGGGCGTGGGCGACCGCCGCGTGCGAGAGGTCGACGCCGACCGCGCGGGCGAAGCGGGTGGCGAGGTAGCGGGTCTGGGTGCCGTTGCCGCAGCCGAGGTCGACCACGGTGCGGCCCGGGTCGGCGTACGGCAGGAGCAGTTCGGCGTGCGGTGCGGCGCCGAGGGAGGGGTCGGAGTCCCATATGGCCTCGCCCCGGGCCTCGGAGGTGGCGCTCCAGTAACTCTCCCAGGCGCTGCGGTAGTTGTCCGAGACGTTCATACGATCTCCCCACGGGTCGGTTCCGTGATCGGAATATCGTGGTGATCGGGGACAGGGCAAGAGGCCTGGAGCCACCTTCACGAGATATACGGAGCTGCGAGGGGGCGCGCTGACAACGGCACGCCCCCCTTACTACCGTTCCGTGAGCGCCTGCTCGAACCAGACCGTCTTGCGGTGGCCGCTGGCGCTGGCGCCCCACTCGCGGGCGAGCCGGCTGACCACCCGCAGTCCACGGCCGGACTCGTCGTCGGGCGCGGCGCTCACCATGGCCGGCAGGGCTGGCTCGTCGTCGGTGACCTCGAACAGCAGGGCGTTGGTGCGGACCACCCGCAGCTCGACCGGGTCGCTCCCGGCGTGCCGGACCGCGTTGGTGACGACCTCGCTGACCAGCAGTTCGGCGGTGTCCACGGCCTGCGGCAGGCCCCAGTCGAGGAGCCGTTCGCGGACCAGGCGGCGGGCCCGGCCCACCTCGCGGGGGTCGGCGCCGAGCCGCCAGGCGGCGACATGGTCGTCCGGGATGCCGTTGAGACGGGCCATGAGCAGGGCGACGTCGTCCTTGCGGCCGTCGCGGGTGTTGAGGGCGCGGATGATGGTGTCGCAGGCGTCGTCCATGGAGGCGGCCGGGTGGGCGGCGGACTCGCAGAGCGCGGCGAGACCCTCGCCGATGTCGGTGCCGCGCACCTCGACCAGGCCGTCGGTGCACAGCACCAGCCGGTCGCCGGGCGCGACCTTGACCCGGATCGCCTCGAAGGGGACACCGCCGACCCCTATGGGCGCACCGGTGGGCAGTTCGAGGAGCCGGCTGCTGCCGTCCTCGGCCCGGACCAGCACGGGCGGGATGTGTCCGGCGTTGGCGAGGTGGAGTTCGCCGCGGATGGGGTCGTAGACGGCGTAGAGGCAGGTGGCGAGGTAGTTGTCGCCGAGCCGGCGGGCCAGGTCGTCCAGGTTGCGCAGCAGCTGGGCGGGCGGGGTCTCCATGGCGGCCATGGTCTGCACGGCGGTGCGCAGCTGGCCCATCATGGCGGCCGAGTTGAGGCCGTGGCCCATGACGTCGCCGACCACGAGGGCGGTGCGTGAGCCGGGCAGTTTGATGGTGTCGAACCAGTCGCCGCCGATCCGGCCGAGCCGGGTGCCGGGCAGATAGCGGGTGGCGATGTCGCAGCCGGCCATCCTCGGCTCGACCTGCGGCAGCATGCTGTCCTGGAGGGTGTCGGCGACGTTCTCCTGGTAGGTGTACATGCGCGCGTTGTCGAGGACGAGGCCCGCGCGGGCGGCGAGTTCGGCGCCGGTGGTGCGGTCCATGTCGTCGAAGGCGGGCCGGTCCGGGCGGCGCATCAGCACCATGAAGCCGAGGACGACGTTGCGTGCCTTGAGCGGGACGATCAGCAGGGACCTGCCGCCGATGAGCGGCCTGAGGTCGCGCTTCTCGAACTCGCCGGAGATGCGCTCGGACAGCTCCTCGGTGACCCGCGGGACGAGCACCGGTTCACCGGTGACCATGCACCGGTAGAACGGCGTGTGCTCGGGGAAGGCGAAGGCCTCGCCGACGGGCACGGTGTCGTCCCAGCGGCCGGGTTCGTCGTTGTGCTCGACCCAGACGCGGAACATCACGGTGCTGGCGTCGGGCGGGCCGTCCGGGAAGTCCTCGCCGGCCAGGACCGCGGCGCGCAGATGGGTGCCGGCGAAGTCGGCGAACCGGGGGACGGCGGCGCTGGTGACCTCGCGGATGGTCTCGCCGAGGTCGAGGGAGGAGCCGATGCGGGAGCTGACCTCGTTGAGGAACTCCAGCCGCTCGCGGACGGCGGCGTACTCCAGCTCCTGTTCGGCGCCGGCCGGGACCACGACGGCGCCCGCGGCCCGCGGCTGCGGTACGACGGCCTGGGCACGGCTGCCGCGTCCGGGGCGGCGCGGAACGCCCCAGTACGGGGTCACCGGCACCCGGTCGAACTGGCTGAACTCCAGGACGGGGTAGCCGAGTTCCAGGACCTGGGAGACGATGCGGCCGCTGAGTCCGGGGCCCATGTTGGGCAGGATCTCGGGCAGCCGCCGTTCGAGTTCCGCGGAGGCGGGCAGTTCGGTGTGGCGGGCGAAGCCGGGCGAGATGCGTTCGGCGGTCTCGTCCTCGTGGCCGCGGTCCTCGCACAGCCGGGTGGCGTCGGTGGCGAGCACGAGCAGCCGGGAGTCGTCGGGGCCGACCAGCGGGTAGGCCCACCACAGCACGTCGATCCGCTCGCCCTCGGGGTGCCGGCCGGGCGGCACCAGGCGGGCGCGGCCCGCGGTGGCGTAGGCGGTGTCGCCGCCGAGCGAGGCCTCCAGGTCGGGGCCGAGCCCGTCGTAGGACTCGAAGGCGTCCGGCGTGGGGTCGCCCTGGTCGGGGAGCGCGCCGGAGACGGGCAGCAGATCCGCCGCGGGCTGCCCCACCGCCTGCTGCCGTGCCACGCCGAACAACCGGCCCGCGCCGCTGCTCCAGTGCGACACCAGGCCGTTGCGGTCGACGACGACAACGGCCAGCGGAATCCGGCCGGGCGCGGCGCTGCCGGCGCCGCGACCGGGAGGTGTGTCCCGCTCGCTGCCACGGTCCATGGCCCAGGCCCTCTCTCCCCACGGCTGTACAAAACGATCTGTGCCGCCCGCCACTACCGTACGGCGACGTCCGGTCGCGATGTGTGCCGAATCCTGGAATTGGTCACCCCGGATCGGTGCCGGTCACGGCGGTGCGCGGCCCGGCGCCCGGGTCAGTCCTCGTGGCCGAGCTGGAGATCCCGCTCGGTCCGGCCACCGCCCGCGACCTGGAGAACCGTGGCGACCGGCGGGTAACCTGCGGCGATGACGGTGTACTCGCCGGAGGAGAGGTCGACGAACCGGAAGGTGCCGTCCGCTTTGGTGGTGAGGGTGTCGACGACATTGCCGGCGGCGTCGAGGAGGGTGACGCGCGCGTCCTCCACGGGGCGTCCGCCGCTCGCCCGGACGGTGCCCCGCAGCACGGCGCCGCCGGCGAGCTCGACGTCCTGGCGGGTCTCCCGGGAGGCCTGCACGGTGACGGGGAGCGCGGCGGGCCGGTAGGCGGGGGCGCTGGCGGCGAGGGTGTACTCGCCGGCGACCAGTTCGGTGATGACGTAACCGCCCTCGCGGCCGCTGCGGACGGCGGCGACGACCTCGCCGTGGACGTTGGTGAGGGTGACGGTGGCGTCCCGGACGGGGGTGCCGTCGGCGGTGCGGACACAGCCGGCGAGGCGGCCGGCGCCGCCGAGGACGACGTCGAGTTCCACGGGGCGTTCGCCGACGGTGACGGAGACGGCCTGCGGCTGGTGGCCGCCAGCGGCGGCGATCAGGACGTACGCCCCGGAGCCCGGGGTGGACAGCGCGTACCGGCCGTCCTCGCCGCTCGCGCCGCGGCCGATCTGCTGTCCGGCGGCGTCGATCAGGGTGAGCGCCGCGCGGGGCACCACGGTGCCGTCCGGGTGCTGCACGGTGCCGCAGACCGGGACTCCGGCGGCGTACGACGACCGGGGCGGCGGAAGCGGGGCGGGCACCGGCGCGGTCTGCGGATCGGTGGCGGGGGTGTGGTGGGACACCAGTGGTTTCTCCTTGAGGAAGAAGGCGATGAGCAGGCCGAGGACGAGCACCGGGACGAGGTAGAGGAAGATCCGGGGCATCGCGTCGGCGTAGGCGCGGATGTAGGCGTCGCGCAGGGCCGGGGGCAGCGCGTGGACGAGCTGCGGGGTGAGGGAGTCGGGGTCGGGCAGCCGGCCGCCCGCGCGCGGGGGCAGTGCGGTGCGCAGGGAGCGGCTGAGCCGGTCGGCGAAGAGGGTGCCGAAGATCGCGGCGCCGACGCTGCCGCCGATCTGCCGGAAGTAGTTGTTGGCGCTGGTGGCGGTGCCGAGGTCGGCGGGGCGTACGGAGTTCTGCACGGCCAGGACGAGGACGGGCATCACCAGGCCGATGCCGGCGCCGAGGACGGCCATCCAGATGCTGTAGTGCAGCCGGGGCGTGTCGGTCTGGAGCCGGGACAGCAGCCACATGCCGACGGCGGCGACGGCGCTGCCGAGCACGGGGAACACCTTGTAGCGGCCGGTGTGGCTGATGAGCTGTCCGCCGACGACGGAGGCGCCGACGATCCCGGCCATCATGGGCAGCATCAGCAGCCCGGACCCGGTGGCGCTGGCCCCGTCGACCATCTGGAGGAACGTCGGCAGATAGCTGGCGGCGCCGAACAGGGCCACGCCGACCACCAGGCCGACCAGGCCGCTGACGTTGAACACCGAGTCGCGGAAGAGCCGGAGTGGGATGAGGGGTTCGGCGGCGAAGCGCTCGGCGACGAGGAAGAGGGCGGCGGCGGCCGCCGCGCCGGCGCCGAGGCCGACGATCTGCTTCGAGCCCCAGGCGTACTCGGTGCCGCCCCAGCTGGTCAGCAGGACCAGGCAGGTGGAGGCGACGGCGAGGAGCAGCGCGCCCGGCACGTCGAGGCGGCCGCGCGTGGCGGGTCTGGGGAGTTTCAGGACGGCGGTGACGACGGCGAGGGTGACCAGGCCGAAGGGGACGTTGACGTAGAAGCACCAGCGCCAGGAGAGGTGGTCGGTGAAGTAGCCGCCGAGCAGCGGGCCGGCGACGGAGGCGAGGCCGAAGGCGGCGCCGATCAGGCCCATGTAGCGGCCGCGTTCGCGGGGCGGCACGATGTCGGCGATGATCGCCTGCACGCCGATCATGAGTCCGCCGGCGCCGACGCCCTGGACCGCGCGGAAGGCGATCAGCTGGTCCATGGACTGGGACCGGCCGGCGAGCGCAGAGCCGGCCACGAAGACGGCGATGGCGAACTGGAAGACGCCCTTGCGGCCGACGAGGTCGCCGAGCTTGCCGTACAGGGGCAGTCCGATGGTGGAGGTGAGCAGGTAGGCGGTGATCGCCCAGGACATCCGGTCCAGGCCGTGCAGTTCGCCGACGACCTTCGGCAGGGCGGTCGCGACGATCATCTGGTCGAGCGCGGCGAGGAGCAGGGCGAGCATCAGCCCGAAGAAGACGAGCCGGACGCGGCCCGCGCCGAGTGCGGCGGCCGGAGCGGGCGGCGGCGGTGCCTCGACGGCGTCCGGGGCCGGTGCCGTGTCCGGCTCGTGCTTCACCAGTGCCGTCCCGCCCATGTGCCGCTCCCCTCAGTCACACCTGTCACATGTCGCGCCTAAGGCAGGCAACTGCGGACAACTGCGGCGGGTTACGGTGCGCGGGGGGCCGGGGTGGAGATCCACCCGAACCGGTGAAGGGGGTCAACTCCGGAAGTCGGTTCCGGAAGTCAACTCCCCTTCACCGGCTGCCATTTGAGGCTACTGGGTGACCTCGCGCTCCAGGTTGGCGAGCAGGGCGTCGTAGATCCGGCCGAGGCCCTTGGGCGCGAAGGTCTTCTCGAAGAAGCCGCCGATGCCGCCGGCGCCCTGCCAGGTGGTGGTGACGACGACGCGGGACTTCCCCTCGCCGGCCGGGGTGACGCGCCAGGTGGTGACCATGGAGGAGTTGCGGTCCTTCTCGACCAGCTCGCCGTCGGTGGGCTCGCTGACCTCCAGCAGGCAGTCGCGCACCCGCTTGCTGGTGGCCTGGAGCTTCCAGTGGACGAGGGTGCCCTCGCCGTCGCCGCCCTCGCGCACCTCGTACTCGCTGAAGTGCTCGGGCAGCAGCTTCTGCCGCGTGCCGGAATAGTCGGCGAGGGCGTCGAACACCTTCTCCGCGTCCGCCGCGACGACCCGCTCCGTTGTGGCCTCGACCTGCGCCATTGCGTTCCTCCAGGACCTGGTTGCTCGGGGTTGGTAACCAACCACGGCAAGCCAACCACCCCGGCGCCCGGCCGCCCAAATCGGGGTCCGCACGATCATGGGAACACATGTTCTATTCTGTGCCGCAGTGCTACCGAGGAGGCGTCATGCGCTGGGACAACCTCACCGATCCCGCCGAGGAGACCGAGCACGGACGGGCCGAGCCGGCCCTGTTCGGCGCGGACGCGGTGACGACCCGCACCTTCGACACGCCCGAGTTCCGCGGGATCACCTTCCACGAGGTCCGGGCGCGCTCGGTGCTGAACCGGGTGCCGGGCGCCTCGCGCATGCCGTTCGAATGGACGGTCAATCCCTATCGGGGCTGCACGCACGCGTGCGTGTACTGCTTCGCGCGCAAGACGCACAGCTATCTGGACCTCGACACGGGCCTCGGCTTCGACTCCCAGATCGTGGTCAAGGTGAACGCCCCCGAGGTGCTGCGCCGTCAGCTCGCCTCCCGGCGCTGGCGCGGCGACCACATCGCGATGGGCACCAATGTCGACTGCTACCAGCGCGCCGAGGGCCGCTACCGGCTGATGCCGGGGATCATCTCGGCCCTCACCGAGCACGCGAACCCGTTCTCGATCCTCACCAAGGGCACGCTCATCCTGCGCGACCTGGAGCTGCTGGTGCGGGCGGCCGAGGTGACGGACGTGGGCGTCTCGGTCTCCGTGGGCTTCCTCGACACCGAGCTGTGGCGCACGGTGGAGCCGGGCACCCCCGCGCCCGAGCGCCGACTGGACGTCGTACGGGCCTTCGGCGAGCACGGCATCGGCTGCGGGGTGCTGATGGCGCCGGTGATCCCGTTCCTGAGCGACCGTCCGGAGCAGCTGCGGGCCGCGGTACGGGCCATCGCGGAGGCCGGGGCCACCTCGGTCACCCCGCTCACGCTGCATCTGCGGCCGGGCGCCCGCGAGTGGTTCATGGCCTGGCTGGCGCACCACCACCCGGACCTGGTGGGCCGCTACGAGCGCATGTACGCGCAAGGAGCCTACGCGCCGACGTGGTACCAGCGCCGGATCACCCGTCAGGTGCACGAGCTGGCGCAGGAGTACGGCATCGGACCCACGCGCGCGCGTGCGGCGCGCCGGATCCGGCCGGCCGAACCCGCGACCGGGTCCGAGCCCACCCAGCTGACCCTCATCTGAGCGCGTTCGAGGGCATCCCTCGGCCCAATCGGGTCAACTCCGGCCGGGACGCGTTCCTCGGGCCGCCGTTGCCGGGACGATCCGGCGAGAGCCGTGACCTCACGGTTCGCCGATCCCTCCGTCCCGGGAGGCCCCATGAGAAGACGCACGGCCGTGCTGTGCGCAGCCGCCGCGGTGCTGGCGGGCTCGGTCACCGCCGCCCCCGCGCGCGCGACCGCCGCCCCCGTTCCGCGGCTCGCCTGGCAGAAGTGCGGCACGAGCGAGTACCCGAGCATGCAGTGCGCGTCGCTGCGGGTGCCGCTGGACCACGCGAACCCGGCCGGCCGGACGATCAGTCTCGCCCTCTCGCGCGTCCCGCACACCGCCGCGGCCTCCCAGGGGCCGCTGCTGGTCAACCCCGGCGGCCCCGGCGGCAGCGGGCTGGCGCTGGCCGGCTTCGTCGCCGCCGCGCTGCCGCGGAGCGTGGCGGCCCGGTACGACGTGATCGGCTTCGATCCGCGCGGGGTGGGCGCCAGCGGCCCGGCCCTGGACTGCGCGCCCCGCCACTTCGCCCCGGTGCGCCCGGACACCGTGCCGGCCACGGCCGCGGTGGAACAGGCGAACCTGAAGCGGGCACGGTCCTTCGCCGCCGCGTGCGGCCGCCGGCACGCCGACGTGCTCCCCTACATGGACACGGTCAGCGCCGCGCGGGACCTCGACGCGATCCGGGAGGCGCTGGGCGCGCCCACGATCAGCTACTTCGGCTACTCCTACGGCACCTACCTGGGCGCGGTCTACGCCAAGCTGTATCCGCAGCGGGTGCGCCGGCTGGTGCTGGACTCGATCGTGGATCCGTCGGGTGTCTGGTACCGGGACAACCTGGGCCAGGACTACGCCTTCAACGACCGCCACCGCGCGCTGATGGCGTGGATCGCCCGGCACGACGCGGCATACCGGCTCGGCAGGGACCCCGAGAAGGTGGAGGCCGCCTGGTACGCGATGCGGGCGGCGCTGGCGAAGCGGCCCGCCGCGGGGAAGGTCGGCGCCGCGGAGCTGGAGGACACCTTCATCCCGGGCGGCTACTTCGACGGCTACTGGCCCTATCTCGCCGAGGCGTTCGCGGCCTACGTCCACCACAAGGAGACCGCGCCGCTGGTGGAGGCGTACAAGAGTCTCGGAGCCGTGGACTCCGCCGGCGACAACGGCTACAGCGTCTACACGGCCGTGCAGTGCCGTGACGTGGCCTGGCCGCGCGGCTGGAACCGGTGGCGTGCGGACACCTGGAAGGTGTACGGCAAGGCGCCCTTCATGGCCTGGAACAACGCCTGGTACAACGCGCCGTGCGCGTTCTGGCCGGTCGGCTCCGGTACGCCGGTGAACATCGCCAACGCCAAGCTGCCGCCGGCGCTGCTGTTCCAGGCGACCGACGACGCGGCGACCCCGTACCCGGGCGGTGTCACGGTGCACCATCTGCTGGCCCGCTCCAGCCTGGTGGTCGAGGAGGGCGGCGGCAACCACGGCGTCACACTCGGCGGCAACGCCTGTCTGGACCGGTATCTGGCCGCGTATCTGACGGACGGCACGGTGCCGCGCGGTGCCGGTGTGGCGGACGCGGTGTGCCACAGGTCCCCGGAGCCGGAACCGCTCAAGGCGAAGGCGGCGCCGCTCTCCTCCGCCGGTGCGGTGCTGCACCGCCTGCTGGGCTTCCGCCGGTAACTCCGCGGGGACGCCGGGGGCGTTGTCAGTGGCGTGATCCACAATGGCGCCATGACCGAACCCATCCGGATCCCGGCCCCCGACGGGGTCGCCCCCGCCGCCCAGTACAGCCATGTGGTCACGGCGACCGGCCGCCTGGTCGCCGTCTCCGGCCAGCTCCCCCTGGACGAGGAGGGCCGGCTGGTCGGCCCGGGCGACCCGGCCGCCCAGGCCCGCCAGGTCTTCGAGAACCTCCGGCGCTGTCTGGCCGCGGCCGGGGCGGGCTTCGAGCACGTGATCAAGCTGACGTACTTCGTCACGGACATGTCCCACCTGCCGGCCCTCCGCACGGCCCGCGCCGCCCACATACCCGACACCCGCCTGCCGGCCTCCTCCGCCGTCCAGGTGGCCGCCCTGGTCTCCCCGGACTTCCTGATGGAGGTGGAGGCACTGGCCGTACTGGAGGCCTGACCCCGCTCACGGCCGGGGTGTCAGTGCGTCTGCTTCTGCTCGGGGATGCGGGCCAGGGCGTGGACCGCCGCCTCGGCCAGGGCCGGGTGGGCCAGGGCCTCGGTCAGGATGCGGCGGGCCCGGGGGTCGGCGAGGGTGCCGAGCCCCTCCACGCAGGCGAGGGCGACGCGGCGGTAGGGGTCGTACGGGCGGAGGCGGCGTTCCAGGGTGGTGATCAGCGCGGGCACGGACTCGGGGGCGCGCAGGGCGACCAGCAGCCGGACCGGGTGCAGGGCGTAGGCCACGCGCAGTTCGTTGGTGGCGAGGGCAGCGGCCGCGCGGGCCGTACGCGGGTCGTCGAGCCGGGCCAGGGCGTGCGCGGCGGCGGCGCAGCGCGGCGGGTCGCGGTGGTTGAGCAGCAGCACCAGGGACTCGAAGGCGCGCCGGTCGCCCGCGCGGCCGAGCCGGAACGCGGCCAGTTCCCGCGCCCAGAGGGGCTGGCCGGGGGCGGTGAGGACCTCGGCCAGTTCGTCGTGGTCCTCGGTCGCCAACAGGCGGTGGAACGCCGCCGAGCCGCCCGATTCCTGCCGTAAGCGCTCCGTGAGCGCTCGCAACTCTTCGTCCACGGGGTCCAGCGTAGGCGGCCCGCGGGCACAGAGGGAGGTACATCACAAACTCCGGGGGCTGGCGCGCTCGTTACCCGCCGGTTAAGCTCATACGAGCGAGACACCCTCTCGCATCCTCGCTGGCGACGGTTTGGTGACGCGGCCGTCGCGGGCATCTGTCGGTTCGGTGCGGCGAGTACCGCCGAACACCGCAGTACGACCCGGCTCCGGGACAGAGCCGGTCGGAGATCCGCCGCTGCCGGGCGTGTGCGCGCCCGTGGCACCGGCAGTACCGGGCGTGTGCGCTCGCAGCCCGGCCACACCCGCACCTCTTCTCCGCTCCGCGGTGTGCCTTCGGGCACACCCGGCGCGTTCCTCGTCGTCACCCTCATCCCTGGAGTCCCGCGATGGCCACTCCCCGCTCCGACGCAAGCCTGTCCCCGCTCAAGACGATCGCCGTCGTCGGTCTCGGCACCATGGGCACCGGCATCACCGAAGTCCTTCTGAAGGCCGGCCGCGAGGTGATCGGCATCGACATCAGCGAGGCGCAGGCCGCCCGCTCGCTGGCCGCCCTGGAGGCCTCCACCGCCCGCTGTGTGGAGCGCGGCCGGATCTCCGAGCAGGAGCGCGCCGACGCCCTGGCCCGGCTGCGCACCGGCACCGACCTCGCCGCGGCGGCCGACGCCGACCTCGTCATCGAGGTGGCCCCGGAGTCGTACGAGGTCAAGCAGCAGATCTTCCGTGCGCTGGACGGCATCGTCCGCCCCGAGACGATCCTCGCGACCGGCACCAACGCCCTGTCCGTGACCCGGCTCGCCGCCGACTCCGCGCGCCCCGAGCGGGTGCTCGGGCTGCACTTCTTCAACCCGGCCCCGGCGATGAAGCTGGTCGAGATCGTCTCCTCGGTGCTGACGGCCCCGCAGGCCGTGGCCGCCGTCACCGACCTCGCGGTCGAGCTGGGCAAGGAACCGGTCGCGGTCGGCGACCGCCCCGGGTTCGTCGCGGACGGGCTGCTGTTCGGCTACCTCAACCAGGCGGCCGCGATGTACGAGTCCCGGTACGCCTCCCGCGAGGACATCGACGCGGCGATGCGGCTCGGCTGCGGCCTTCCTATGGGCCCGCTCGCGCTCCTGGACCTGATCGGCGTCGACACCGCGCGCACGGTCCTGGAGGCCATGTACGCCGAGTCCCAGGACCGGCTGCACGCCCCCGCCCCGATCCTGAAGCAGCTCAGCGAAGCGGGCCTGACCGGCCGCAAGTCCGGGCGCGGCTTCTACACCTACGCGGCGCCGGGCAGCGCCACGGTGGTGCCGGACGCGCTGACCCCGGGCGCGGACGGCACCGGCGCGGCCGGCCGCTCCGTCCGCTCGGTCGGCGTCGCCGGCTCCGGGACCATGGCCTCCGGCATCGCCGAGGTGTTCGCGAAGGCCGGGTACGAGGTCGTGCTGGCCGCCCGCAGCGAGGAGAAGGCGCAGACCGCCAAGGCCAGGATCGGCAAGTCCCTGGCCCGCTCCGTGGACAAGGGCCGGCTGACGGCCGAGGCCGCCGCGCAGACGCTGGACCGGATCACCCCGGCCGGGTCCTACGACGCCTTCGCCGAGGTCGACCTGGCCGTCGAGGCGGTCGCCGAGGACCTGGAGATCAAGCGGCAGCTGTTCCAGACGCTGGACAAGGTCTGCAAGCCCGGCGCGGTGCTGGCCACCACCACCTCCTCGCTGCCCGTCGTCGCCTGCGCCCGCGCCACCTCGCGCCCGCAGGACGTGATCGGCATGCACTTCTTCAACCCGGCCCCCGCGATGAAGCTGGTCGAGGTGGTCCGCACGGTGCTCACCGCGGACGACGTCCACGCCACCGTCCGCGAGGTCTGCACGAAGATCAGGAAGCACGCGGTGGACTGCGGCGACCGGGCCGGCTTCATCGTCAACGCGCTGCTGTTCCCGTACCTCAACAACGCGGTCAAGATGGTCCAGGAGCACTACGCCTCGCTGGACGACATCGACGCGGCGATGCGGCTGGGCGGCGGCTACCCGATGGGCCCGTTCGAGCTGCTGGACGTGGTCGGGCTGGATGTCTCGCTGGCCATCGAGAAGGTGCTGCACCGCGAGTTCCGCGACCCGGGGCTGGCCCCGGCGCCGCTCCTGGAGCACCTGGTGGCCGCGGGCTGCCTCGGCCGCAAGACGGGCCGCGGCTTCCGCGAGTATGCCCGCCGCTGACGGCGCCGGCGACTGGTACGACGCGGAGACGGACTGGGGCGGACTGCTCGGCCCGGCCGCGGGACCCCCGCCCCCCGGGGGCGGGGGATGCCCCGCACCTGCGCACCGAGCTGCGCACATGCAGTACTTTCGGGTCATGTCCCAGCCCGCCAAGTCCTCCCGTACACCAGCTACGCCCGACGCGCCGGAAAGTGCCGCAGGCAGTCGCGCCGCCGCCCAGCGGCTGAAAATGCGCCGAGAACTGGCGGCCGCAGCCATGGAGCTGTTCGCGACCAAGGGGTACGAGGCCACCACCGTCGACGAGATCGCGGCCGCGGCCGGGGTCGCCCGCCGCACCTTCTTCCGCCACTTCCGCTCCAAGGAAGAGGCGATCTTCCCGGACCACGACGACACACTGATCCGTGCCGAGGCGGTCCTCAACGCCGCCCCGGCGCACGAGCACCCGCTCGACACCGTGTGCCGCGGCATCAAGGAAGTCATGAAGATGTACGCGGCGCGGCCGGAGATCTCGGTCGCCCGCTACAAGCTCACCCGCGAGGTGCCCACCCTGCGCGAGGCCGAGATCGCCTCGGTGGCCCGCTACGAGCGCCTGTTCACCCGCTACCTCCTCGGGCACTTCGACGAGCACGCGCACGCCGACGACGCCAACGACGACCCGCTGCTCGCCGAGGTGGCCGCCTCGGCGGTGGTCACCGCCCACAACCATGTGCTCCGGCGCTGGCTGCGGGCGGGCGGCCAGGGCGATGTGGAGGCCCAGCTCGACCACGCCTTCGCGATCGTCCGCAAGACCTTCGGCACCGGCATCGGGGCGGGGCGCACCCCCGCCGGCCGGCCGGCCGGCACCCCGGCCCCGGCGACGGTCTCCCCGCACAGTGAGGTGCTGGTCACGGTCGCCCGCACCGACGCCCCGCTGGAGGAGGTCATGCGCACCATCGAGGAGGCGCTCAAGGAGCGCTGATCCCGCTTCACCGCTGTGACGACGGCCACCCGACGGGGTGGCCGTTTTGGCATGTCAGGGCACCTTTTCGAGCAGATTTCAGGGCCCGTTCGATCGATCATCGCTCATTTGTTACGTAAAGATTTCATCTGAGACGAGGTTCTGGCACTCAGTGCCTTGTCACCTGACACGCGGTGTCATACGTTGAAGGTGTCCGGGCGGCCGGCGAGCAGAGACCATGCGTTCGCCGGCTGTCCCCGCAAGCCGCCGGCTCGCGCGCCCGGACGCCTGCGTCACAGGCAACCTCCCGCGCCACAAAGCGCTGCCGAAGCACCACCGAGCCGAACCGACGGCACCCCTTCAAAAACCCTCAGCAGCACTTTTCCACCCTCAGCAGCACTCCAAGCAGCACCGACGAACCCCCAGCGCCCCTCCCTCAGGGCGCTCACCGCCGGAGGCAACACCGTGACCGTGAAGGACATCCTGGACGCGATCCAGTCGAAGGACGCCACGTCCGCAGACTTCGCCGCCCTGCCGATCCCCGAGTCGTACCGCGCGATCACCGTGCACAAGGACGAGACGGAGATGTTCGCGGGCCTCGCGACCCGCGACAAGGACCCGCGCAAGTCGATCCACCTCGACGAGGTCCCCGTGCCCGAACTCGGCCCGGGCGAGGCGCTGGTGGCCGTGATGGCCTCCTCCGTCAACTACAACTCGGTGTGGACCTCGATCTTCGAGCCGCTGTCCACGTTCGGGTTCCTGGAGCGCTACGGCCGCACCAACGAGCTGGCCAAGCGCCACGACCTGCCGTACCACATCATCGGCTCCGACCTCGCGGGCGTCGTCCTGCGCACCGGCCCGGGCGTGAACGCCTGGAAGCCCGGTGACGAGGTCGTCGCGCACTGCCTGTCCGTCGAGCTGGAGTCCTCCGACGGCCACAACGACACCATGCTCGATCCCGAGCAGCGCATCTGGGGCTTCGAGACCAACTTCGGCGGTCTCGCCGAGATCGCGCTCGTCAAGTCCAACCAGCTGATGCCGAAGCCGCAGCACCTGAGCTGGGAGGAGGCCGCCGCCCCGGGCCTGGTCAACTCGACCGCCTACCGGCAGCTGGTGTCCCGCAACGGCGCCGGCATGAAGCAGGGCGACAACGTGCTCATCTGGGGCGCGAGCGGCGGCCTCGGCTCGTACGCCACCCAGTTCGCGCTGGCCGGCGGCGCCAACCCGATCTGTGTCGTCTCCAGCCCGCAGAAGGCGGAGATCTGCCGCTCGATGGGCGCCGAGGCGATCATCGACCGCAACGCCGAGGGCTACAAGTTCTGGAAGGACGAGAACACCCAGGACCCGAAGGAGTGGAAGCGCTTCGGCAAGCGCATCCGCGAGCTGACCGGCGGCGAGGACATCGACATCGTCTTCGAGCACCCCGGCCGCGAGACCTTCGGCGCCTCCGTGTTCGTCACCCGCAAGGGCGGCACCATCACCACCTGCGCCTCGACCTCGGGCTACATGCACGAGTACGACAACCGGTACCTGTGGATGTCGCTGAAGCGGATCATCGGCTCGCACTTCGCGAACTACCGCGAGGCCTGGGAGGCCAACCGCCTCATCGCCAAGGGCAAGATCCACCCGACGCTGTCGAAGACCTACTCCCTGGAGGAGACCGGCCAGGCCGCCTACGACGTCCACCGCAACCTGCACCAGGGCAAGGTCGGCGTGCTGTGCCTGGCCCCCGAGGAAGGCCTCGGCGTGCGCGACCCGGAGATGCGCGCGAAGCACATCGACGCCATCAACCGCTTCCGGAACGTCTGAGAGCCGCAGATGACAGAGCGTCAGCCTTCGGACAGCCGGAGGGAAAAGGACCGTCCGTGGCTCATGCGGACGTACGCCGGTCACTCCACGGCCGAAGCGTCCAACGAGCTGTACCGGCGCAATCTCGCCAAGGGCCAGACCGGTCTGTCGGTCGCCTTCGACCTGCCGACGCAGACCGGCTACGACCCCGACCACATCCTCGCCCGCGGCGAGGTCGGCCGGGTCGGCGTGCCCGTCTCGCACCTCGGTGACATGCGCCGGCTGTTCCAGGACATCCCCCTGGAGCAGATGAACACCTCGATGACGATCAACGCCACCGCCATGTGGCTGCTGGCGCTCTACCAGGTCGTCGCGGAGGAGCAGGGCGCGGACATCACCAGGCTCCAGGGCACGACCCAGAACGACATCGTCAAGGAGTACCTGTCCCGCGGGACGCACGTCTTCCCGCCGGGACCGAGCCTCCGCCTGACGACGGACATGATCGCGTACACGGTCTCCCACATCCCCAAGTGGAACCCGATCAACATCTGTAGCTACCACTTGCAGGAGGCCGGGGCCACACCGGTGCAGGAGATCGCGTACGCGATGTCCACCGCGATCGCCGTGCTGGACGCCGTCCGCGACTCCGGCCAGGTGCCGCAGGAGCGCATGGGCGACGTGGTGGCGCGGATCTCCTTCTTCGTGAACGCGGGCGTCCGCTTCATCGAGGAGATGTGCAAGATGCGCGCCTTCGGCCGCATCTGGGACAAGGTCACCCGCGAGCGGTACGGCATCGAGGACGCCAAGCAGCGCCGCTTCCGCTACGGCGTCCAGGTCAACTCGCTCGGACTGACCGAGGCGCAGCCGGAGAACAACGTCCAGCGGATCGTGCTGGAGATGCTGGCGGTGACGCTGTCGAAGGACGCACGCGCGCGTGCCGTGCAGCTGCCGGCCTGGAACGAGGCCCTGGGGCTGCCCCGCCCCTGGGACCAGCAGTGGTCGCTGCGCATCCAGCAGGTGCTCGCCTACGAGAGCGACCTGCTGGAGTACGAGGACATCTTCGAGGGCTCGAAGGTGATCGAGGCGAAGGTGGACCAGCTGGTCGCGGACGCCCTCGCGGAGATCGACCGGATCCAGGAGATGGGCGGCGCGATGGCCGCCGTGGAGTCCGGCTACCTGAAGTCGCAGCTGGTCTCCTCGCACGCCGAGCGCCGGGCCCGGATCGAGTCCGGCCAGGAGAAGATCGTCGGCGTCAACATCTTCGAGGGCACCGAGCCCAACCCGCTGACGGCCGACCTGGACACCGCGATCCAGACGGTCGACCCGGCGGTCGAGGCCCGCGTCGTCGAGTCGCTCCGGCAGTGGCGGGACACCCGCTACCAGCCGCCCTTCAACCACCCGCGCCCCTGCAAGGCGCTGGAGCGGCTGAAGGAGGCCGCCAAGGGCACGGAGAACCTGATGGAGGCCACCCTGGAGTGCGCCCGCGCCGGGGTCACGACCGGCGAGTGGGCCGCGGCGCTGCGCGAGGTGTTCGGCGAGTACCGGGCGCCCACCGGGGTCTCCTCCGCGCCGGTCGCCGTCGCCGCCGAGCCGGGCTCCGCGCTCGCCGAGGTGCGTGCGAAGGCCGCCGCCACCGCCCGCGACATGGGCGTCGGCAAGCTCCGCTTCCTGGTCGGCAAGCCCGGCCTGGACGGACACTCCAACGGCGCCGAGCAGATCGCCGTACGCGCCCGGGACGCCGGCCTGGAGGTGGTCTACCAGGGCATCCGGCTGACCCCCGAACAGATCGTGGACGCGGCCCTCGCCGAGGACGTGCACGCGGTGGGCCTGTCGATCCTGTCCGGTTCGCACGCCCAGCTCGTCCCGGACGTGCTCCAGCGCCTCCGTGTGGCCGGTGCCACAGATATACCGGTGATCGCAGGTGGCATCATCCCGAACGGGGACGCGGAGCAGCTCAGGGAAGCCGGAGTGGCCGCCGTCTTCACCCCGAAGGACTTCGACATCACCGGGATCATCGGCCGCATCGTCGACGAGATCCGGAAAGCGAACAAGCTCGACCCTCTGGAGGTCCCCGCATGACGACCGTCAACCGCCTTCGCCCGCGGCGCTCCTGCCTGGCGGTGCCGGGCAGCAACCCGCGCTTCCTGGAGAAGGCGCAGGGCCTCCCGGCGGACCAGGTCTTCCTGGACCTGGAGGACGCCTGCGCGCCGCTGGCCAAGCCCGAGGCGCGGCACACCATCGTCAAGTTCCTCAACGAGGGCGACTGGACCGGCAAGACACGCGTCGTGCGCGTCAACGACTGGACGACCGAGTGGACGTACCGCGATGTCGTCACGGTCGTCGAGGGCGCCGGCCAGAACCTCGACTGCATCATGCTGCCCAAGGTGCAGTCCGCCGAGCAGGTGGTCGCGCTGGACCTGCTGCTGACGCAGATCGAGAAGACCATGGGCTTCGAGGTCGGCAAGATCGGCATCGAGGCGCAGATCGAGAACGCCCAGGGCCTGAACAACGTCAACGCGATCGCCGAGGCCTCCCCCCGGCTGGAGACGATCATCTTCGGCCCGGCCGACTTCATGGCCTCCATCAACATGAAGTCGCTGGTCGTGGGCGAGCAGCCGCCCGGCTACCCGGCGGACGCCTACCACTACATCCTGATGAAGATCCTGATGGCCGCCCGCGCCAACAACCTCCAGGCGATCGACGGCCCCTACCTCCAGATCCGCAACGTGGACGGCTACCGCGCGGTCGCCCAGCGCGCCGCCGCCCTCGGCTTCGACGGCAAGTGGGTGCTGCACCCGGGCCAGGTCGAGGCCTCCAACGAGATCTTCTCGCCCTCCCAGGAGGACTACGACCACGCCGAGCTGATCCTGGACGCGTACGACTACTACACGTCCGAGGCGGGCGGCAAGAAGGGCTCCGCGATGCTCGGCGACGAGATGATCGACGAGGCCAGCCGGAAGATGGCGCTGGTCATCGCGGGCAAGGGACGCGCCGCCGGCATGCAGCGCACCAGCACGTTCGAGATCCCGGAGGCCTGAGCGCGATGCAGTTCGGACGCACCTACGAGGAGTTCGAGGTCGGGGCGACGTACAAGCACTGGCCGGGCAAGACGGTCACGGAGTACGACGACCACCTGTTCTGTCTCCTCACCATGAACCACCACCCGCTCCACATGGACACCAACTATGCGGAGAAGACGACGGACTTCGGCAAGAACGTCGTCGTCGGGAACTACATCTACTCCCTGCTGCTGGGCATGAGCGTGCCGGACATCTCCGGCAAGGCGATCGCCAACCTGGAGATCGAGTCGCTCAAGCACGTGGCGCCGACCTTCCACGGCGACACGATCTACGGCGAGACGACGGTGCTGGACAAGTGGCCGTCGAAGTCGAAGAACGACCGCGGCATCGTCTACGTCGAGACCAAGGGCTACAAGCAGGACGGCACCCTGGTGTGCGTCTTCCGCCGCAAGGTCATGGTGCCCACCGAGACGTACATCAAGGAGCGCGGCGGCGAGCAGCCCGGCCGCCCCGAGCTGAAGCAGCAGGAGAAGTAAGCCATGGCCCGTCTCGCCCAGACCGCCGGTCTGACCGACGTCCAGCAGGAGATCCTCTCCACCGTCCGGGACTTTGTCGACAAGGAGATCATTCCTGTCGCGACCGAGCTGGAGCACCGCGACGAGTACCCGCAGCAGATCGTGGACGGGCTGAAGGAACTCGGCCTGTTCGGTCTGATGATCCCCGAGGAGTACGGCGGCCTCGGCGAGTCGCTGCTCACCTACGCGCTGTGCGTGGAGGAGATCGCCCGTGGCTGGATGTCGGTGTCCGGCATCATCAACACCCACTTCATCGTGGCGTACATGCTCAAGCAGCACGGCACCCAGGAGCAGAAGGACCACTTCCTGCCCCGCATGGCGGCCGGTGACATCCGCGGCGCCTTCTCCATGTCGGAGCCGGGCCTGGGCTCGGATGTGTCGGCCATCACGTCCAAGGCGGTCAAGGACGGCGACGAGTACGTCCTGACCGGCCAGAAGATGTGGCTGACGAACGGCGGCACGTCCTCGCTGGTGGCCGTGCTGGTGCGCAGTGACGAAGGCCACGCCGAGGGCACGGCGCCGCACAAGTCGATGACCACCTTCCTGGTCGAGAAGGAGCCGGGCTTCGGCGAGGTCCGTCCGGGCCTCACCATCCCCGGCAAGATCGAGAAGATGGGCTACAAGGGCGTCGACACCACCGAGCTGATCATGGACGGCCTGCGGGTACCGGCCGATCGGGTGCTCGGCGGCGTCACCGGCCGAGGTTTTTACCAAATGATGGACGGCGTGGAGGTCGGCCGGGTCAACGTGGCGGCGCGTGGCTGCGGTGTTGCCCAGCGTGCCTTCGAGCTGGGTGTGCAGTACGCCCAGCAGCGGCACACCTTCGGCAAGCCGATCGCCCAGCACCAGGCCATCCAGTTCAAGCTGGCGGAGATGGCCACCAAGGTCGAGGCCGCCCATGCGATGATGGTCAACGCGGCCCGCAAGAAGGACTCCGGTCAGCGCAACGACCTGGAGGCCGGCATGGCCAAGTACCTCGCCTCCGAGTACTGCAAGGAGGTCGTGGAGGACGCCTTCCGCATCCACGGCGGCTACGGCTTCTCCAAGGAGTACGAGATCGAGCGCCTCTACCGGGAGGCTCCGATGCTGCTCATCGGTGAAGGTACCGCCGAGATCCAGAAAATGATCATCGGTCGCAGACTGCTCGAAGAGTATCGGTTCCAGGGCTGATTGTCCGGATACGGGGTGTTTTCTTCGAGAAGAAGATCACACCCCGTAGACGTTCTTCGGCCGCCGACTCGACAGCCTGGCTTGCCCAGTTGTAGGCCCCGACCGGTACGATCCCCGGAAAGCCGCCGTCCCCCGTCAGAGCGCGGCATCATCCGCTACGAAGGTCATCCATGCCCCACAGCCAAACCTCTGCACCTCGCGACAGCCGAGCCGGCGTACGCCTCGCGCGCGGAGCATCGCCGTGGCTTCTCCCGACCGTCGCCACCGCAGCCCTCAGCCTGGCCCGCGCTCGCCGCTCGGGCGTCGCGAAGGCCGTCGCCGTGCCCGCCACCGCGCTGGCGGCGGGCATGCTGTGGTTCTTCCGCGACCCCGAGCGTGAGATCGCCACGGGCCGGGTCATCTCGCCCGCCGACGGTGTGGTGCAGAGCATCATGCCCTGGAAGGACGGGCGTACCCGCGTCGCGATCTTCATGAGCCCGCTCAACGTCCACGTCAACCGCGCGCCCCTCGCGGGCACGGTGACGTCCGTCGAGCACATCCCCGGCGGCTTTGTTCCGGCTTTCAACAAGGAGAGCGAGAACAACGAGCGCGTAGTCTGGCACTTCGACACCGAACTCGGCGACATCGAGATGATCCAGATCGCCGGCGCGGTGGCCCGCCGCATCGTGCCCTACCTTCCGCAGGGCACGAAGGTCGAGCAGGGCGACCGCATCGGTCTGATCCGCTTCGGCTCGCGTGTCGATCTCTACCTGCCCGAGGGCGTGGAGGTCGCGGTCGAGGTCGGACAGAAGACCGTGGCTGGGGTGACTCGCATTGACCGTGATTGATCCGGAGACCCAGGCGGGCTGGGTGCCCGAGGCGGACGACGTGGACGACGAGGAGGAGATGCCGCTCTCGCTCCGCCTCTCGATAGCGGACACCCTCACCCTCGGCAACGCCACGTGCGGGTTCATGGCGGTGTACTTCACCACCACCGGCATCCTGATCCCGCACCTCACCGGCGACCAGGAGACCGGCATGGCGCGGCACAGCGCCGCCACCGCCGTGATCCTGATGCTCTGCGCGGCCGTCTTCGACCTGTTCGACGGACTGGTGGCCCGGAAGCTGCGCTCGTCCCCCATGGGCGCAGAACTGGACAACCTCTCCGACCTGATCAGCTTCGGCCTGGCGCCCGCGTACTTCGTCCTCGTCTACGGCATGGTCGCGGAGGGCGCCCACCAGAGGGTGGCGGCGCTGGGCGCGATCGTGGTGCTGCTGGCGGTGGTGCTCAGACTCGCGCGCTTCTCCTGCGTGACGATGAAGGACGGCATGTTCCAGGGCATGCCCTCGCCGTTCGGCGCGCTGACGGTCGTCTCGATCGTGCTGCTGGATCTGCCCTTCGTGGCGACGCTGCTGGCGATCTTCGGCACCGCGTGGCTGATGGTGAGCCGGGTCGAGTACCCGAAGCCGCGGGGCCGCCTGGCCGGCGCCATGCTGTCCTGGATCGTGCTCTCCATGGGGCTGCTGTGCGCCTGGGCCTTCGACGCCCCCAGCGGGCAGCTGCTGCTCCAGACGGGCTGCGCGCTCCAGCTGGTCGCCGCCGCGGTGATCCCGCTGTTCGCCACGGCGCGCCGGGTGAACAACTTCCGCGGCAACCGGCGGGAGGCACGGGCGGCCCAGCTGCCCTGATCCGCATCGCACCGCAAACGGGTGTGGGGGCGAGCCCCGGGGGGGAGGGCCCGCCCAGTGGAACGACCGTCGGACGGAGACGGCGGAAGTACCCGCCCGGGTGCGCCCGCTCCCCC
>NZ_JBHXVE010000008.1:208348-278525 GCF_042672505.1 Streptomyces sp. NPDC127190
TTGTGTGCGTGCGGACTGTCCCGCCCTCCCCCATCCCCGCCCTTTCGGGGGGGCCCGGGGGGCCGCGCGCCGGGGTACCGCCCCCTGCGCACGTCCGTACGGCCGTCAGCCGAGGAAGTCCCGGCCGATGCGCTCGGCGACCCGCTCCAGGATCGGACCGGCCTCCGCGATGCACGTCGCCACGTCCGGCTCGACCTCCGTCAGCGGGTACGCCCGGCGGATCCCGGCCCGCCCCAGCGCCTCCGGCGGCAGCGCGAGCCGCCCGCACACCGCGACGACCTCCTTGCCCGCCGCCCGCGCCGCCGCGGCAACCCCTGCCGGCGCCTTCCCGTGCAGCGTCTGCTCGTCCAGCGAGCCCTCACCGGTGATCACCAGCGAGGCCCGCTCCAGGGCGGGCGCGAAGCCGAGGACGTCCAGCATGACCTCGATGCCGGGGCGGAAGCGGGCGCCGAGCAGCAGCGCGCCGTAGCCGATGCCGCCCGCAGCGCCGGCCCCCGGGGACGCCGCGTACCCGGCGGCCCGCGGACCGGCCTCGGCCTCCAGCACCTTCGCGAAGTGGGCGAGGGCCGCGTCCAGGGTCGCCACGTCCTCCGGCGTGGCGCCCTTCTGCGGGCCGTACACGGCGGGCGCGCCCTTCGGGCCGGTCAGCGGGTTGTCGACGTCGCTGGCGAGCACCAGCTCCACCGAGCCGAGGCGCGGGTCGAGACCGGACAGGTCCGCGCGGGCCAGCGAGGCCAGCCCGCCGCCGCCCGGCGGCACCGGCTCGCCGTCCTCGTCCAGGAACCGGGCGCCCAGCGCGGCCAGCATGCCCGCGCCGCCGTCGGTCGTGGCGCTGCCGCCGACGCCGAACACGATCGTCCGCGCGCCCGCGTCCAGCGCGGCGCGCAGCAGCTCGCCGGAGCCGTACGTCGAGGACGTCAGCGGGGCGAAGACCCCGGCCGGGAGGCGCTGGAGGCCGCTGGCCTCCGCCATCTCCACCACCGCGGTGTCGCCGCGCAGCGCGAACGCCGCTGTCACCTCGTCGCCGAGCGGCCCGGCGACCCGTACCTCGCGACGCTCGAAACCGGCCGCGACGGCCGCGTCCACGGTCCCGTCACCGCCGTCGGCCACGGGCAGCGCCTCGACCGAGACGTTCGGCGCGGCCCGGCGCAGCCCGGCCGTCACCCGCTCGGCGACCTGTACGGCCGTCAGCGAGCCCTTGAACTTGTCCGCGGCGATGAGCACCCGACGGGTGTCGTCCATTGCAGCGTCCGCCACCTTGCTTTCCCCTTGCTCTCCGGGCCCCGCGCACGTCAGGGCCAGTCGCGCCGCTGCGACCTTAACCTCAGGGGGCCCTCGCCGTCATGCCCCGACCGAGGGCTGGAAGGCTGCCGGGGCTGGGACGATGATGTCCATGACCAACCTGCTCGTCCTCGGCGGCAGCGGCCGTACCGGACGCCTGGTGCTCGCCCAGGCCGCCGCCCGGGGGCACCGCGTCCGCGCGCTGGTCCGCGATCCGGACGCCGTCCAGGCCCCGCCCGGCGTCGAGCTGATCCGGGGCACGCCCGCGGACCTCGGCGATCTGCGCAGGGCCGCCCGGGGCAGCGAGGCGGTGATCAGCGCGCTCAACAACGCCCGCGCCTCCGACAATCCCTGGGCCCGGCCCGTCAGCCCGCCGATGTTCATGACCGACGCGGCCCGCGACACCCTCACGGTGATGGGCGAGGAGGGCATCCGCCGGATCGTCCTGGTCTCCACCCGGGGCGCCGGGGACGACTGGGCCCGGATGAACCCGGTGGCCAGGGCCTTCGTCAGGGCGTCCCGCATCAGGGCGAGCTTCGCCGACCACCACGGCGTCGACCGGGTCGTGCGTGCCTCCGGCACCGACTGGACCCTCGCCCGGGCCGTCACCCTCACGGACCGGCACCGGCCGGCTGGCGCCCCGGTACGCACAGCGGAGGCCGGCCACGGCAAGCCAGGGATGTGGCTCAGCCGCGCCGGCCTCGCGGGCTTCCTGCTGGACGCGGTGGAACAGGGGACCTGGGTGCGCCAGGCCCCCCTCGTGTGGGACGCCCGGGGCTGACCCGGGCCGCCGTCACAGCGTCCCGGTCGTGCCCTCCCCGGCGGCGCTGCCCGCGAGCCACTCGGTCCAGCCCAGGTTGAAGTCGGCGTAGCCGTTGTCGGGCGAGGCCTTGGCGCGGGACGAGCCGGTGATGGTGACCGGGTCGCCCTGCTTGACCTGGTTGTAGAACCACTTGGCGTCCGACATGGACAGGTGCACGCAGCCGTGCGAGCCGCGGGCGCTGCCGCTGCCCGGGTTGGGGTCGCCGGTGGAGTAGTGCACATAGGTGCCGGACTGGGTCAGGTGAACGTCCCAGGGCAGCGTCAGGTCGTAGTAGTTGGGGCTGCCCTTCTGGCAGCTGATGCCGACGCTACAGGAGGTCATGTGGACCTTCTCCTGCTTGTCGATGACGGCCATGGTGCCGTTCCACGTCGGGTACTGCGGGCTGCCCGCGTTGATCGACAGGGTGCGCACCGGCTTGCCGTTGCGGCTCACCTTCATGGTGTGGCCGGTCACCGAGACGTCCGCGCGGACGTCGTCGCCGATGGTGAAGGTGTGCGTGTAGTTGTGCACGCCGTAGCGTCCGTTGCCGTTGGTGACGCCGGTCAGATCGGCGTCGATCTTCACCTTCGTACCGGACGGCCAGTAGTCCTTCGGCCGCCAGTCGGCGCGCTTGTCGCCGAACCAGTGCCAGGCGCCCGTCACCGGCTGGGAGGCGCTCACCTTCAGGTGCTTCTCGACCGCGGCCCGGGCCTTCGCCGCCACCGGGTCGGTGAAGACCACCGAGATCGGCATGGCCACGCCGACCGTGGCGTTGGACTGCGGGGTGATCGTCTCCAGGAGCATCGGCGGGCCCGCGGGCTTCGTCGGCGACGGAGAGGCGGTCGCGCTCGGCTTGCCCGGCGCCTTCGCGTCGTCCGTGCTCGTCTTGTCGCTGCCGCCCCCGCCGCAGGCGGTCGCGCTCACCAGCATTGCACCCGTGACCAGTGCGATCCCTATGCCGCCCTTGCGCCGTCCCACGACCTGCCCCGCTCTCTCGCTCCTCGGCCCACACGGGCCCGACTCCCTGTCAGACAGTGTGATCCCGGGGCCCAGTTGCGCGCGTTGTGTAAAGCGTGTCCCAAAAACCCGGCGGCGCCACGGACACGCCCGCCGACGCAAGCGCTGCGATCAAGACATGCACATGGCTATATAGTTCCGGCCCGGGTCGATCTTCGACCCGGGCCCCGACGTCGGTCGACACAGCGACGCGCGGTCCCACTTCCATGCCATTACCCGGGCCCCGCATGCCCGGCCGCACCATATCGGGGGAATCGTGTCGTCCATCCGCCATGCCCTGGCCACCACCCTGCTCGCCTGCGCCGCGCTCACGCTGACCGCCTGCGGGCCCGACGACGGGGCCGACGCCACCGGCACCGCCGCTCCCTCCGCCACCGCGAGCCAGGGCGCCAAGGGCGACGCCGCCGGCAAGGGCGGCGCCAAGGACAAGGGCGGCGCCAAGGGCGGCTGCCACACCCTCGCCCCGGGCCACAAGTACGTCCTGGTCGAGAGCGTCTCCGGCGCCATGAACACCATCACCGCCAAGGACGCCACGCAGAACTGCAACCCCGACGAGGGTGCCTTCTACCAGGCGAACGGCAAGGAGAACACGTACACCGTCGCCTCGGGCGACACCCCGATCTACCCGCTGCACATGAAGAAGGGCCCGAAGAAGATGACCGCGCAGAACGGCGGCATCTCGCATGTGCGGATCTGCGCCGACGGCACCGCGCAGGACACCGGCCCGAAGGTCGACACCAGCGACTGCTACGGCGAGAACTACTACGACATCGCCGTCAACAGCGCCGGCAAGATCACCGAGATGACGGAGCTGTACGGCTCCTGACCCGCCGGGGCGGGTCCGGGAAAACGGGTACACCCCACCCATGAGCAGCACACCCACCGCCACCATGGACCCCGCCGATCTCGCCGACCGCGTGCACGGCGGCTGGCTCGGCCGGATCGCGGGGAACATGCTCGGCAAACCGGTCGAGCAGGGCGAGGTGTGGACCCGGCAGCGCATCGACCGCTATCTGCGCCGGGCCGCCGCTCTCCCGCTCACCGACTACCTCCCGGAACCCGCCGACGCGGCCGACGCCGCCGACCTGCGCCCGGAGTGGCGGGACTGCGTGCGCGGGCGGGTGCACGGCAGTGTGCGCGACGACGACGTGGACTACGCGATCCTCGGACTGCATCTGCTGGAGACCCACGGCTTCGGCTTCAGCACCGAGCAGGTCGGCGATCTGTGGCTGCTCAGGCTGCCGTACCGGCAGACCTTCACCGCCGAGCGTGCCGCCTACCGCAATCTCGCCAACGGGCTGAGGCCGCCGCTGACGGCGACGTACGACAACCCCTACCAGGAGTGGATCGGCGCCCTGATCCGCGCCGACGTCTTCGGCTGGACCTGCCCCGGCGATCCGGCCCGCGCGGCCGGGCTGGCCCGCCGGGACGCGGTGCTGTCGCACTCCGGCAACGGTGTCTACGGCGCCATGTGGGCGGCCGCGCTGGTCGCGGCCGCCTTCACCGCGCCCGCCGTCCGGGACGCCCTGGAGACCGCGCTCGGTGTGATCCCGGGGAGCAGCCGGCTCGCCCGCACCGTGCGCCGGGTGATCACCCTGTACGAGACCGGGCTGGCCTGGGAGGAGACCGTGGCCACCCTGTCCGCGGAGACCGCCGGGCTCGGCTGGATCCACACCGTGCCCAACGCCGCCGTCCTCACCGCCGGACTGCTGTACGGCACGGGCGACTTCACCCGGACCCTGGCCCTGACCGTGCGCGGCGGCCTGGACACCGACTCCAACGGGGCGACGGCCGGCACGGTGGCCGGGGTGCTGACCGGCGCGGCCGCGATCCCCCGCCAATGGAAGGAACCGCTCCAGGACACGGTGCGCAGCGCGGTGTTCGGCTTCGACGGGACGCGGATCAGTGCGCTGGCCGAACGCACCCTGCGCCTGGTGACGAGCGGGCCGTAGCCCGGCCGCGGCTGGATACCCTTCCTGAATGACCTCGACGCCTGACTTCGCCTCGTACATCGCGTCCCTGCCCCGCGTCCTCGTGGGTGCCGCCGCGCTCTTCCGCGACGCCGAGGGCCGCGTGCTGCTCGTCGAACCCAACTACCGTGACGGCTGGGCCCTTCCGGGCGGCACCGTCGAGTCCGACGACGGGGAGTCCCCGCGCCAGGGCGCGCGCCGCGAGACGCTGGAGGAGATCGGCCTGGACCGCGAGCCGGGCCGGCTGCTGGCGGTGGACTGGGTGCTGGGCCCGGGGCGACCGCCGCTGGTGGCGTACCTGTACGACGGCGGGGTGCTCACCGAGACCGACCTCAAGGCGATCCGCTTGCAGGAGGAGGAGCTGCTGTCCTGGCGGCTGGTCCCGCGCGCGGAACTCGCCGACCACCTCCCCGGGGCGCTCGGGCGGCGCGTGCTGACCGCGCTCGACATCCTCGCGGACGGCTCCGGCACCGCCGAGCTGGAGAACGGCCACCGCGTGGCCTGAGGGCCGCGGGGCCCGCCGAGGCGTAGGAACGCGAGGCCGTCGCCGCGGCCCTGCCCGACCTCTCCCGCCTGACGGAACGGGGTATGCGCGCGGCGACGGCACCCGTGCGGCCGCCGCCCTGAGCGGCTCGGTCCCCGACGCCCCTCGGCTCGGGGTCCCCCTCGCGCAGGGTCTCTTCACGGGCCGCAGCCCGCGCCTCTGGACGGTTCCGCGCCCGATGGGGTCACGGACGGCACCCGGCGCGGGCCGCCGGTGCCGGTTCGCCGGCCCCGGGGAGGCCCGTTGCAGGCCCGGCGGATTCGCGCGCCAGGTCCCGCACGGCTTCCGCGATCGGGGCGGGAACGCGCGACCAGTCGATGCCGGTGAAGCGGGCCCGGAGCCGGGCCGCCGTCGCGGGCCCGGGTGCGTACCGGCGCAGCACCGGGTGATCGATGCCCCGGCTCAGGCACTGCTCCGCTGCGGTGACGACTTCCTGACGAGACGGTACGCATTCCCACGCCACCTGCGACGCATCCATGAGGGACTCCCAGACCGGAAGGTTCCGCGGATCCGCCAACAGGCTTTCCGTCACCCCGAGAAGTCCGCGGGCGTAATCTTCACCCAGAAACGCGGCCGTCATGAGATAGCAGTAGCAGCACTTGGGGCATCGGCCGCACCAAGGTTTCGCGTAGTTGCACGAATGCGTCCGGCGAAGCAGGTCCGGCCGGGTGGCGACCACGCGGTAGATCATGTGGTCGTAGAGGCCGCGCAGCGTGGAATCGAACCCCGTGAACCAGTCGCAGCCGGTGAGCTCCGAGAACAGACGCGACGATATCGCCTGGTACTCCGCGCTCTTGCGCCACTGATGGTTGATCTCCTCGCCGTCCCACCTCACGTGAGCGTCATCCGCGGACCGCTCGATGTTGAACCAGACGCGTTCATGGCCGCCGTGCAGGATGACCGGCATGTAGCCGACGTAGCAAGCGGTGTGCCCGACCGCGAAGTCGGTGTGGAAGTGGTCCACCGTCACACCGGCGTCGGCGAACTCCGCGGCCGGCCGGCGGTAGAAGTCGTCCTGGACGTACACACGGACGACCCCGGTCCCCGGCGCCGCCGCACCGGACCTCACCTCGTCCAGCAGCCGGCGCTGGAGGTCATGCCCGCCGCCGACCGGCAGGTACCCCTCGTACACGTCGTGCTCGATTCCGCTCCGGGCGAGGATCATCATTCCGGCCAACGTGTCCTTGCCGCCGCCATTGGTCAGCAGGGCCCTGTTTCCGGCCTGCGGCCTGCCGCCTCCGCCGCGCACGACGGCCGACGAGTGCGCGGGAGAGAGCAGTTCCGGTGCGCCGTCGCGGTACCGGATCCCGTTGCGGTAGCGCCACTCACCGAACTGGCTCAGGAAACAGCGCCGCCAGGCTCTGCTGATCACGGCATCGCAGGGCAGTTCGGGCGGCAGGACAAGCCGCTCGCCCCCCAGCGCGAGGAAGCGCATGGCATCCCAGGCGATCAGCGAGCTGACCAGTCGCAGACCGTTCTCCCGGGTCGGCATGGGACCGAACACGTCGGACCATGCCGGAATCGAGCTGTAGGAGATGGTGGAGGAGAAGGACATACGCCCGACGTGCACGCGGTAACTCAGCCTGGCGGGTCCGTCATCGAGCGAGAAGTCACGCACCACTGCGTCGAATTCCGGCCGGGCGGTGAGAGAACCGGTCGGGGCCGGAGGTGATGGACGCGGTTTCACGGCCATGGGGGCTCCGCCACTCCTGTGAAAGCGACTCCGTTTTCACCTTAGGAGCGCCGAGGTCGGTTCGCCACCGGGCCGGCCGACGCCCCGCCGTGGCAGGAGCCGCGCCTACGCCCGGGGTGCCCGGCGGCGGGGCATCAGCATGAAGGCCACCACCGCCACGACGAAGGGCAGGACGCTGACGGTCAGCATCGTGAGCCGCAGTCCCTGGGCGAAGTCCAGCCCGAGGTCCAGTCCGGAGGCCTGGCGGAGCAGGTTGGGGTCGTACACGGTGCTGCCCGGGCTCTGTGCCATCCCGCTGCGCACGGCGGTCACGGCCTGATCGGCCTGGGTCACCGACAGCCCGCGTGACGTCGCGTCCGCCTGCCACTGCCGCCGGAAGAAGAAGTCGAGGATCAGCAGGTAGACGGTGGGACCGAACGCGGCGCCGGTCACCGCGAACGCCATCTGGACGGAGGCCACGGTGCCGGAACGCCCGGGTGGTGCCTGGGAGAGCACGGTCTCGGACACCGACGTGGAGGCGACCACCGACCCGAGGTTGCACATCCATGTGGCGAGCACGAGCAGCCACACCGCCATGGTCGGGCCGGCGGTGGCCGCCATGAGCAGCCCGCTTCCCGTCATCACCAGCAGGCCGGTGACCATCACCGGCCGCGGGGTGTACGTCCCGACCAGGCGCCCGGCCAGGGTCACGGCACCGGCGATCAGCAGCGTGCCGGGCAGATACAGCAGGCCGACGGACTCGGGGGACAGGGCCAGCACCACTGCCGAACTGCCCGAGGACGATGCCGAACCCGGCGATCAGGAAGTTCAGTGTGAAGGTCGCCGCCAGGGCGACGCTGAACGGTGCGCTGCGGAACAGCGTCAGGTCCAGTGCGGGCTCGGGGGTGCGCCGCTCGTGCAGCACGAACAGCACGGCCGCGAGGACGCTGATCAGCAGCGGCACCCAGGTCTGGAACCGCAGAACGCCGTTCTGCGCGGCGGCGAGACCGACCACGAGGGCCAGGAGGGTCAGGCCGATCAGGGCGATACCCGCCATGTCGAGGCGACCGCCCTGCCGGACGGACGACTCCGGGGCGTACCGGGCGGTCAACCAGAGCGAGACCATGCACAGCAGCGGGGCGACCAGGAACAGGAGCCGCCAGCCGACGGCCTCCACCGCCCAGCCCGTGAACGCGGGAACCAGTCCGCACAGGATCACGTCGACGGCCATCAGGAGACCGATGGCCACCGGTCGCTTCTCCGGTGCCACGGACACCTTCAGCAGGGCCAGTGGCACTCCCAGCAGCGCGGTCATCCCCAGCCCGGCCAGGAAGCGCATCGTCAGCAGGTAGCCGTAGCCGGGAGCCAGCATGGCGAGCAGGTCGACGACGGTCACGACGACCAGTCCCAGCATCAGCAGCCGCTTGAGGCCGACGGCGTCTCCGAGCCTGCCCGCGCCGAGAACGGAGGCGGCCATCACCAGCGTCGCCGCTCCGCCCAGCAACCCGATCCCCTGCGGCGGCACATGGAGAGCCCGGCTGACCTCCGGCATGTTCAGGCTGAGCACCAGCGGGTCGACGACCGTGACCGTGAAGGCGAGGGCGAGTCCGATGATGAGCGGCAGCGGCAGCGGGGCAGTGCGTGGCCCGGCCTCCGGCACCGCGGTGTCTCCTGTGTTTCCGCGCCGCATACCGGTCGACGGTAGCCCGGTCCCCGCGGGCCCCCGCGCCGACGCGCCCGGAAGACCGGCATTCGGCCCAGTGGGGTCCGGTGCCGTCCGGGTTGGTCACCGTCCTGGGCGCGATGGTGCCACCGATGCCGTGGGGCCGGCCACCGGGATCCGGCCGCCCGGCCGGCCGCGCCCTGGAATCCGTTCGCCTCACGCGCATGGGCGTCCTACCCTCGGCCCATGAACAGACCGCTCGTCGCCGTCCTCAGTGGCGCCGGTATCTCCACCGACTCCGGTATCCCGGACTACCGCGGCCCGAACGGACTGTGGCGGCGGGATCCGGAGGCCGAGAAGCTCGTCACGTACGAGTACTACATGAGGGACCCGGAGATCCGGCGGCGGTCCTGGCAGATGCGGCGCGCCACCAGCAGCCTGCGGGCCGAACCGAACGCCGCGCACCGGGCGGTGGCCGAGCTGGAGCGGTCCGGCGTCCCGGTGCGGGTGATCACGCAGAACGTGGACGGGCTGCACCAGCTGGCCGGGATGCCCGCCCGCAAGGTGCTGGAGCTGCACGGCAGCGCGCACGGCGTGGTGTGCACCCGGTGCCATGCCCGGGGGCCGATGGAGGAGGCGCTGGCCCGGGTGGCGGCCGGCGAGGCGGATCCGCCGTGCCTGGTCTGCGGAGGCGTGCTGAAGTCGGCGACCGTGATGTTCGGGGAGCGGCTGGACCCGGAGGTGCTCGGCCAGGCCCTGTCGGTCAGCAAGGCGTGCAGCGTGTTCTTCGCCGTCGGCAGCAGCCTCCAGGTCCAGCCGGCCGCCGGGCTGGTCGGTGTCGCCGCCGACCACGGCGCCCGGCTGGTGATCGTCAACGCCGAGCCGACGCCGTACGACGAACTGGCCGACGAGGTCGTACGGGAGCCGATCGGCACGGCGCTGCCCAGGCTGCTGCGCGAGCTGGCCGAACGGGCTCAGAACAGCGCCTGAGCCGTCCCCGCCTCGAAGTCCAGCAGCCGCTTCTTGCGGTCCAGGCCGCCGCCGTATCCGGTGAGGCTGCCGCCCGCGCCGACGACCCGGTGACAGGGGACGATGATGCCGATGGGGTTCCTGCCGTTGGCGAGCCCCACCGCGCGGGAGGCGCCCGGGTTGCCGAGGGCGTCGGCCAGTTCGCCGTACGAGCGGGTCTCGCCGTAGGGGATGCGGCGCAGCTGTTCCCAGACGCTGCGCTGGAACGGCGTGCCGTGCAGCCTGAGTTCGAGCGTGAACTCCTTGGACTCGCCGGCGAAGTAGGCCGCGAGCTGCTCTTGGGCCTCGGCGAAGGGGGTGTCGTCGGGGTCGCCGAAGGTCTCCTCGGGCGGACGGTGGCGCTGGGCCTCCATGTACAGGCCGCAGAGGACGCCGTCGTCGGCCACCAGGGTGAGCGGGCCGTACGGGCTGTCGATGACCGTGTGCTGTTTCACTGCATGTCCTTGTGTTCTCGGTCGCTGCCGGGTGCCGGGAGGAAGTTGATCGGGTGGCTGTCGGTCGCCCACAGATACTGCACGGCGTACGCCCGCCAGGGCCGCCAGGCGGCGGCGCGGGCGGTGAGCGCGGCCGGGGTGGACGGCAGCCCCAGCCCGCGTGCCGCGCGCCGGATTCCGAGGTCGGTGGGGAGGAAGGCGTCCGGGTCGCCGAGGGCGCGCAGGGCGATGACCTCGACGGTCCAGGGGCCGAAGCCGGGCAGAGCGAGGAGCCGGGAGCGGGCCTCCGCCCAGTCGGACTCCACGCCCAAGTGAAGCGTCCCGTCGGCCAGTTGGCGGACGAGGTGGGTGAAGGTGGCGCGCCGGGTGCGGGGCATCGCCAGGGTCTCGGGGTCCACGGCGGCGAGCGCGTCCGGGGCCGGGAAGAGGTGGGTCAGGCCGCCCTGGGGGTCGTCCAGCGGTTTGCCGTGCGCGGTGACCAGCCGGGCCGCGTGGGTGCGGGCGGCGGCCGTGGACACCTGCTGGCCGAGGACCGCGCGTACGGCGAACTCCGCCTCGTCCACCGTGCGTGGCACCCGGCGGCCGGGGCCGGCGGCGACCAGCGGGGCGAGCAGCGGGTCGGCGCCCAGCCGGCCGTCGACGGCGACCGGGTCGGCGTCCAGGTCGAGCAGCCGCCGGCAGCGGCTGATCGCCACGGTGAGGTCGCGCAGGTCGCTGAGGGTGAGGCGGCAGGCGATGTGGTCGGGGCGGGGGGCGAGCGCGACGATGCCGTGGCCGTACGGCAGGCGCAGCGTGCGCCGGTACGCGCCGTCGCGCCACTCCTCCACGCCGGGTACGGCGGTGGCGGCGAGATGGCCGAAGAGGTTGGACGGGTTGAGCGGGGCGCGGAACGGCAGCCGCAGAGTGAGGGTGCCCGGGGTGGCGGGGGTGGCGCGGTCGCCGGGGACGCGGGCGCGCAGGGCGCTCGGGGAGAGGGCGAAGACCTCGCGGACGGTGTCGTTGAAGGCGCGGATCGAGGAGAAGCCGGCCGCGAAGGCGATCTCCGCCATGGGCAGCGCGGTGGTCTCGATCAGCAGGCGTGCGGTCTGGGCGCGCTGGGCGCGGGCGAGGGCGAGCGGGCCGGCGCCCAGTTCGGCGAGGAGCTGGCGCTCCACCTGCCGGGTGCTGTAGCCGAGCCGGGCGGCGAGCCCGGGCACCCCCTCGCGGTCCACCACTCCGTCGGCGATCAGCCGCATGGCGCGGGCCACCAGGTCGGCGCGCTGGTTCCACTCCGGGGAGCCGGGGCTGGTGTCCGGGCGGCAGCGCTTGCAGGCCCGGAACCCGGCCTGCTGGCAGGCGGCCGCGCTCGGCAGGAAGGTCATGTTCTCGGGCTTGGGCGGGACGGCGGGGCAGCTGGGCCGGCAGTAGATCCGGGTGGTCAGCACGGCCGTGAAGAACCACCCGTCGAACCGCGCGTCCTTGGACTGCACGGCACGCACGCAGTGCTCCCGGTCGAGGTGCGTCGCGTTCTGCATGCCTCCAGGATCGTGCAGCGGCCCCCGACACGGCTGGCGGAAATCCGACACGTGCGTGCGCGGCTGTGAGCGAGGGGGCGGGGGCGCCCCTTTCCGTAAGGCCGCCCCCGTACCGTCCTGGTTCACGCGCTCCCCTCCCTCAGCCGCCGCCAGTGCCCTCCTGGACCGGCGCCGTCAGCGCCGTGGGCGGGGTGCTGGGCGGGCTGGTCGAGGGCGGTCGACGTGCCCCGGGCTGGCACCGCGGGTGCCGTGGGGGCGTGCTGGGCGGGCTGGGCGGGCTGGTCGAACTCGGCAGGCTCACCCATGCCACCCGTGTTCACCTCCCCCTCCCCCAGCCGCTGCCGATGCGTGCGCGCCGTAGGCCCCCGGGGGGCGGTCAGTGGTGGTCGCGGAAGCGGCTGATCCATTCGGCGGTCGTGCGCAGGCCGCCGAAGGTGTAGAAGTGCACCTTCACCTCGCCGTGCCGGGCCGGGTCGTACCGCTCGGCCAGGGTGTGCAGGAAGCGGTCCGGGCCGGTGGTGCCCATGAGGTTGGTCAGCGAGAAGCCGTACTTGCGGGCCACGGAGGCGCTGGTGGCGACGCCGAAGCGGGTGGCGTAGCCGAGCAGCCGGCGGACTCCGGCGGGTCCGGGCACGCCGATGCGGACGGGCAGCCGTACGCCCCGGGCGCGGGCCGCTTCCAGCCAGCCGAGGACGGGATCGGCGTCGAAGCCGAACTGGGTGATGACATCGCCGGTGAACCGCTCGGCGCCGATGGCCGCGGCCTTGTCGGTGAGGGCGGACCAGAGCGTGCCGTCGGCTATCGCGGGATGGCCCTCCGGGTAGCCGCTGATACCAATGTGCCGGACGCCGTGCCGGGCCAGCAGGCCGGTGCGGATGAGGGAGAGGGCGTCCGGGTAGGGGCCCTCGGGGCGGGCGGGGTCGCCGCCGACGACGAAGACGTTCTCGGCGGTGCCGTCCGCCGCCAGCGCCGAGAGGAACTCCTCCAGGGCGGGGCGGGAGGGCAGGCGGCGCGCGGAGATGTGCGGGACGGGGACGAAGCCGAGCCGCTTGACCGCGCGGGCGGCGGCGAGCCGGGTGCCGAGGTCCTCGTTGGCGAGGAAGGTGATGTTGATCCGGGTGCCCCGCGGGATGCTGCCCTGCGCCTCCTCCAGCGCGGGCACGTCCTTGCCGGTCATCTCCAGCGAGAAGTCCTCCAGCAGGGAGGCGGCCGGCGCGGCCGGCGAGGAGGACGCGGTGCGTGCGGGGTTCATCGTGCTCCTTGTGGGGGCTGGGTACGGCCGGTGGCGGCTAGGGCCTGTCTTTCGGATCCTGCCGGCGTCGCGGGCCCTGGCACGCACATCTGCCGCGTTGTCGTCCCTCGCCGACGCTCCGCGTCGACTCGGTCCTCCGCCTTGCAGCTGCACGCACCAGACCCCGCTCGGGTCGGCCGAGAAGGCTCCGGCGCCGCAGCCGACCTGATCCGAAAGACAGGCCCTGGGTGCGGCCGCGTTCGGAACCTCGGCCGATGATGCCACGCACGGCACGGACGCCGGACGCCGCCCGGTGCCCCAGGGGACACGACTCGGCCGGCCGCGGGGACGTGCTGCCGGGCCGGCCGGTGCGGGGAGACGGTGTTTCAGGGGCGGGGGCGGGTGAGCTGGGCGGTGAGGAGGTGGGCGTCCAGCAGGCCGGGGTCGGCGGTGCGGGCGGCGCGGGCGTAGCCGGCGAGCATCCGCTTGGTCAGGGTGACCGCCTCGGCGGAGCGGCGGACCAGCGGGCGGACCCAGGCGCCGATCACCCGGTCCAGGTCCTCGCGCGGCGCCGTACGGTGCAGCAGGCCGAGCCGGTGTGCGGTGGCCGCGTCGAAGGTGTCGCAGGTCAGCATCAGTTCGCGGATGCGGGACGCGCCGGCCTCGGCGACCAGCCGGCCCATGGCGCCGCCCCAGGCCGGGGGGAGGCCGATGCCGATCTCGGGCATGCGGAAGCGGCAGTCGTCCGCGCCCGCGCGCAGGTCGCAGTAGGAGGCGAGGGCGAGGCCGGCGCCGATGACCTTGCCGTGCAGCCGGGCGATGGTGACGGCGTGGGTGTTCTCCAGGGCCTCGCACACCCGGTGCGCCTTGTCGGCGATGCGGCGCAGGGCGGCGCCGGTGGGGTCGGCGTCCAGGGCCGCCTGGTACTCGGCGCGGTCGGCGCCGAGGCAGAAGTCGTCGCCGTCGGCGGTCAGCAGCAGCACCCGGACGTCGGGCCGCTCGTGCAGACCGTCGAGCAGGGCGAGGAGTCCGTCCAGGACGGCGAGGGTGAGCGTGTCGCCGCCGAGCCGGACGGTCAGCACGGGGCCGTCCTGGTCGGTGTCGAACGCGGTCCCGGGCAGCGGGTCGTAGAGGCTGGTCATGTCGGTCATACGAGGGTGACGTCCAGGTTGAGCAGGCGGCGGAAGGCCACGCGCGGGGCCCAGGTCGGCCGGCGTACGAGAGTGAGCCGCGGGAAGCGCGTGACCAGTTGGTGCAGGAGGGTCTGGGCCTCCATGCGCGCGAGGGGCGCGCCGAGGCAGTAGTGGGCGCCTCCGCTGAAGGCGAGGTGGCCCGGTTTGCGGTGCAGGTTGAACAGTTCCGGGTCCGGGTGCCGGGCGGGGTCGCGGTGGGCCGCGCCGACCAGCAGGTGGACCATCTCGTCCTTGCGGATGTCGACGCCGCCGAGGACGCAGTCGCGTGCGGAGACGCGGCTGATCACATGGGTGGGCGGGTCGTAGCGCAACGATTCTTCTACGGCGGCGGGGACCAGGTCGGGCTGGAGGACGAGCCGCTGCCACTGCCGGGGGTGGTCCAGGAGCAGCAGGGTCATGGTGGACAGCAGGGTGGCCGTGGTCTCCAGGGCGGCCAGCAGCACGAACAGGGCCAGGAAGTAGACGGCTTCGTCGGCCTTGTCGCGGTCGCTCTCCAGGGTGTCCCACACGGCGAGCCAGCGGGACACCGGGTCGTCGCCGGGCCGTGCGCGGCGTTCCCGCACCAGGTCGGTGAAGTAGGTGCGCAGTTCCGCGGTGGCCGCGTCGGAGAGGGCCAGCTGGCTGGCCGAGGGCAGGAGTTCCTGGGTGAACACCTGGTCGTGGGTCAGCTCGCGCAGCCGCGCGTGGTCGGCGGTCGGCAGGCCGAGCCAGTGCCCGATGACGGCGACCGGCAGCTCCTCGCTGACCAGCGCGTTGAAGTCGGCCTCACCGTCGTGCAGCCGCTCCGCGAGGGTGTCGAGGCTGCGGCCGGTGAACCGGGCGACGGGGCCGCGGAGTTGGTCGAGGGAGCTGCGGTCGAACATGCCCGCCGCGCGGCGCACCCAGGTGTGCTCGGGCGGGTTGAGCGCGGGCAGGGTCCGGCTCATCTCCCGCGAGGAGGGCGCCGTCCACCGGGTGCCGGAGCCCTGCTGCTCGCGCCAGCGGCTGTCCGGCTCCAGCCAGTCACGGCTGCGCAGCACCCGGTCGCACACGTCGAAGCCGGTGAGGAGGTACCCGCCCCAGGGCGCCGCCGCGACCTCGCCCCTCGACCTGAGTTCGGCGTAGACAGGGAACGGGTTGGCCTGTCCCTGTGCCGTCCGCAGACGGGAGAAGAGCGAGACGGTACGGCGCCTGTCGGCAGGTGGTCTTATCGCAGCGGTCTCCACAACGGCCCTTCCTTGATCCAATTGATCGGCCGCCGCCATGCATACCCCTTGCTTGACGGGTACATACAAAATGACGATTCAACGATGAGTTGCCTTCGTCACTCTCCTCGGGTCCAGGCCAGGAACCGGCTGAACAGACCCGGCTTGGGCTTCGGCGCGGTGGGCCGGTCGGTGGACGAGGCGGCCGCAGCGGCGGGGGCGGCCGGCTGCTGTTCCCGGGCCGGCGCGGCGGCCGGACCGATCGTGCGCGGGGTGAACCGCACGGGCAGCGCCACCAGGGAGCGGCTCCACGGGGCCGGAACCCAGCTCAGGTCCTTGAACGGCGCGCGGACCTCGATGTCCGGCAGCCGGTTGAGGAGGGACTCCACGGCGGTGACGGCGATCACGAAGGCGGGGTCCTTGGCGGGGCAGGCGTGCGGCCCGGCCCCGAAGGCCAGATGTGCCTTGGCGCTGAGCTGTTCGCGGTGCTCGGCCAGCCGGGGGTCGGTGTTGGCGGCCGCGAAGGAGATGACCACCGGGTCGTTCGCCCTGATCACGCGCTGCCCCAGCTCCACGTCGTGGGTGGGGTAGTGGGCGGCGTAGTTGGCGATCGGCGCGTAGTTCCACAGGACCTGGTTGACCGCGTCCTCGACCGGGAGGTCCGTCTGCCACTCCTCGCCGAGGATCAGCGCGCTGGTGGTGCCGATGACCGCGGACAGCGGGGTGGTGCCGCCGGACAGCAGGGTCACCAGCTGGTGCAGCACCTCCTCGTCGGACAGGCCCGCCTGGTGCTGCATCAGACGGGTCGTCAGGTCCTCGGCCGGGCGGCGCCGCTTGAGGGCGATCAGCTCGGACAGCGCCTCGGCGAGCACCTGGTCGGCGCCGGGCGTGCCGGAGAAGATGCCGCTGATGCCGGTGATGACCCGGTCGCCGATCTCGGGCGGGCAGCCGAAGAGTTCGCTGAAGACCAGCAGCGGCAGCGGCTGCGCGTACTCGGCCATCAGCTCGGCCTGGCCGAGCCGTTCGGAGCTGAACCGGCTGATCAGGTAGTCGGCGGACTGCTGGGTCTGCCGTACCAGCTGGAGTTCGTTGACGGTGGCGAGGCTGTCGGTGACGGCCTGGCGCAGCCGGGCGTGCGCGGCGCCGTCGCTGAACAGGGCGTTGGGCCGGTAGCCCATCATGGGCAGCGCGGGGCTGTCCTCGGGGACGCGGCCCTCGTTCAGGGCGTTCCAGCGCCGTGAGTCCCGGACGAACGACGCGGGGTTCTGAAGGATGTACAGCGCCGCGTCGTAGCTGGTGACGAGTTCGACCTCCACCCCGGGAGCGATGTCGACGGGCGCGCTCGGGCCGAGGGTGCGCAGGTAGGCGTAGTGCGCGTCGGGGTCGGAGCCGAACTGCGGGCCGTAAAGCTGGGGGTTGCCGCCGTGGGCGGGGCAGCCGGGGGGCGGCCCTTGTATGCCGGGGCGCTGCTGCATAGGGGGTGGGCTCCTAGTAGGTGAGGGACAGAAGGTGGTGCACGAGGGTGATGAGGGCGTGTGCCGCGGACTGCTCGTCGCGTACGTCGCAGGGGACGACGGGCGTGTCCAGGGACAGGTTGAGCGCCTCCCGGATCTCCTCGAGCGGGTAACGGGGCGTGCCGTCGAAGTAGTTGACACCGATGGCGTAGGTCAGTCCGAACCGCTCGACCAGGTCCAGTACGGGGAAGGACTCGGAGAGCCGTTCGGGGTCGACCAGGACCAGTGCGCCGAGGGCGCCCCGGGACAGCTCCTCCCACATCTCCTTGAAACGTTCCTGCCCGGGCGTGCCGAACAGGTACAGGACCACCTCCTCGTTGATGGTGAGGCGGCCGAAGTCCATGGCGACCGTGGTGGTGGTCTTGTCCGGGGTGCCGGACAGGTCGTCGAAGCCCTCGCTGGCCTCGGTGATCTCTTCCTCGGTCCGCAGCGGCTCGATCTCGGAGATGCTTCCGATGCACGTGGTCTTCCCGACCCCGAAGTGCCCCACCACGAGGACCTTCACCGCGGTGCGGACACCTGAATCCAGGTACACGAATCACGCTCCGAATCGAGCTTTGAGGCCGTCGAGCACGGCGTTCAGCACTTCTCGGTCGACACGTTCGGCGCGCGGCACGGGCTTGCGCGCGACGATCAGACCGTTGTCCTCCATCTGCGCCAGCAGAATCCGGACGACACCCAGCGGCAGATGGGTGTGGGCGGCCACCTCGGCCACGGACAGGAATCCGTCCTTGACCAGGTCCAGGACGAGACGGGCCTCCGGGGACAGCGTGCGTGCCGACGCGAAGGCGTCCTCGCTCGCGGACACCAGGGTGGTGCGCTCGTAGGCGTTCTCCGGGGGCAGCGAACGCCCGTTGGCGATGACGAAGAACGGGACTAACGCCGAGGTCAGCTCAAGTCCCTCGTCCGGCTCGTCGGTCACGTGCGGCTCGCCTCCCCGTGCGGTGCCAGCTCTCCGCTCAGCCGCGGTACGACGCTGTGCAGCCGGGTGGTGAACTCCTCGATGTCGGCGTCGTGCTGGGCGGCCGCCGCCAGGAAGGCACCCCGGCCGGCCGAGATCAGGAAGATCCAACCGTGCTGGAACTCGATGACCGTCTGCCGCCACTGGGCGTCCGGCTCCGCTCCGGCGAACTGCGCGGTGGCGCGGCTGTAGGCGTGGATGCCGGTCATCGCCGCGGAGATGGTGTCCGCGAGGTCCTGGCTCATGCCGGTGGTCGCGCCGCGCGGCAGCCCGTCGGCGCCGAGCAGTACGGCGTGCCGGGCGCCCCGGACCTCGGCGATCACCTCGTCGAGGTCCGCGATCGGGATCCCGGTGCCCCGGCCGTTCTCGTGCCGGGGGTGTCCGGGCCGGTCGCCGGGGGCGTCGTCGGCGTGCACCCGGGGCGGCGAGGTCAGGTTGTTGCCGAGCCGGGCGACGAGCCGGTGCATCCGGAAGGAGATCTGCTGCATGTCGACGTCGGGCGCCGCGGCCGCCGCGAGATAGGCGCCCTGCCCGGCACCGATCAGAAAGATCCAGCCGTGCGAGAACTCGATGATCGTCTGGTTCCACTGGCGGTCCTCGCCGGTCCCGGCGAAGTGCGAGGTGGCCCGGCTGAGCGACTGCATGCCCGCCATGGCGGCGGAGATGGTCCGCACGTCGCGCTGGGCCATGCCCTCGGTCGCGCCGCGCGGCAGGCCGTCCGCGGAGAGCAGGACCGCGTGGCGTGCCTTGGGCACGTTGGCCACGATGTCCTCAAGCATCCACGACAGGTCTTCGATCATGCCTCATCCGACCCTTCGGACGGGGCCGCGGCGAGGTTGCGGCCCGAGAGCGTGCCGCGCTGGAAGGCGCCGAGGCTCCGGCCCGCCGCACGCCCGGCCTCCTCCGGTGCCGCGGGGGGCGGCGCGGTGGTGTCGTCGCGGTCGGGGACGCTGGCGATGGGCACCTGGCGGGCGCCGCGCCGGGGCAGGCCGTGCGCGGTGCGGGCCACGGGCTCGGGGCGGCCGACGGGGCCACGGACAGCGGCCGTACGGTCGTCCTCCACCGGAGCGGTCTCCTCCTCGGTCCACAGTTCCTCGGGCAGCAGTACGACCGCGCGCACACCGCCGTAGCGGGAGATGCCGGTGACGTCGACCCGGAAGCCGTACTGCTGGGCGAGCAGGCCGATCACCGGGAAGCCGAACTTGGGCTGGTTGCCCAGCTGGGACAGGCGCGGCCGGTAGTCGCCGGAGAGCAGGGCGCTGGCCTTCTGCCGCTCCTCGTCGTTCATGCCGACACCGGCGTCGTCGATGACGATGCACAGGTTGCTCTGCACGCGCTGGAACGTCACCTCGATGGGCGAGCCCTGCTGCGAGAAACTCGCGGCGTTGTCGAGCAGTTCGGCGACGGCGAGCGCCACCGGCGAGACCGCGGACGCCTTCAGCGCGAAACCGGTCTGCTGCATGATCTCGACCCGCCGGAAGTTGCGGATCTGACCCTGCGCGCTGCGCACCACGTCGTACACGCTCGCGGGCCGGTTGCGACGGCCCAGCGGCGCACCGCACATGACCGCGATGCCCTGTGCCTTGCGGGCCATCTGCGCGTTGGCGTGGCTGACTTCGAGCAGGTCGCCCAGCACGGAGTGGCCGCCGTACTTGCGCTGGATCTCCTCCAGCAGCGCCAACTGCTCGGCCGCGAGGCTCTGGAGGAAGCGTGCGGAGCCCTTGAGGACGGCCTTGGTGCTGTCCTCCGCCGCCTCCTCGGCTTCCTGGATGGTCCTGGCGTGCTCGGTCCGGTGCTGGTGCAACTCCGCTCGTAAAGCGGCTGCTTGGGCCTCGGCCTCGCTCAGTCTCTGCGTGAGCAGGGCCTCGGCCTGGGCCTTCTTCGCCGCTATGGCCTTGTTGCGACGACTGAGGGCCACGGCCGCGACGACGGCGATCACCGTCACCGCAACCAGGCACCACACAAGTGCGTCTCGATTCATGGAAACCTTTCCTGGCGTGTAGCCTGCGGCCGTTGACGGAGGGACGCCGCGCGAACCGGGGGCACGACCGGCTTCCAGGACGACTTGGCCGCGATGTGGTCGAGTACCGGGCCGAAATCGTTTTCTACGGCGCCTCAGCCGAGGGGACCAAGGTCACAGACGCGGGGATGCTATCACCCACTTAGGTGAACCATCGCACCCCGGAGACCCCCCAACGGCCCTGTTCCCCGGGGGGTTTGCATCCCTTTGCGTACTGGTCGGTTCCCGTTCCGGAAAGCGTGACCGGGGACATTTCCGACGGTCGCCGGGTATATGCCCCCGGCGACTGCGTCAGCGGAGCTGCGCGCCGAACGCCTGGTACGCGCGGTCGTCGAAGAGGACGAAGCGCACTTCTTCCACGGCGGTCGGCGTGGTCCGTACCGTGTCCACCGCGATGCGGGCTGCGTCCTCGACCGGCCAGCGGTAGACGCCGGTGGAGATGGCCGGGAACGCGACGGTGCGGGCGCCGAGTTCGTCCGCGACCCGCAGGGACGCGCGGTGGCAGGAGGCGAGCAGCTCCGAGCGGTCCTCGGTGGCGGACCAGACCGGGCCGACGGTGTGGATGACCCACTGTGCGTTCAGCCGGCCCGCCGTGGTGGCGACGGCCTCCCCGGTGGGCAGACCCCGGCCGTAGCGGGCGGCGCGCAGGGCGCGGCACGCTTCCAGGACGGCCGGGCCGCCGCGCCGGTGGATCGCGCCGTCAACGCCTCCGCCGCCGAGCAGCGAGGAGTTGGCCGCGTTGACGACGGCGTCGGCGTGCTGTTCGGTGATGTCGCCCCGGACGAGGGTGATGGCGGTCATGTCTGCCTCAGTCTCCGCCAGACGGCCTTCGCCGCGTTGTGCCCCGACATGCCGTGCACACCGGGTCCGGGCGGGGTGGCCGAGGAGCAGATGAACACCGCCGGATGCGGCGTGTGGTACGGGAACAGGGACAGCCGGGGCCGCAGCAGCAGCTGGAGCCCGGAGGCGGCGCCGCAGGCGATGTCGCCGCCGACGTAGTTGGCGTTGCGGGAGGCCATCTCGGCGGGGCCGGCGACGGCGCGGGCGAGCACGCGGTCGCGGAAGCCGGGGGCGAAGCGCTCCAGTTGGCGCTCCATGGCGTCGGTGAGGTCGCCGGACCAGCCGTTGGGGACATGGCCGTACGCCCAGAAGACCTGCTTGCCCTCGGGGGCCCGGGTGGGGTCGGCCACGCCGGGCTGCACGGTGATCATGAAGGGCCGGTCGGGGGCGCGGCCCGCGCGGGAGGCGGCGTGCAGGGCGGTGCCGATCTCGGTGTGGTCGGCGCCGATCTGGACGGTGCCGGCGACCCGGGCCTCGGGCGCGGTCCAGGGCACCGGGCCGTCCAGCGCGTAGTCGATCTTGAAGACGCTGGGGCCGTAGCGGTACCCGGCGTAGTAGTCGCCGAAGCCCGCGATCCGGGCCAGCGCGGTCGGCGAGGTGTCGAAGACGTAGGCGCGGGCGGGCGGCAGGTCGTCCAGGCGCTTGACCTCGTAGTCGGTGTGGACGGCGCCGCCGAGGTCGGTCAGGTAGGCGGCGAGCGCGTCGGAGATCGCCTGGGAGCCGCCGCGGGGCACGGGCCAGCCGCGGGCGTGCGCGGACAGGGCGAAGACCAGGCCGATGGCGCTGGTCGCCAGTCCGTTCAGCGGCGCCATCACATGGGCGACCAGTCCGGCGAAGAGCGTCTTGAACCGCTCGTCCTGGAAGCGGCGCATCAGCCAGGTGGACGGCGGCAGCCCGGCCAGGCCGAAGCGGGCCAGGGTGACCGGGTCGCGCGGCAGGGCGGTCAGCGGCAGGGACATGAAGTCCCGGACGAGGGTGTCCCAGTGCGCGAGCAGCGGCTCGACCAGCCTGCGGTACGCGCCGGCGTCCCGGGGCCCGAAGGAGGCGGCGGTCTCGGCCACCGACCGGGACAGGACGGCCGCGCTGCCGTCCGGGAAGGGGTGCGCCATCGGCAGCTCCGCGTGCAGCCACTCCAGGCCGTAGCGGTCGAGGGGCAGATCCCGGAAGGCGGGCGAGTTGATGCCGAGGGGGTGGGCGGCCGAGCACGGGTCGTGCCGGAAGCCGGGGAGGGTCAGCTCCTCGGTGCGGGCGCCACCGCCCACGGTGGACTTGGCCTCGAACAGGGCGACGGAGAAGCCACGGCGGGCCAGCTCCACGGCAGCGGTCAGTCCGTTCGGCCCCGCACCCACCACGACCGCATCGAGCATCGACGGCACCTTCGGACCCCTTCGTCAGCCGACGGCCATTCAGGATCAGGATATGCCGGGGGACTGACACTCCCCCGGCCCGGGGCCGTCACACCGGCTGCTGCCCGCCCGGGTCAGGCCGCCGCGCGCAGCAGTCCGGCCACCCGGTGGGCGGTGGCGGCGTCACGGGCGGCGGTGAACGGCAGGGCGTTGTCCCCGGTCACCCGGAACGGCTCTCCGCTGCGGGTCAGGTGGGTGCCGCCCGCCTCCTCGACCAGCAGCAGCCCGGCCGCGTGGTCCCAGGCGGCCTCCCAGGAGAACGCGACCGCGTCCAGGCGGCCGCTCGCGACGGCGAGATACTCCAGGCCCGCCGAGCCGCAGGGGCGCGGGGCGAGGCCGTCGCTCCACAGCGGGAGCAGCGCCTGCTTCTGCGCGCCGGTGGTGTAGTCCGGGTGGGAGGTGGCGACGGTGAGATCCCGGCCGGGCTCGGGCGTCCCGGCGGCGAGCCGCTCGCCGCCCAGGAAGGCGCCCCGGCCGCGGACGGCGGTGGCGAGCTGGTCGCGCGCGGGGGCGTAGGTCCAGGAGGCGAGGACGGTGCCGTGGTGGGCGAGCGCGACCAGGGTGCAGAAGCCGTCGTCGCCGTGGACGAACTGCCGGGTGCCGTCGACCGGGTCCACGATCCAGACCGGTATGCCGCCCTGGATCGCGTCGTACGTCGCCGGGTCCGCGTGCACCGCCTCCTCGCCGACCACCAGCGAGCCCGGCAGCAGGGCGCCGAGCGCCTCGGTGAGCCGCTCCTCGGCCCGCCGGTCGGCGTCCGTCACCAGGTCGTGGGGGCCGCTCTTCTGGTCCACCTCGTGGGCGGCGAGGCGGCGGAAGCGGGGCAGGATCTCGGCCTCGGCGGCCTTGCGGAGCGCTTCCTCCACGTCGGCCGAGCAGCGGGTGAGAAACTCCTCGATGGTTTCCCTGGTCTCTTCGATCATGCCTCCATGAGAGCACGCCCCACTGACATCGCCCGCCGCCCGGGTGTACAGGGGCTGGAATCGGCATGACGAACAGGTGCCGCCGCGCCCTGTTCAGCGGCCCACCGCGTACCCCTGCATGCCGCGCGGGTTGGCCGCCGCCGAGAGGATGCCGGTGTGCGGGTCCCGGGCCACCGCGCACAGGCGGCCCTCGGACCAGGCGGGCCCGACGGTGACGTCATGGCCGCTCCGGCGCAGTTCCTCGACCACGGCGGGGTCCGTGCGGGACTCCACGGTCAGGCTGCCGGGGCGGCGACCGCGGGGGTGGAAGGAGCTGGGGAAGCTGTCGTTGTGCCAGTTCGGGGCGTCGATGGCGCCTTGCAGGTCGAGACCGCCCCGGACCGGCGGGCGCAGCGCGGCGGCGAGGAAGAAGTGCAGCTGCCACTGGTCCTGCTGGTCGCCGCCCGGGGTGCCGAACGCCAGCACCGGGACGCCGTCGCGCAGGGCGAGGGACGGGGTGAGGGTGGTGCGGGGGCGGCGGCCCGGGGTGAGGGAGTTCGGCAGGCCCTCCTCCAGCCACGTCATCTGGAGCCGGGTGCCGAGCGGAAAGCCCAGCTCGGGCACGACCGGGTTGGACTGGAGCCAGCCGCCGCTGGGCGTGGCCGCGATCATGTTGCCCCAGCGGTCGACCACGTCCAGGTGGCAGGTGTCGCCGCGGGTGGTGCCGTCGGCGGCCACCTGCGGCTCGGCGGGGAACTGCGCGACGGTCGGTTCGCCCGCGCCCATCGGGTCGAAGCCCCGGCCGGTGCCCTCCGGCACGCACGCGTGTGCCTGCGCGGGCAGCCGCGGGGCGCGTCCGCCGGGGCTGCCGGGCCGCAGCTCGTACGAGGCCTTGGCGCCGACGAGGGCCCGCCGCGCGGCGTTGTACTCGTCCGACAGCAGCTCGGCGAGCGGCACCTCGGCGGCGTCGCCGTACCAGGCCTCCCGGTCGGCCATGGCGAGCTTGCAGTTCTCGACCAGCAGGTGGACGTACTCGGCGGAGCCGGGGGCGGGCAGCTCGGGCGGGAGCAGGGCGAGCTGCTGGAGCAGGGCGGGTCCCTGGCTCCAGGGGCCGGCCTTGCACACGGTCCAGCCGTTCCAGTCGTAGCGCACCGGTGGCTCGTAGGACGCCGACCAGCCGGCGAGGTCGGCCTCGGTGAGCGTGCCGGTGTGCCGGGCGCCGCTGGTGTCCAGGGTGGGCCGGCGGGACTGCCGTACCAGCGCCTCGGCGATGAAGCCGGAGCGCCACACCTCGCGGGCCGCGTCGATCCGGGCCTCCCGGTCGCCGGCCCGCGCGGTCTCGGCGAGCAGCCGCTGCCAGGTGGCGGCGAGGGCGGGGTTGCGCAGGAGCGCACCGGGCCGGGGCGCCCTGCCGCCCGGCAGATACACCTCCGCCGAGGAGGTCCACTCCGTCTCGAACAGCGTCCGTACGCTCTCGACGGTCGCGCCGACCATCTCCACGGGCGGGTGCCCGTGCGCGGCGTATCCGATGGCGTACTTCAGGACGTCGTCCAGGGACTTGGTGCCGTGGTCGCGCAGGAGCAGCAGCCAGGCGTCGAAGGCGCCGGGCACGGCGGCCGCGAGCGGACCGGTCCCGGGCACCAGGTCCAGCCCGAGCCCCCGGTAGTGGGCGACGGTGGCACCGGCCGGAGCCACGCCCTGCCCGCACAGCACCCGCACCTCGCCGCCCGCCGGGGCGAGCAGGATCGGCACCTCGCCGGCGGGCCCGTTCAGATGCGGCTCCACCACATGCAGCACGAACGCCCCCGCCGCGGCGGCGTCGAAGGCGTTGCCGCCGTCCTCCAGCACCGCCATCGCGGACTGCGAGGCGAGCCAGTGGGTGGAGGACACCATGCCGAACGTGCCCTGGAGGGTCGGGCGGGTGGTGAACATACGGGCTCTCACCTCGCTGCGATCGGAGTGCCCATCGTAGGGTGCCGGGACCCTCTCGACCGGGTGAACCTTCCTGGCCGGCTTCCGGTTTAAGTGGTCACTCCAGGAGCAGGCGATCGCCGACACGCTGGTCAGGCCGGCGGACCTGGGCTGCCCGGAACCTCCCCGGTGAGGCCCTCGGTCTGTAGCCCGGACACGCCGGACGGCCGGTGGGTCCCGGGGGTCCGGGGCCGCACCGGCCGTCGTCGTACGGCGGGGCGTACAGGCCGTGATCAGTCCTTACGGCCCCTGAGGTGCCGTACGTCGTAGGACCGGATGCCGCGGCCGTGGGTGGCGGCGTACAGCCTGCCGTCGGGGCCGAGGCGCAGCTGCATCACGGCCGTGGTGGGCAGGTTGTGGCCGAGGACCAGCCACTTGGTGGCCCCGGCGGGCCGGTAGAAGGTGGCGAGGTCGGTGCCGAGGGCGAGGCCGCCGTTCGGCAGGAGCTTGACCGCGTCGGCGGGGACGTCGGGCAGGTTGGCCGAGATGTCCGTCCAGTGCGCGCCGCCGTCCCTGGACTCGAAGACGTGGCCGACGCCGGCGCCCGGGCCCTCGGTCCACCGGCGGGAGAAGCCGTTCATCGCCACGTAGACGTGCTGGGCGTCGGACGGGTCGATCTCGAAGCCGGAGACGTAGCGGTTCGGGACGGTGCCGTCGACCGGAAGGTTCAGCTGGTGCCAGCCGGTCCCGTCCGCCTTGCCGACCGCGATGCCCCGGGTGAAGCCCTGGTTGTTGCAGGGGCCGCACCAGCCGACGTACACCGTGCCGCCGGAGGACGCCACGGCGGTGGCCACATGGCCGTCGCCGAGGTCGTAGGCGCTGGTCCACTCCTTGCCGGAGCGGATCGCGAAGCCCTTGGTCTGCACCCAGACGTGCCGGCCGCCCGCGATCCAGGTGTGCGTGTCCTTGGCGTCGGCGGTGATCGGGGCGATGAAGCGGGCGCCCGCGCCGCCCAGGTCCTTGTCCGGCGGGGCGACCTCGTACTCGGTGGCCTTGGCCGGGTCCGTCGACCAGGAACCGTCGTTCGCACCGCAGTTCTGGGTCACCCACATGTCCAGGTAGACGTACTCGGCGGCGATGTTGCAGCCGTTGGCGGGGTCGGCGATGGTGTCGCCGCCGTCGCCGCCGAAGTTCGAGCCCATCACCCGGTCGTGGCCGCGCAGGATCGACTGGCCGTTGTCCTGGAGGCCGCCGGTGACCGAGACGCCGCCGTGGTCGAGGTCCCTGCCGACGCCGACCGAGTAGTACTGGAGCGCGTCGATGGTGCCGTCGTTGAGGGACTGCCAGTCCTTGGCGTGGCCGCCGGAGTCCACCGCGCCGTTCAGCGGGCGCCGGTAGATGCCGCCGTCGTTGCCGACGTAGGCCCAGGTCTTGCCCTTGGAGCTGCCGATCGCGACCGCGTGCTGGTCGGAGTGCGTGGTGGGCGAGCAGTCGCCGGTCTGCTTGGCCGGGTCGATGCTCCAGCAGGGGAAGGGGAAGTTCCAGTACGGGCCCGGGGTGGTCCAGCTCTGGCCGCCGTTCTTGGTCTCGAAGACCTCTTCCAGGCCGAGGTAGACGTGGTCGGGGTCGGCCGGGTCGACCTGGAGGAACTGGTTGTACCAGGACTGGATGCCGGGCATGTAACCCGCGCCCTGCAAGGCGGAGCCGGACGCCTTCAGCTTGGTGTAGTCGGCGATCTGCGTCCACGGCCCGAACGGGGAGCCGTTCTTGGAGACGTACACGCCCTTCAGCCCGCTGTCCGGGTTGGCGGCCATCTGCGCCGGCGACTGGTCGATGGCGTACAGGCGCGAGCCGTCGGCCGCCGCCGCGAACGTCATGTTGCCGACGTCGTCGCTGTCGGTCGGCAGGTCGCCCAGGCCGCTGACCGGCTTCCAGCTGCCGTCGTCCGCCTTCGCGTACAGCCCGTTGTAGGTGTCGCCGCCGCGCCAGCCGACCGCGAGCAGGACCTTGCCGGGGTCCTTGGGGTCGACGGCGATGTCGTTGGCGATGTTCTTGTACGGCGCGCTCGGGTCGTCCGCCTTCGAACCGCCGGGCAGGTAGTCCGGGTTGGGTGCGAACTCGTGCTTCCAGGGGCCGGAGAGGGTGGTCGTGGAGTGCGACCAGACACCGGTGCTGGTGGCCGCCCACACCGTGGTGCCGGCGAAGCGCAGCGCGTGGATGACGGTGGACTCCAGCTCCGCACCGCCCACGCGGTCACCGGGCTGGAACTGTCCGTGGTGCGGGTCCTTCAGTACGTACACACCCGTGCCGACGAAGGACGTCGCGCCGGTGTTGGACTCGCCGGTGGCGTACCAGAGCCGCTGCCGGCCGTCCAGGGCGAGGGTGCCGGTCGACAGGGAGGGCAGCGCGTCGGCGATCGGCTTCCAGTGGCCGCCGCCGGTGGTGGAGCGGAAGACGCCTCCGTTGGCGCCGCCCGCGTAGACGTAGCCCTGGTCGTCGGCGGCGATGCCGGTGATCCGGCCCGTCACCTTGCCGGCGCCGCCGCTGGAGTTGGAGTTCACATCGCGGTAGCGGCGGTCGTCGGAGTCGTACGCCTTGTCCGTGACGTGGTTCCAGCTGCCGGGCGTGTGCCGCATCGACTGCAACTGCTGCCAGGCCGCCCCGTAGGCCCCGGGCGCGACGACGCCGGGCGCGGTGCGGGCCTCGGTGAACTGGGCGGTGGACTCGGCCGAGTTCTCCGCCTCGTCGCCGCCGTCGTCATCGCCCTCGGTCGCGTTGAGGGCGGACATGCCCTGTCCGGCGCGCACCGCCTTGATGTGCTGCCGGCCGGCGGCGGCCTGGTGGCGGGCCTGCCAGGGCCGGGGTCTGGTGTCGTGCGAGGCCGCGAACGACTGGGTGCTCACCAGTCCGAACGCGGCCGCCACGACGGCGCAGGTCATGAGCCGTCGTCGCTGTTGCGGGGCCGTCATGCCCTCTCCTCCCTGCACCGGGCATATCGGGGTGTCCCGGCGCAGAGGGGATCTTGGCGTGGCCACAACAGTCGCAGATAGGGCTCACAGGAAAATATGGCGTGGTGTTTACCGAGCACCGCACATGAACCCGATCATCACCAACTCGGCCAGACGGAGCCGGAGATGGTGATGTCGCGAACAGATGTGATCATTGCCCACCGCCGGCTTCCCGGCTCCTCTATTTTTCGTCGCATGAGCGAAGAAACCCCTCTCTCGCCGTACGCGACACTGCGCGACACGGCCCCCTTCGAGGCCTGGCGGGACCTGACCGGCCGCCCTGCCCGCCGGCACCCCGCCGGGGTGACGCTGCTCCGTCAGGGAGAGCCCGGAACTCATATATTGGTACTGCTCCATGGCGTGGTGAAGGTGGTCCGCAGAAGCGCTGACGGCCGCGAGAAGCTGCTGTCCTTCCGCGGTCCGGGAGAAGTGCTGGGCGAGATGGCGGTACAGGACGGCGACACCCGGCTCGCGGACGTCCAGACCATTACTGAATGCAAAGTGATCCCCGTTTCCGCGCGCGACTTCCGCGACGTCGTCAGGAGGCACGGCCTCGGGGAGCAGCTGGCCCGGCTCGCGGTGAGCCGGCTGCGCGAGCAGACCCAGGCCGGCGAGGGCGACCTCGACCGGCGGCTCGCGGCCGTGCTGCTCCGCCTCTTGGCGCTGTCCGGCGCGCACACGTTCCGCCTCACCCGGGTGGAGCTGGCCCAGCACCTCGACACGGGCCGGCGGTCCGTCAGCGAGGCGCTACGGCGCCTGGGTCCGGAGTGCGTGCGGGTCGGCCGTACCTCCGTCCAGGTCGTGGACGAGCGGCGGCTGCGCGCCGTACTGCGGCAGCGGCCCGCGGCCTGAGCCGGATGTGACGGCCGCCTGAGCCGGATGTGACGGCCGACACGCTCCGTCGGTGCCGAGGGAACGGAACTCCCGCCGTTTCCCCATGAAGCTCGACGGAGCACGGGCCGACAGACCCAGCCCGGCTCAACTTCCTTGTCCTACACGCGTTTTACCGAAGGAGAGACAGTGCACGTCGACGCCCAGGCACCGCCGGTGACCACGGCACTCCCCTACTCGCGCAGCCGTCCGCTCCCCCCGTACCGCGGCATCCTGGCCGTGGACATGGAGGGCTTCACCGCGCGCCCGGCGATCGAGCACGAGGCGCTCAGCCGGGCGGTGCCCGAGCTGGTCAGGACCTCGCTGGCGCGCGCCGGGCTGGCCGAGGTGTGGGACACCCGGCTGTTTCCCGCCACGACCGGCGACGGCTACGTCCTCGGCTTCGACCCCAGGCTGCTGCCGCTGGTGATCCATCCCTGGCTGGACACCCTCCAGGACGTGCTCGCCGAACTGAACGTGCACGGCGCCGGACTGGCCCGGATCAGGCTGCGCGTCAGTCTGCACATCGGCCCGCTCCCCGACACCGGCGACGTCTTCGGCGGCAACGGAACGGCACGCAACGACACGCACCGGCTGCTCGACTCCCGTCCCGTCAGGGCCGTGCTGGCCCAGTCCCATGAGCGGGTCACGCAGGTGGTGGCCATCCTGTCCGACCGCTGCTACCAGGACGCCGTCGCCTCCGGGTACACCGGGCGGCCCCGCGAGCAGTTCATCGAGGTGCCGGCGACCGTCGAGGGCAAGGCGTTCGCCCAGCGGGCCTGGCTGTACGTGCCCTCGCCCTCCGGGCCGCTGTCCGTACCGCCCGGCCGGCCCGCGGCATCGGAAGAAGCGCCGGAGGAGGCACCGAAGCAGGCACCGCAGGAGGGACCGGAAGGGGCGCAGGCGAAGGCCCCGGCGGTCGGCCTGGGCCGCGCCGTCATCGGGGTGCTGCGCGCCGACCGGGGCATCGTCAACACCGGTTCCGTGCACGGCGGGCAGCACCTGACCGTTCTCGGTCCGTCCGCGCGCCCGGATGCGGAGGAGCGCCATGACGGCTGAGGACGACCCGGACGACCTCCTCGACGCCCTGCTGCCCGGGGTCGCCCGGGTCAGGGGGACGGTGGTCGTCGCCCCGCACGGGACCGTCAACACCGGAACCGTGCACGGCGATCAGCGCTACGCGTCCGCGGACTCCCCCGCGCCCGGCGGCCTGGGCCTGCCCCCGGTCCGCCAGGGGCCGGTGCGGGCGAAGGAGCTCCGGGCGGCCCGCGCCCACTTCGTGCCGCCCGCCGGATACACCGACGCCCTGGAGGCGCTCGGCTCCGGAGTCCTGTTCCTCGTCGGCCCGCCCGGAACCGGCCGCCAGACGCTGGCGCTGAACCTGCTGGCGCACGAACGTGCCGATCCCGCGCTGGTCCAGGTCGACGGGACCGTGGACCTCGCGCACTGGCGGCCCCGGCCCCACGGGACGCACGGCTTCCTGGTGATGAACCTGGCCGATCCGCTCGCCCTGCGGCCCTGGGACATCGAGCGCCTGGAGCGCGAGCTGGCGGAGGCCGGTGCCCGGATGGTCGTCGTCCTGCGGGAGACACCGGGTCTGGCGCGGGCCCTTGAGGAGCGGCTGGGCGTGTGCGCGCTGCGCCACCGGCCGCCCCACCCCGGGAAGGTCTTCGCGCGCCACTTCGCCCGCCTGTGCCCCGACCCCGGGGAGCGGGCCCGCCGGCGCAGACGGGTGGGGCCGGCTGCCCTCGCCGCGCTGCTGCCGCCCGGGCTGCCGCCGGGCAAGGCGGTGCGGGTCGCCGAGGCGCTGTCCGGCCCCGGACCCGCCGGCCGGGTGACCGCCGCCGCGCTGACGGCCCGGCTCGCCGCCGCCGAGGCCGCGCGGCTCCTGTCCGGCACGGACACCGGCCCGGTCGTCGGCGCGGACACCGGTCCGGGCTTCGGCACGGACGGCGATCCCGTGTTGCCGGCCCACCTGTTCGCGGTCTGCGTCCACCGGGGACTGGACCGGGAGACCATCCTCGGCCGGGCGGCGGACCTGCTCGACCTGGTCCGCGCCGACCGCGCCGCCGCGGACCCTGCCGAGACGTCACCGCGCACCACAAGGGGTGTACAGCCAGCCGCACCAGCCGTCCTCGCGGCCGTCGGGGCGCGGTGCACGGTCCGCGAGGACGGCGACGGCACCGTCGACCTCCTCTGGCCCGCGGTGGGCGAGGCGGTCTGGGACGTGGTGTGCCGGGAGCGGACCGAGTGGCTGCCGCTGCTGCACCGCTGGCTCGGCACAGCCGCGGACGAGGTGCAGGCGGAGCACGCCGCGCGTGCGCTGAGCGCGCTGGCCGCGCGGACGGCCGGACGGAGCCTCGGACTGGTCGAGGACCTGGTCGGCACCGGGCTCCGGACGGCCGTCGAGGTCGCGGGGCGCGCCCTCGCCGCTCAGGGCCGCCTCGGCCGGGCCGCCGCCCCGGCGCTCGCGCTGCTGGACGCGTGGAGCCGCGCCCCCGAACCCGCCTGCCGGGCCGCGGTCCTGGCCGCCTGCCGGCCGGACGCCGAGGCGCTGCCCGCCGAGACCGCCCTGCGGCTGCTGCGCCAGGTGCTGGACGCCCTCGCCGACGACGCCGACCCCACCCCCACGGCCATGGGCGTGTCGGCGACGCTGGTACGCCGGTTCGCCACCGGTTCCGCGCCCACCCGGCAGGTGATGGTGCGTCACCTGGCCGAGTGGGCGGCGATCGAGGACCTGCCGGGACTGGTGACCGTCCTCACCGTCCCCGCCCTCGTCGCCGAGGACCCCGGCTGGTACGGCGCGCTGCTGACCGCCGGGCAGGAGGGCGCGGACCAGGTCGCCGCCCTCGTGTGCCACGCCCTGGACGAGGCGATGGCCTACCCCGCGATGCGGGACACGCTGCTCACCTGGTGCGCCGGGGCGGCCGGGACTCCGGAGCAGGAGCGGCAGCTGGACGAGCTGTTCGCCCGGCTCGTCCGGCAGCGCAACCCCGGGAGCCTGCGACTGCTGAGGTCGATCGACCGGGCCGGGGACACCACACCCGGCAAGGCGCTCGCCGAACGGTCGCTCGCCGAGTGGCGCGCCGGAACCGTGCCGGAAGGCGCCGACCAGAGCGCCTGATCCGCCCTGCCCTCTCCGGCGCCGCCCGGGCTCCCCACCACCCGCCGCCGGACCCATCCCCGCGGCACCGCATGCCCCTCACCACCCGAGGAGATCGATGACACCCCTGCCCCCGTACCCCACCAGCCTCTTCACGCGCGTGGAGCGGGAGATGGCCGGCCGGGAACCGCTGGCCGGGCTCCGGCTGGACGACGGCTCCGGCGCCCCGGGCACCGCCCTGACCCCCGCCGAGGCACGCCCCCTGCTCTACGACCGCTGCGCACCGGCCGCCGTACGGACCTCGCTGTGGCACCAGATCGCCGCGCTGGCCCGCGAGGACACCGACGGGAACGGCTGGCTGCTCGGCGCGGTGTGGTGCGCCCTGCCCGGGCTGCGCCGCCACGCCTTCGCGATCGTCCAGCGCCTGGGCGCCGAACGGGACGACGTGGAGGCGGAGATGCTCACCGCCTGCCTGGAGACCCTGCGGACGATCGAGCCGGGCACCGCCGACCCGGGCTCCGTGCTGCTGCGTGCCGCGTGCACCCATGCCTGGAACACCGCCGGGCAGGCCCGGGCCGAGCGGCCCGTCGAGGACGTCCAGGTCGCGGCGGCGGTCCGCCGGGACCGGGGCGCGCTGTGGCAGGCGGAGTTCGACGGCGGTACCCGGCCGGAGGGGCTCGCCGCGACCCTGCGGATCACCGTCCCGGCCGACCGGGCCGAGGGGGTGCGCCTCGGCGCCCTGGCCGCGGAATGGGGGCTGACCGAGCGGGTCGCCACGGCCCGCCGGATCCACCGGGGCCGCCGGGTGGGCACGCTGTCCCTGCGGCCCGGGAGCGGCCGATGACCGGGCGCCCGCCGACCCCGCTGACCTTCCGGGAGGTCCTCGACCTGCCGGTCAGCGTCGATCTCCGTACGGCGGCCCGGGCGTACGGCATGTGCATGGCCACCGCCTACCGGCTGGTCGCCCTGGGCACGTTCCCCTGCGAGACGGTCCGGGTCGGCCGCCGGCACCGTGTCCTCACCACCCGTCTGCTGTCCTCGCTGGGCATCGAGGAGCGGCCCGTCTACGCCGACGACCTCGGCGACGGCGTGGCGCTGACGCTGTTCGACTGAGCCCCCTTCGCCTCAGTTCCCTCACCCTTTCCTTCCCTTCTTTCGGAGGTACTCCGTCATGCCCACGTGTCTCGCCCTCGGTCCCACGGCGCTCTTCCACGAGGAGGTCGTGCGGCCCGTCTGCGAAGAGCTGGAGCTGTCCCTGGTCCGGGCCGACCAGCTCGCCGACCCGAGCCCGCTCGGCGACCGGCTCGTCCGGCACCTCGTCGAGGAGGACGTGGTCGTCGCCGATCTCACCGGGGGCCATCCGTCCGTGGTGCTCGGGCTGGGGGTCCGGCACGCCGCCGGCCGGCGCACGGTGCGTCTGGTGCAGGCCGGGACGGTGCCTGCGGGCCTCGACGCGTTCCCGGCGCTCGAGTTCCCGCCGCTGCCGCTCGGCCGGGCCGTGGCGCGGGCCCTGCTGCGGGCGGCGCTCGCCGAGGAGCTGGGCCGGACGGCCGTACCCGCGCCGGGTGAGGGGTCCGGCGAGGCCGCGCCCGGACGGGAGGAGGCCCCGGCCGCGCCGGAGGAGAACGGGCCCGGGCTGCTGGAGCTGGCCGTGGAGGCCGAGACCGAGATGGGGGCCATGGCGGAGGACATGGCGATGGTCGAGGCGGCCTTCGAGGACCTGGGCGCGATGGCGGAGCTGTCCTCCGAGGACCTGCTGCGGGCCAATCTGCCGGGCGTGCCGATGAGCGCTCAGCTGGCCGCGGTCAACCGGTTCGCCAAGTCCATCGAGGGCCCGTCGGCCGAGCTGGAGGAGGCGGCCCGGCGGCTCGCCGGCCGGATGGAGCTGACGTTCGGCGCGCTGCGCGCGTTCCTGGAGTGGACCGCCGAGACCCCGCGCGCGGAGTGGCCGGACGGCATCGACTCGCTGCTCGACCAGATGATCGAGCAGTCCCGGGAGATGCGCGAGGCGGCCACCACCGCCGAGGAGTTCGAATCCATGCTGGTGTGGATCGGCCGTACCAGCAGCCGGGTGCGCAGGCCGAGCCGGAAGATCGTCGGCTCGCTGCGGACGCTCATGGGGGCGGTGGCGCCGTTCGAGGAGTTCGAGCACATGGCGCGCACGCTCAGGAAGGCCTGAGCGGGGCGGGCGGCCCGGCCGGTCCGGGGCCGCGGGGGGAACACCGCGGCCCTCCCGGTCGTTGATCTCGTGCGGCAGGATGGAGGACCGGACAGTGCACGGTGAGTACAAGGTGCCCGGCGGCAAGCTCGTCGTCGTCGACGCGGAGGTCGAGGACGGCGTGCTGCGGCAGGTGCGCGTGGCGGGCGACTTCTTCCTGGAGCCGGACGAGGCACTGGACGCGGTGAACCGCGCCCTGGAGGGGGCCCCGGCGGACACCGACGCGTCGGGGCTGGCCGCGCGGATCGAGGCCGCGCTGCCGGCGGGGACCGTGATGTACGGGCTGACCGCCGAGGGCGTGGGCATCGCGGTGCGCAGAGCGCTCGCACACGCCACGGACTGGACGGACTACGCCTGGCAGCTGATCCACGAGAGCCCCCAGCCGCCCGCGCTGCACATGGCGCTGGACGAGGTGCTGACCGCCGAGGTGGCCGCGGGCCGGCGGCCGCCGACGCTGCGGGTGTGGGAGTGGGGCGCCCCCGCGGTGATCATCGGCAGCTTCCAGTCGCTGCGCAACGAGGTCGACCCCGAGGGCGCCGCCCGGCACGGGATCGAGGTGGTGCGGCGGATCTCCGGCGGCGGCGCGATGTTCGTGGAGCCGGGCAACACGATCACCTACTCGCTGTCGGTGCCCGACTCCCTCGTCCAGGGCCTGTCCTTCCAGGACAGCTACGCCTATCTGGACGACTGGGTGCTGGGTGCCCTCGGCGAGATGGGCATCCGGGCCTGGTACCAGCCGCTGAACGACATCGCCACCGAGCAGGGCAAGATCGCGGGCGCGGCGCAGAAGCGGATCGTCGGGCCGGGCGGCGGGCCGGGCGCCGTACTGCACCATGTGACGATGTCGTACGACATCGACGCCGACAAGATGGTCGAGGTGCTGCGGATCGGGCGGGAGAAGCTGTCCGGCAAGGGCACCGCGAGCGCGAAGAAGCGGGTGGATCCGCTGCGTCGCCAGACCGGGCTGCCGCGCGCCGCGGTGATCGAGCGGATGATCGACTCCTTCCGCGCGCGGTACGGCCTGGAGCAGGGCAAGATCACGGACGAGGAGCTGGCCCGGGCCGAGGAGCTGGCGCGGACCAAGTTCACGTCGGCCGAGTGGACCGCGAGAGTGCCGTGACCGTCGGGGGCTTGCTTCAGGGAAGGGTCAAGAGCTTCCCTCGCCCCGCCCAAACGGTCGTATGAGTTCCGTGTACGTCGGAACCGCCGTCCCCACTTAGCCGGATTTGCCCCGCCGCCCGCTGGCTACCGTGGACGGGCCCGATTCGGCCACGCAGAACCACGGGGAAGAGGTGACGGCGGTGGGGGCGCCGAAGCGTTCTCGGCTGCGCGATTTCCTGGAACCGGAGCCGCCCGCCGGGCCGCCTCCGGAGCAGGCACCGGAAGCGCGCCCGGCCCGGCTGCGGGATCTCCTGACCGGCGCGCCGCCGCCGCGGGCGGCCGGTGACGACCGCCGCCCCGGCCCCCGGCCGGGGGTGCCCGCCTACCACACGCCGGTGTGCGTTCCGGCGCATCCGCGCTCCGTCGCGGGGACCGGCGGCGACGGCCGCCCCGCGCGGGTGCCGTTCGTCGTCCTGGAGCTGTTCGAGCACCCCGCGCACGGCACGGTCGCCTTCGCCTTCAGCACGCCGGCGAAGCTGGCCGAAGCCCTCGGGGAGGCCCAGCCGTGGGTCGCCGCCTCGCTCGGCCCGCTCGCGGAGGGCGTGCGCGCCCAGGGCGTCACCGTGCTGGTGGACCCGCGGGTGCCGCCCGGCCGCCACCACTGGGAACCGGCCGACCTGGCCGCCTACGCACGGGAGGTGCGCACGCCATGACCGACTTCACGGTGATCTACGACGACCTGTCGACGATGGCGAAGACGTTCCACACCCAGGCCCGCGACTACCGTGCGCTGCACGCCGACGTGGCCCCCGCCGTGGCCGGCAGCGGCGATCCGGGGCTGGACTCGGCCATCAAGGAGGTCGCCGACCTCATCGTCGCCCTGCACATCGGCATGGCCGACCGGCTGGACGACCACGGCGACAAGGTGGCGTACGCGCGGGACTCCTTCCACCGGCACGACGTGGACGTCCACGGTGTCTTCGAAGACCTGATGGGCTGAGAGCTGACGGGTGAGCACGGATGAGTGACAGCTGGGTCGGCGGTGACATCGGCGGGCTGCGCACGATGGCCGAGACGTACAAGAACGCCAAGGACAAGCTCGACGGCGTGGTCAGGCCGATCGGCAGCGCCGTCGACAAGCTGGTCGACGACGCGAGCTGGAAGGGCGAGGCGGCCGAGGCCTTCCGCGCCAAGTGGAGCGAGGACGCGCTGGCCGCCGGCGGCTTCGCCGAACTGGTGCACGCGGCCGGCGAGATCCTCCAGACCCTCGCCGACGCGCTGGCCACGTGCGAGGCGTCCCTTCAGAACGCGGAGGACGTCGCGGCCCGCAAGGGGGTGCCGACGGGCCCCCGGGGCGCGCCGCTGCCGATGACGACGGCCAACCCGCCGACCGCGGACGATCACAAGGCCGTCGCGGCGCTGGACGAGTACGCCACGGCACGCGACGAGATCCTGCACACCGCCCAGCACGCACGGCTGGTCGCGGCGAAGCAGTTGCAGGGGCTGTACGACAAGGTGACCTCGAAGGACGACTCTGTCTCCCCCGGGGACAAGGTCACCCTGTACGACGCGCTGCGCGGGCTGTACGCGTACGACGCCGAGGACGCCCGGGCCGGCGGTATCGAGGCCCGCCAGCACATCGACGCGGCCAGGGCCGAGGCACAGGCCGCGAAGAAGCAACTCCGGGCCGAGCGCAGGGTGTTCCAGCAGCAGGGCCGCCGGCTGCCCGACGACCTGCCGGCCAAGAGCGCCTACCGCGACGCGGTCACCAAGGTGGACTCGCTGGAGCGGGACATCGCCCGCGCCGACAGCGGCAGCAGCAAGCTGCCGTACGACCGTGCCCTGAACGTGAAGCTGGCCGACGCCGCGGACGCGCTGCGCCTGGGCAAGGGGCTGGAGGCGCTGCCGGACGCCCTGAAGGAGCTGCCGGTGCTGGACGTGGCCGCGGCGGCCGCCTGCGGGCTGATCGAGGCCAAGGACGACCATGACAAGGGCTGGTCCTGGCAGCACTCCGTCGTCGTGGACGGCGGCGTCGCGCTCGGCGGACTGGCCGCCGGTGCGGCGATCACCGCGGCCCTGCCCGTCGAGGGTGCCGCCGCCGTCGCCGCGGTCGGGGTCGGCACGGTGATCGTCTCGACCTCGGTCCTCGACCACGCCTTCCACGAGCACTGGAGCGAGGACATTCACGACCACGGGGTGTTCGGTGGCGTGCTGACCGGCACCAAGCACGTCGCCACGGAGACCGTCGACGACGGAAAGCGACTGGCGAAGGATGTCTGGCATGGCGTCACGAGTATCTTCTGAGGCCCCCGCCCCGGGGTTCTCCGTCCCCGTCCCCGCCCTGCCGAAACTGGGCCGGACGTGGTACGAGCGCGGCACGCGCTACTGGCTGTGCCGGGCCCGTACGACGGTCTTCATCGTGTTCGCCATGGCCATGTTCTGCCTGTTCGCGCTGGGCCTGTACGCGGGGGTCCGGGATCTGCTGCCGGCCACCGCGCGGGTCGTGTGGGACGGGGTACAGGCGGCGGCGTCCGCCGTGACCCTGGTGTGGGGCTGGGTGGCGCAGCGCCGGGGCCACCGCGCGGCGCTGGCGGACCCGCCGACCCCCGAGGAGACGCTCCGGGCCAAACGCGCCCACGACCGGCGCGTCCCGGGCCGGATCGCCCTGGGGCGCGGGCTGGTGCTGCTCGCCGCCCCCGTCATGCCGGCGTTCGCCGCGTACCTCGTGGGCTGGCTGGCGGCCTGGACGACCGTGCGCGAGTACCCCAGCGAGGTCGGCGCCCGCCGCTGGCTCGAGGCGCACTCCACCCGTCCATGACCCCGCACCGCACCTCGACCCCGCCCGCGGCTCCCGTGACCGTCCCGGCGCTGCCGGGCCTCGGGACCACCTGGTACCGGCGCGGGGCACGCTACTGGCTGCGCCGCGCCGGCGGCGCCGTCCTCCTGCTCACGGCCCTGGCCTTCTTCTGCTATGTCGCCCTGCGGCTGTATCTCGGCGTGCCGCGCAGCGACCTGCCGCCGCGGGTGCGCCGGGCGTGGGACGCCGTCCAGGCGGTCGCGTCCTGCGCGGCCCTGGTCCATGGCTGGGTCGGTCAGCGCCGCGCACTGCGGCGGCAACGGCTGGACCCGCCGGCGCCGGGCGAGGTCCGCGCGGCGAAGCGGGCGGCGACCGGCCGGGCCGGGAACTGGTCCCGGGCGGGTGTCGTACCGCTGCTGCTCGCGGCGCCGGTCCTGCCCGCGTTCGCGGCCTGGTGCGCGGGCCGGCTCCTGGCCGCCCTCGCCGTCCGCGCGTACCCGAGCGAGATCGGCGCCCGTCGCCAACTGGAGGAACATAACGGGTCAATCAGTACGTCGTGAACGCGCTGCCGTGACCGCCCGCGCACACAGCGCGTTGGCACTTCCGCCCACAGGCGGTCGTGTGACACTGTCGTCCCCGTCCACCCCACGGACACCTTCCAACGCCCCCTCCCCCACGAGAAGTGCGCCGTGCGTTCTCTTCCTCTGCCGCTCGCCCTCACCGCGCGTCTGACGCCGGTCGCGGTCCTCGCCTGCGCCGGCTGGGCACTGTCGTCGGGCCCGGCCGCACCGCCCTCCGCCGCGCAGCAGCAGGGCCGGCCGGCACCCGGCGCGACCTCCGCCGCGGCCCCGCCGTCCAGCGCGGCGGCGAAGGCGAAGGCGTACGACACCGCGCCCGCCCCCTGCACCAGCCTGCCCGCCGCCCTGGTCACGTCGCTGGTGCCCGGCGCGAAGACGACCGGCAAGGAGATCCCGTCGACCGACCCCCAGCTGCGCCGCACCTGCTCCTGGAACGCGCTGGACGGCTACGACTACCGCTGGCTGGACGTCTCGTTCGAGATCGGCGCGTCGGAGCAGGAGGCGCGGCAGGAGTACCAGCAGCGGGTGCAGGAGAAGAGCGGCGGCGGGACCGTACCGGGCCTCGGGGACAGCGCGTACTCGATCGTGGACCTCACCACGGAGGACAGGCAGCAGACCCGGGAGGGCGTGGTGATGGCCCGGATCTCCAACGCCCTGGTGATCATCACCTACAGCGGCAGCGACTTCGAGACCAAGAAGGCCCCGAGCACGGATGTGATCAACACGGGGGCGATCAAGGCGGCCCGGGCCGCGGTCGGCGCACTGGCCCGCTGACCGCCCGTCGGCGCTCGAGGGTTCGGCCGCTCCCGCGCGGGGCACTCGGCGCTGACGGGACGGCGGGCCGGCCCCCGGCGGACCGAGGCGGCCGGCCGTACGGCCGACGCTCCCCGGGCAGATCGTCCGGCATCCCGGCGAACTCCCCGGCGTAGAAGTGAGGGTCCTCGCGGACCAGCGCGGACCGATGGCTGCGACGGAAGTCTTCTTCACCCAGCCGGGGCGGCAGCTCGCCCGCGGCGGCGAGCGCGGGCTGCCGCACACGCGGGCGCCCGCCCGACCGTCGGCGAACCCCGCGACCAGCGAGGCGGCGCAGCTGTCATGGTGGCCCTGCCCCCGCCAGACCCGGCAGATCTCCAGGCCGTACCGGACCAGCGCCTCCTCGTACCCGGTCCACATGCGTACGGCGGTATACCGGCGCCGGCCGTAGCCCGGCACGGTCAGACCGCCCAGCACCTGGAGCCCTATGTGTGGCCGGCGTCGGACCGGGACGCGGGCACGGCCGGTGCGGTGTCGTCCTGACCGTCCGGCCGGCCGCGGCCGGTGAGCAGGGTCAGCCCCAGGTACAGCACCAGGGAGGTGCCGAGGCCGACCGCCCAGCCGTAGTCGGCGAGGGCGGACAGGGCGGGGATGGGGCGGCCGTCGATCAGGGGCTTGAAGCTGGCCCCGCCGACGGCGAGGACACCGCCCGCCAGGAAGGCCGCGACCGCCCGCCAGTTCCAGCCGCCCGCGTACCAGTAGCGGCCGCCCGCGCGGTACAGGTCGGCGAGGTCGAGCCGGGTGCGGCGCAGGATCCAGTAGTCGGCGACGAGGATGCCCGCGACGGTGCCGAGCAGACCGCCGACCAGACCGAGCCAGGTGAAGATGTAGCCCTGCGGGTCGGAGTACAGCTTCCAGGGCAGGATCAGCACGGCGAGTACGGCGGTGATCAGCGCTCCGGTGCGGAAACCGACCTTCCTGGGCGCCATGTTGGAGAAGTCGAAGGCCGGGGAGACCAGGTTCGCCGCGATGTTCACCGAGAGGGTGGCGACCAGCACCGTGACCAGGGCGTAGAGCAGGCCCACCGCGTTGTCGGTCTTCGCGGCGAGCTGCACCGGGTCCCAGACCGCTGTGCCGTACACGGCCTGGGAGCCGGAGGTGACCAGCACGGAGAGGAAGGCGAACAGGGTCATCGTGGTGGGCAGGCCCAGCGCCTGGCCCCAGGTCTGGGCGCGCTGGCTGCGGCCGTAGCGGGTGAAGTCGGGGATGTTCAGGGACAGCGTCGACCAGAACCCGATCATGCCCATGAGGGAGGGCGCGAACAGCTTCCAGAAGTCCTTGCCCCAGCCGAGCTTCGACGGCTGGTCGAACAGCGGGCCGACGCCGCCCGCCTTCTCGCTCATCCACCACAGCATCACGAACGCGCCGACGAGGACGAACGGCGCGGCCCAGTTCTCGAAGCGGCGGATGGTCTCCATGCCCCGGTAGATGATCGCGACCTGGAGCGCCCAGAAGAGCGCGAAGGACAGCCACATGGTCCAGGGGTGGCCGCCGAGGTGCGCCGCGTTCGCCCAGCTGTCGCCGATCAGCTTGCCGGCGAGGAAGTAGATGGCCTCGCCGCCGATCCAGGTCTGGATGCCGAACCAGCCGCATGCCACCAACGCCCGTACCAGCGCGGGCAGGTTGGCGCCGCGCACCCCGAAGGAGGCGCGGGCGAAGACCGGGAACGGGATGCCGTACTTGGGGCCGGCGTGCCCGGTCAGCAGCATCGGCACCAGCACGACCAGGTTGGCGAGGGCGATGGTGAACACGGCCTGTCTCCAGTCCATGCCCACCGCGATCAGCCCGGAGGCGAGGGTCCAGGAGGCGGTGTTGTGGGCCATGCCGACCCACAGCGCGGAGAAGTTGTACGTCGTCCAGGTGCGCTTCGCCACCGGGACCGGGAGCAGGTCCTCGTTGGCGTACGGGCCGCTGGGCGGCGGGGTGCCAGGAGCGAGTTCCACGCGCCCGTCGGGGAGGGTGACCTGGCCGGATGCGGATATGGCCGGAGGGACGGTGTCGGTCATGGGCTGGCCAATCGGGGAGGCGGGACGAGAGAGGCCGTGCGGGCACCAGCCCCCTCCCCGGGGACGGCGGGGAGGGGAGACCATGAGGCGAGGCGCGTGGGGGGTCGACGCGCCGCCGCGGATCAGGAGTTGACGGCGGGGATCACCTGGGAGCCGTAGGCGTCGATGGTGGCCTCCTGCGCGTCGTGCATGTCGTACACGGCGAACTGGTCGACGCCCAGCTCGCGCAGCCTGTTCAGCTTCTCGATGTGCCGCTCGGCCGGGCCGACGAGGCAGAACCGGTCCACGATCTCGTCCGGCACGAACGCGGTGTCCGGGTTGCCGCTGCGCCCGTGGTGGGCGTAGTCGTAGCCCTGTCGGGCCTTGATGTACTCGGTGAGTTCCTCGGGGACCTGGGCGGAGTGCTCGCCGTACTTGGCCACCAGGTCGGCCACATGGTTGCCGACCATGCCGCCGAACCAGCGGCACTGCTCCCGGGCGTGGGCGAGGGCCTCGGGCGAGTCGTCGGCGGTGACATAGGCGGGTGCGGCCACGCAGACGGTGACCTCGCCGGGGTCCCGGCCGGCCGCCGCGGCGGCGTCCTTGACCGCCTTCACCATGTACTCGGTGAGGTACAGGTCGGCCAGCTGGAGGATGAAGCCGTCGGCCTCCTCCCCCGCCATCTTCAGCGCCTTCGGACCGTACGCGGCCATCCAGACCGGGAGTTCGGCGCCCGGCCCGATCCACGGGAAGCGGATCTTCGTGCCGCCCAGGTCGGCCTCCTCGCCGCGGCCGAGGGCCCGGATCACCTTCATGGCCTCGCTGATCCGGGCGAGCGTGTTGGGCTTGCGGCCCGCGACCCGCATCGCGGAGTCGCCCCGGCCGATGCCGCAGACGGTGCGGTTGCCGAACATGTCGTTGAGGGTGGCGAAGGTGGAGGCGGTGACCTCCCAGGTGCGGGTGCCCGGGTTGGTGACCATCGGGCCGACCTTCAGCCTCTCCGTGTTCGCCAGGATCTGACTGTAGATCACGAACGGTTCCTGCCAGAGCACCGCCGAGTCGAAGGTCCAGCCGTGGGTGAAGCCGTTGCGCTCGGCGCGCTTCATCAGGCTGACGACCCGGGAGGCCGGCGGGTCGGTCTGAAGGACGAGTCCGAAGTCCATGGGCGCCTCTCCTAGTTGAGGTACTGACAGGTGGAGCGCGGGGTGAAGGCACCGTGCCCGGCGTGCCCGGTGTACTCCCGCTGGTCGATGACGAGTTCGCCGCGCGAGAGCACGGTCTCCACCCGGCCGGTGGTGCGCCTGCCCTCGTACGCCGAGTAGTCCACGTTCATGTGGTGGGTCTGCGCGGACATGACCTGCTCGGTGTGCGGGTCGTAGATCACGATGTCGGCGTCGGCGCCCGGGGCGATGGTGCCCTTCTTCGGGTACAGACCGAACATCCGGGCCGGGGTGGCGCAGGCGATCTCGATCCAGCGGCGGCGGGAGATGTGCCCGTCGACCACGGCCTGGTGGAGCAGGTCCATGCGGTTCTCCACGCCCGGCAGCCCGTTGGGGATCTTGGAGAAGTCGCCGCGGCCCAGGTCCTTCTGGCCGGTGAAGCAGAAGGGGCAGTGGTCGGTGGAGACCACCTGGAGGTCGTTGGTGCGCAGCCCCTGCCACAGTCTGGCCTGGTGCTCCTTGGGCCGCAGCGGGGTCGAGCAGACGTACTTGGCGCCCTCGAAACCGGGTTCGGCGAGGTTGTCGGTGGACAGGAAGAGGTACTGCGGGCAGGTCTCGCCGAAGACGTTCAGTCCGTCGTCGCGGGCGCGGGCCAGCTCGGCGACCGCCTCCATCGCCGAGACGTGCACCACGTAGAGCGGGGCGCCCGCGACCTGGGCGAGCCGGATGGCGCGGTGGGTGGCCTCGGCCTCCAGCAGGGCCTTGCGGACCTCGCCGTGGTAGCGCGGGTCGGTCTCGCCCCGGGCGAGCGCCTGCTCGACCAGGACGTCGATGGCGATGCCGTTCTCGGCGTGCATCATGATCAGTCCGCCGTTGTCGGCGGAGCGCTGCATGGCGCGCAGGATCTGGCCGTCGTCGCTGTAGAAGACACCGGGATACGCCATGAACTGCTTGAACGAGGTGACGCCCTCCTCGACCAGCAGATCCATCTCCTTGAGCGTCTCCTCGTTCACATCGGAGACGATCATGTGGAAGGCGTAGTCGATCGCACAGTTGCCCTCGGCCTTGGCGTGCCAGGTGTCCAGGCCCTCGCGCAGGGTGCGGCCGACGGTCTGCACCGCGAAGTCCACGATGGTCGTCGTACCGCCCCAGGCGGCGGCGCGGGTGCCGGTCTCGAAGGTGTCGGAGGCGTAGGTGCCGCCGAACGGCAGCTCCATATGGGTGTGGGCGTCGACACCGCCCGGGATGACGTACTTCCCGGTGGCGTCGATGACGCGGTCGGCGGTGAAGGCCGCGGCGGCGGGGGTGCCGGACGCCGCGAGGGCGGCGACGCGGCCGTCCTCGACCAGGACGTCGGCGTGGATCTCGTCCGAGGCGGTGATGACGAGACCACCGCGGATGACGGTACGGCTGCTCATGCTGCTCCCTCGGTCGACTCGGCTGCGCTCAGGGCGCGGTCAGCGGCGTGTACGCCCCCGGCGCCCGGTCCCGGTAGAACTGCCAGCGGTCCCGGACCTCGCGGAGGGTGGCCAGGTCCAGGTCGCGGACGACCAGTTCGGTCTCCTTGTCGCTCGCCAACTCGCCGACGAACCGGGCCTCCGGGTCGACGAAGTAGGTGGTGCCGTAGAAGTCGTTGTCGCCCAGGTCCTCCACGCCGACCCGGTTGATCGCGCCGACGAAGTACTCGTTGGCGACGGCCGCCGCCGGCTGTTCCAGCTGCCAGAGGTAGCGGGACAGACCCCGCGAGGTGGCCGAGGGGTTGAAGACGATCTCGGCACCGGCGAGACCCAGTGCCCGCCAGCCCTCCGGGAAGTGGCGGTCGTAGCAGATGTAGACGCCGATCCTGCCCACGGCCGTGTCGAAGACGGGCCAGCCGCTGTTGCCGGGACGGAAGTAGAACTTCTCCCAGAACCCCTGCACCTGGGGGATGTGGGTCTTGCGGTACTTGCCGAGGTAGGAGCCGTCCGCGTCGATCACGGCGGCGGTGTTGTAGAGGACGCCGGGCTGTTCCTCCTCGTACATCGGCAGCACCAGGACGATGCCCAGTTCGCGGGCGAGGCTCTGGAACCGCCGGACGGTCGGGCCGTCGGGGATCCGCTCGGCGTACTCGTAGAAGGCCTTGTCCTGCACCTGGCAGAAGTAGGGGCCGTAGAACAGCTCCTGGAAGCAGAGGACCTGGGCGCCCTGGGCGGCGGCGTCGCGGGCCGCCTGCTCGTGCACCTGGATCATGGATTCCTTGTCGCCGGTCCAGGCGGTCTGGAACAGCGCGGCACGGATCACTCGGCTCATCGGGACCTCCGGTAGCTCGGTGTGCCGTGAGCGTAGGAAGTCCGGGCGGGGCGTTCGACGGGCAGCGTGTCACGGGTGCGGGCCTGCCGCGTGTCACCGTGTCACGTGTTTCAAGGCCCATGTTTCACCGCCGTTTTCCCAGGTCGTTGCAGGTTTCACCGGTGTTGCGCAGCATGCTTTCACCGGTGTTGCGCATCATGCGCGAGCAGCGCGATGTGCACGGAGGCCGCCTGTTCGAAGTCGTCCAGGTCGACGCCGAGGCGGGCCTGTATCGCCTCCAGGCGGCGGTAGAGCGCGGGCCGGGAGACATGGTGGAGCTGGGCGGTGCGGGACTTGTTGCGGCCGGTGGCGAGGTAGGTCCGCAGCACGCCGAGGAGTTCCGGTTCGGCGTCGCCGAGCAGCCCGTCCAGCTCCCGTTCGGCGAAGGACTGCACCTGCGGGTCGTCGCGCAGCAGCCGGATCAGCCCGCGCAGATGGACGTCCTTGAGCCGGACCACGGCGGGCAGGTCGAGGGCGGCGGCAAAGTCGGCGACGGCGTCGGCGACATGCCGGGCCTCGCGCAGCCCTTCGGGCACGTCGTCCCAGCAGGTGCGGGCAGCGGCGGCGGCGATCACGGCGGACCCGGCCCCGGGGCCGCCGCGCCAGCGGGCCGCCAGGTGTGCGGTGAGCGTCTCGGCGTGCTGGTCGCGGGCGAGGCTGAGCAGCACGGCGACGGCACCGCCGGCCAGCTCGGCGACGAGTCCGGGCAGCCCCAGCACCCGCAGCAGCCGGTCGAGTTCGGCCGGATCGGCGCCGGGCACGACGAGCGGGACGAAGGTGCGCCGGTTGACCGGCAGCCCGGCCGCCCGGGCCCTGGGCAGCAGTTGCCGGGCGGGTACGACCCCGGAGACGAGGTCGGTCAGCAGGCTCTGCGCGGACTGCTCCTCCCAGCTGTGCGCGGAGCCGCCGCCCAGCATGCGGTGCAGGACCAGCGCCTCGGCGGCCCGGTCGGCGAGCAGCCGTCCGGTCGCCGTCTCACCCCGGTAGCCGCACAGCAGCAGCCGGCCCCAGCGCTCCCCGCGGCCGCCCAGCCCGGCGCTGATCCAGCCGGGGCCGGCACCGGCCCCGGCCTGCCGGGCGATCCGCTCCCAGTCGCGCAGCACGTCGTCCACCGCGGACCGCTCCCCCGCCGTGGCGAGGACGCGATGGGCGAGGTTGGTGACGACGACCGGACAGCCGCTGTGCCGGGCGACCTCGTCCAGCAGCCGCTGGAGCGGGGCGCCGGCCGTGATCAGTCCGGTGAGCGCGGTCCGTACCGTCTCCGAGAGACTGACGGCGGCGAACTTCCGCCGCACCAGCCGGGACTGCACCTCCTCGGTCAGCTCCGCGAAGGGGAACGGCCGGTGGAGGACGACCAGGGGCAGCCCGCAGCGCTCGGCGGCCCGGCGCATCACCTCCGGCGGCGCCGGGAAGGCCCGCCCGAGGCCGAGCACCACGGCGGCGGCCTCCGCGCGGTGCAGGGACTGGATGTACTCGGCCTGCCGGGCCTCGTCACCGGCGAGGAGCACCCCGGTGGTGAGGACCATCTCGCCGCCGCTGAGCATCACCCCGACGTCGGCGGCCTCGGCGACATGCACCCAGCGCACCGCCCGGTCGAGCCCCGCGGCGCCGGCCACCACCTCGGGCTCCCCGGCGAGCACCCGTTCCAGCGTCAGCACCTGGCGCACGGACAGGGCGGGTCCGGGGGACGGCTGGTGGTCGCTCAGGGGCTCCGAGAGGGTGGTCATGGCTGTGCACCTGCTCTTTCGTCTAGTACGTCCTGCGCAGCGCCTGCTCCAGAATCGCCGCCCCCTCCTCGGCCTCGGCGACGGTCAGCGACAGCGGCGGGGCGATGCGCAGCGCGCTGGTGTTGTGGCCGCCGCCCTTGCCGATGAGCAGCCCGCCGTCCCGGCAGGCCTCCAGCACCGCGGCCGCCGCCCGCGGGTCGGGCTCGTCCGTGCCGGGCCGTACCAGCTCGACGCCGATCATCAGCCCGCGCCCGCGCACCTCGCGCACGCCGGGCAGCGGGGCGGCGATGGCCCGCAGCCGCTCGATGAGCAGTCCGCCGACGCGCCGGGCGTTGCCCTGGAGGTCGTGCTCCAGCAGATAGGTGAGGTTGGCGAGGGCGGCGGCCATGGTGATCTGGGTGCCGCCGAAGGTCGAGATGCTGTTGGCGTCGAGGCAGTTCATGATCTCGGCGCGGGCGATGACACCGCCGACGGACATGCCGTTGCCGATGCCCTTGGCGAAGGTGACGATGTCGGGCGGGCCGCTGCGGGCGTGCGCCTGCCAGCCCCAGAAGTGCTCGCCGGTGCGGCCCCAGCCGGTCTGCACCTCGTCGGCGATCCACAGGATCCCGTGCTCGCTCAGCACCTCGCGGAAGGCCGCGTACAGCCCGTCGGGCGGGGAGGTGAAGCCGCCGACGCCCTGGACGGGCTCGGCGATCAGCGCGGCGGGCGGCCGGGTGTGGCCCAGCAGGTCCTTCAGGTCGGCCACGCAGGCGTCGATGAACGCCCGGTCGTCCAGCTCGGCGTACGGCCCCCGGGTGCGGACGCCGCCGTGGACGTACAGCGTCTGGAGCGGGGACAGCGAGGTCGGGGACCAGCCGCGGTTGCCGGTGATGCCGACGGTGCTGAAGGAGCGGCCGTGGTAGCTGTTGCGCATCGCGAGGATGGTGTTGCTGCGCCGGTAGGCGGTGGCCAGCAGCAGGGCGGTGTCGTTGGCCTCGGTGCCGGAGGTGGTGAAGAAGACGCGGGCGTCGGGGATGCCGCTGACCTGGGCGATGCGCTCGGCGAGTTCGACCATCGGCCGGTTGAGGTAGAGGGTCGAGGAGTGCAGGATCCGGCCGGCCTGCTCGCCGACCGCCTTGGTGACCTCGGGCAGCGCGTGGGCGGTCATGGTGGTCAGGATGCCGCCGAAGAAGTCGAGGTACCGGTTCCCGGCGGAGTCCCACACGTGACGGCCCTCGCCATGGGTGATCTCGATCGGGTCGTCGTAGTAGAGGGCGAGCCAGTCGGGCAGTACCCGGCGGTGACGAGAGTAGAGGTCGTTCACGGCTGTACCAGCCCTTCGTAGGCGTCGGGGCGGCGGTCGCGGTAGAAGGCCCACTGCTGCCGCACGTCCTCGATGAGGCCGAAGTCGAGGTCGCGGACGAGGAGTTCCTCGCTCTTGTCGTCGGCGACGTCGCCGACGAACTGTCCGCGCGGGTCGACGAAGTAGCTGGTGCCGTAGAAGTCGTTGTCGCCGTACTCCTCCTGGCCCACCCGGTTGATGGCGGCGACGAAGTACTCGTTGGCGACGGCCGCGGCGGGCTGCTCCAGCTGCCACAGGTGCGCGGACAGGCCACGGTGGGTGGCGGAGGGGTTGTAGACCAACTGGGCCCCGTTGAGTCCCAGTTGCCGCCAGCCCTCCGGGAAGTGCCGGTCGTAGCAGATGTAGACGCCGACCTTGCCGACGGCCGTGTCGAAGACCGGCCAGCCGAGGTTGCCGGGCCGGAAGTAGTACTTCTCCCAGAAGCCCTTGACCTGCGGGATGTGGTGCTTGCGGTACTTGCCGAGGTAGCGGCCGTCGGCGTCGATCACCGCGGCGGTGTTGTAGTAGAACCCGGACTGCTCGACCTCGAAGACCGGTACGACGATCACCATGCCGGTCTCGCGCGCGAGGTCCCGCATCCGGCGGACGGTCGGCCCGTCGGGCACCGGCTCGGCCCAGCGGTAGTGCTCGGGCTGCTGCACCTGGCAGAAGTAGGGGGAGTTGAAGACTTCCTGGAACCCGATGATCTTCGCGCCCCGGCGGGCCGCCTCGCGGGCGTGCTCCTCGTGTTTCGCCACCATGGACTCGGTGTCGCCGGTCCAGGTGGCCTGGACCAGTGCGGCTCGTACGACGTTGGCCATGAGCTGCTCCTTCGACGGGACGTCAGAGCCTCTACGCACGTAGAAACGGCCCGTAGAGGGACGAACGTAAGCCTCCGGACGGTCCTTGCCAAGACCATCGTCGTCAACCCGCTGGGTCGATCTCGTTTCACACTCCTGCGGGTGACCGTACGACCCCGTGGCGGAGGCGCAACCGGGACAGACCAGGACGACACCACCGTGCGCCGGTCACGGGGTGTGTCCGGCGACACGCAGGGCGTGCACGAGGTCCCAGTGCCGCTCCTCGGAGACGGCCCGCGCGGCCTGGAGCAGCAGCGGCACGAGCCGGCGCGGGTCCGCGGCGACGCTGCGGGCGGCCTCCTCCGGGGAGCGGACCCGGACATAGGCGTCCAGCAGGGCCAGCACGTCGCGCCGCCGCCCGGCCTCCTCCAGATGCAGGACGGCCGCCCCTATCTCCGCCGCCGGCCGGGCCACGCCCTGCCGCAGCATCCGCTCCCCGTCGGCCTCCCACCCGGCACCGGCGAGCGCGTCGGCGACGGCGACCAGCCGCTCGGCGGGCAGCGCGGCGGCCTCCCACAGCAGGGTGGCCCAGTCGGCGCCGAGACCGGCGTGCCGCAGGGCGTCCGCGAGCAGCGGGAACCGGCCGGCGGGCCACTGCGCGGCCTCCACCAGTAAGACGTGGGCCTCCCCGCTGCGTCCCTCGTCCCGGAGCCGCGCGAGCAGCAGCACGGTTTCGGCGACGGCCTCGTGCGCCCCGGCGTCCACCGGCGCCACGGACACCGGTTCGGCCGGCTCGGCCGGCTCGGCGGCACCGGCGAACCGGGCCCCTCGCGGCGTACGCCCGCCGTCCGCCGGCCCTCCGGCCCGCGGCACGACCACCGGCTGGTCCTCCCCCTCCCCCACCCCGGCGAACCGGGCACTGCCCCGCCGGCGCTTCCGCCCCTTCCCGCCCGGCGCGGCCTCCGGCGCGGGAGCGCCTGCCGTCCGGCCGGCAAAGACACCGGGGGCCGCGAGCGACGCGGAGGGCGGGAAGCCGTGCGCGTCGGGGCCGAGCGGCTGGGCGGACGCGGGCTGCCGAAGGCGGGAAACCTGGGACGCGGCGGACGGGAGCACCTGAGAATCCGCCGTCACGACGGCCAGCTCGCGGCGGTCCACCTGGGCGATGCGGGCGCGCAGTTCCGCGCAGCGGGCGGTGGCGCGGGTGTGGTCGTCATGGGCCCAGGCGAGGTCCTGACGGAGGGACTCGGCCTCTTCCGCGGTGTTCGCCGTGGACAGCCGGCGACTCAGGACGGCCTGGCGTTCGGCGGCGTACCGCTGTTCGCGGAGCATGACGTCGAGGCGGTCGGCGAGGGCGTCCCGGGCGCCGGGCCGGGCGTCGTACGCGTCGAGCGCGGCGGCGTGCAGCGCGCGGGCCCGCTCCCCCTCGGCCGCGGCGACGGCGGCGCCGTACCTCAGGCCCAGGTCCTGGAGCAGCGCCTCCACCACGTCCCACGGCGGCATCTCACGGCCGTCGAGGCAGGCCTGCATGCCCTCGGGGTCGCGCTGCCAGAAGACCGCGTTCCAGCCCGCGGCGCGGTCGAGGCGCGCCACGAGGGCGTCCAGGTAGCTCACGAACTCCCGCACCTCAGCGGGGAGTTGATCCACAGCCATCGCCCAGCTCCCGCCCGACCGCCAGCACTCCGCTCGGTAGGCAACACCAGTTGTGTTACGGCGTTGCTACGCAGAGTTTTCCGGCAGCGAGCGGACCCCTCATCACACGGTGCCGGCGGCTGCGCGTCAGACGCCCACCAGGGCGCAGCGGGCGATCAGTTCGTCCATGGACAGCCCGAGCACCCGGGCCAGCGCGGCGACGGTGAAGAACGCCGGCGTCGGCGCCCGGCCCGTCTCGATCTTGCGCAGCGTCTCGGCGGAGACACCGGCCGCGGCGGCGATCTCGGCCATGCTCCGCCCGCCGCGCGCCTCGCGCAGCAGCAGCCCGAGCCGCTCACCGCGTTCGCGCTCTTCGGGAGTGAGAGGGGTGCGCACCATGAGCCCGATTCTAATACCGGCCGCCGCGGCCACCAGGCGCCACCCCCATTCAAATACCGGTATATTAATTGGCATGGTGGAGCTGAAGACAGACACATCGATCGACGCGATGCACGCCGCGGGCCAGGTCGTCGCCCGCGCCCTGACGGCCGTACGGAAGGCCGCGGCCGTGGGCGTGTCCCTGCTGGAGCTGGACGAGGTCGCACGGGAGGTGCTGCGCGAGGCCGGGGCGTCCTCCCCCTTCCTCGGCTACCGGCCCTCCTTCGCGCCGACCCCCTTCCCCGCGGTGATCTGCGCCTCGGTGAACGACGCGATCGTGCACGGCGTCCCCACCCGGTACCGGCTCCGCGACGGCGATCTGCTCTCCGTCGACTGCGGCGCCGAGCTGGACGGGTGGGTGGGCGACTCGGCGCTCAGCCTCGTCGTGGGCCGCCCGCGCCCGGCGGACCTGCGCCTGGTCGAGGCGGCCGAACAGGCGCTCGCGGCCGGCATCGAGGCGGCCGTCGTGGGCAACCGCATCGGCGACATCGCGCACGCGGTCGGCCGGGTCTGCCGCAGCGCCGGCTACGGCATCCCGCAGGGCTTCGGCGGCCACGGCATCGGCCGCCGGATGCACGAGGAACCCGACGTCCCGAACGAGGGCCGCCCGGGCCGGGGCCTGCCCCTGCGCCCCGGAATGGTCCTGGCCATCGAGCCCATGCTGATCGCCGGCGGCAAGGACGCCTACTACGAGGCGGACGACGGCTGGACCCTGCGCACGGCCGACGGCTCCCGGGCGGCCCACGCGGAGCACACGGTGGCCGTCACCGAGTCGGGCCCCAGGGTCCTCACGGCGCGGACGGCTCCCTGAGGGGAACGGCTCCCTGAGGGGGACGACTCCCACATGCCACCCCCCACGGATCATGTCATCGTGGGCATGAGCACCCCAGCCCCGGGTTACCCGGCGGAGCCAGCCCCTGCGAAGGAACGGAACGCCATGACCAACGGCTACCCTCCTGACCCCTTCGGTGAATTCCTGGCCCGCTTCTTCGGCGGAACCGGCGGAGCCCGGGGTACGCCGCGCCACATCGACATCGGCCGCCTGCTCAGCCAGCCGGCCCGGGAACTGGTCCGCGGGGCCGCCCTGTACGCCGCCGAACACGGCAGCCGGGACCTGGACACCCAGCATCTGCTGCGGGCGGCCGCGCAGAGCGAGCCCACCCGCTCACTGCTGACCCGCGCGGGCGCCGACCCCGACTCGCTGGCGACGGAGATCGACGACCGCGCCGGGCCGGTGCTGCATCCGCCGGGCGAGGTGCCGCCGCCGACCTCGCTGTCGCTGACCCCCGCCGTCAAGCGGGCCCTGCTGGACGCGCACGACATGGCGCGGGCGAGCGGCGCCGGGTACATCGGCCCCGAGCATGTGCTGAGCGCGCTCGCCGCCAACCCGGACTCGGCCGCCGGGCACATCCTGAACGCGGCCCGCTTCTCGGCGGGCGCGCTCCCGCCGGAGGCCCCGGAGAGCACCCAGCCGCGCACCGAGCGGCAGCGGGCCACCGGCACGCCCACCCTGGACAAGTACGGCCGCGATCTGACCGACCTGGCCCGGGAGGGCCGGATCGACCCGGTGATCGGCCGGGACAACGAGATCGAGCAGACCATCGAGGTGCTGTCCCGGCGCGGCAAGAACAACCCCGTCCTCATCGGGGACGCCGGGGTCGGCAAGACGGCCGTCGTGGAGGGGCTCGCGCAGCGCATCGCCGACGGGGACGTGCCGGATGTGCTGGCCGCCCGCCGCGTCGTCGCCCTGGACCTGACCGGCGTGGTCGCCGGCACCCGCTACCGCGGGGACTTCGAGGAGCGGCTGAACAACATCGTGGAGGAGATCCGCGCCCACTCCGGCCGGCTGATCGTGTTCATCGACGAGCTGCACACCGTCGTGGGCGCGGGCTCCGGCGGCGAGGGCGGTGCGATGGACGCCGGCAACATCCTCAAGCCCGCGCTGGCCCGGGGCGAGCTGCACATCGTGGGCGCGACCACGCTGGAGGAGTTCCGCCGGATCGAGAAGGACGCGGCGCTGGCACGCCGGTTCCAGCCGATCCTGGTGCCGGAGCCGACGACCGAGGACACCCTCGAGATCCTGCGCGGCCTGCGCGACCGGTACGAGGCCCACCACCAGGTCCGCTACACCGACGAGGCGCTGACCGCCGCCGTGGAGCTGTCCGACCGGTATCTCACCGACCGGCGGCTGCCGGACAAGGCGATCGACCTGATCGACCAGGCGGGCGCGCGGGTGCGGCTCGGCGCGCGCACCAAGGGCACGGACGTCCGCGCGATGGAGCGCGAGGTGGAGCAGCTGGCCCGGGACAAGGACCAGGCGGTCGCGGACGAGGACTACGAGCAGGCCAAGCAGCTGCGCGACCGGATCGGCGAGCTGAGGCAGCGGATCGAGGAGGCCAGCGGCGGCGACCGGGCCGACGAGGGGCAGGACCTGGAGGTGACGGCGGAGGCCGTCGCCGAGGTGGTGTCCCGGCAGACCGGCATCCCGGTCAGCCGGCTCACCGAGGAGGAGAAGGAGCGGCTGCTGGGCCTGGAGGAGCATCTGCACCAGCGGGTGGTCGGCCAGGAGGAGGCCGTCGCCGTGGTCGCCGAGGCCGTACTGCGCTCCCGCGCCGGGCTCGCGAGCCCCCGGCGGCCCATCGGCAGCTTCCTGTTCCTCGGCCCCACCGGTGTCGGCAAGACCGAGCTGGCCCGCGCCCTCGCCGAGGCGCTGTTCGGCAGCGAGGACCGGATGGTCCGCCTGGACATGAGCGAGTACCAGGAACGGCACACCGTCTCCCGGCTGGTCGGCGCCCCGCCCGGGTACGTCGGACACGAGGAGGCCGGGCAGCTCACCGAGGTGGTGCGCCGGCACCCGTACTCGCTGCTGCTCCTGGACGAGGTGGAGAAGGCGCACCCGGACGTCTTCAACATCCTGCTCCAGGTCCTGGACGACGGCCGGCTGACCGACTCCCAGGGCCGCACGGTGGACTTCACCAACACGGTCATCGTGATGACCAGCAACCTGGGCTCCGAGGTGATCACCCGGCGGGGCGCCGGGATCGGGTTCGGGCCGGGCGGCGCGGACGCCGACGAGGAGGCGCGGCGGGAGCAGATCCTGCGCCCGCTGCGGGAGCACTTCCGGCCGGAGTTCCTCAACCGCATCGACGAGATCGTCGTCTTCCGGCAGCTGACGGGCGAGCAGCTGCGGCAGATCACGGATCTGCTGCTGAACGGCACCCGGCGGCTGCTGGAGGGGCAGGGCGTCACGGTCCGGTTCACGGACGCGGCCGTCGACTGGCTCGCCGAGCGCGGCTACCAGCCGGAGTACGGCGCCCGGCCGCTGCGCCGCACCATCCAGCGGGAGGTGGACAACCGGCTGTCCCGGCTGCTGCTGGACGGCACCATCAGCAAGGACAGCCGGGTCACGGTCGACGTCAGGGACGGCCGGCTGGACTTCCGCACCGAAGCCCCGCGTCAGACCCCGCCCGAGGAAGCCCGGCCGCCGGCCCCCGAGTTGTGAGCGTCGGGCGCCGGCACGCGAACGGTGAGCGTCAGGGCGCCGGGTCCACCACCATCGCCGAGCCGCCGCCACGCCGTACCTTCTCGGCGGCGGCGAGCCACTTGCCGCCCGGCAGCCGCTGCACGCCGGTCGCCGCGCCGATCTCGGGGTTGAGCGAGAAGGAGTGCCCGATGGCCTCCAGCCGGGTGCGCAGAGCGGAGTCGTAGAGGGCGGGTTCGAGTTCCGTCTTCGCCGCGTTGCGCTGGCTGGCGCGGGGCGCGGCGATCGCGTCGACGAGCGGCAGATGCCGGTCGAGGAACTCGGTGAGCGTCTGGAGCACGGTGGTGATGATGGTCGCCCCGCCGGGCGAACCGAGCGCCACGACGGGCTGGTTGTGCCGGTCCAGCACGATGGTCGGGGAGATCGAGGAGCGCGGCCGCTTGCCCGGCCCGGGCAGGTTCGGGTCGTGCACGGCCGGGTTGGCCGGGGCGAAGGAGAAGTCGGTCAGCTCGTTGTTGAGCAGGAAGCCCCGGCCGGGCACGGTGATGCCGCTGCCGCCGGTCTGCTCGATGGTGAGGGTGTAGGAGACGACGTTGCCCCACTTGTCGGCGACGGTGAGGTGGGTGGTGTTCTCCCCCTCGTAGGTCGTGGGGGCCGCCGTGCCGCCCTGGCCGCAGGCCGCCGGGTGACGCGGGTCACCGGGGGCGAGGGGGCTGGTGAGCACCGCGTCGTCCTTGATCAGGCAGGCGCGGGAGTCGGCGTACCGCTGGGACAGCAGGTGCTTCGTCGGTACGTCCTCGAAGGCGGGGTCGCCGACCCAGCGGCCGCGGTCGGCGAACGCGATCCGGCTCGCCTCGATGAAGTGGTGGAGGTACTGCACCTCGCTCGCCCGGGAGAGGTCCGTCCTCTCCAGAATGTTGAGCGCCTCGCCGACCGTGGTGCCGCCCGAGGAGGACGGGGCGATGGAGTACACCTTCAGGCCCCGGTACGACACCTTCGTGGGCCTCTGGAGCTTGGCGCGGTAGGCGCCGAGGTCCTGCGCGGACAGCTTGCCGGGGCGGGCGTTCCAGCCGGAGCCGGGGTCCACCGGGGGGTGGTCGGCCGTGTTGACGATGTCCCGGCCGAGGTCGCCGTGGTAGATCGCGTCCACGCCCTTGTCGGCCAGTTCCTCATAGGTCCGGGCCAGGTCGGGGTTCTTGAAGGTGGAGCCGACGGCGGGCAGCTGCCCGTTCGGCAGGAACAGCCTGGCGGTGTCCGGGAAGTAGCGGAACCGGGTCTCGTTGGCCGCGGTCTGCGCGCGGAAGGTGTCGTCCACGGTGAAGCCGTCGCGGGCGATCCGCTCGGCGGGCTTCAGGACCGTACCGAGCTTCCGGCTGCCCCACGCGTCCAGGGCCGTCTGCCAGGTGGCGGGGGTGCCCGGGGTGCCGACGCTCAGCCCGGAGCTGACGGCGTCGGCGAAGGCGAGCGGCTTGCCGTTCTCCTTGAAGAGGTCGGCGTCGGCGGTGAGCGGCGCGGTCTCCCGGCCGTCGATGGTGTGCACCGTGCGGGTGTTGGCGTCGTAGTAGACGAAGTAGCCGCCGCCTCCGATGCCGGACGAGTACGGCTCGGTGACGCCGAGCGCGGCGGCGGTGGCCACGGCCGCGTCGACGGCGTTGCCGCCGTGCCGGAGCACCTCGATGCCGGCGGCGGAGGCGTCCGCGTCGACGCTGGCGACCGCGCCGCCGTAACCGACGGCCACCGGAACCTTGGTGGCCCCTCCGCCCGTCGTCGCGGCGGGTGGCGCCGCCGCCCCCACCGACACCATGGCGGCCGAGACCGCCAGCACAGCCAGCTTCCGTCTCCCAGGACGACGCATCCGTACCTCCCGTCGGAACCGTCCGCGCAGCCTAGCGTCCCGGCGGGGCACGGGGAACTGCGCCACCGGCCGGTGCGGTTGTGGCGGAGCGCCTACCATGCCCGACCATGAACGACGACGTGCGCAACATCGTCCTGGGCCTGGTGGCGACCGGCATATCCGCCGCCCTGGGCTGGCTCGCCCGCACGGGTCTGTGGCGGCGCAGACTCCGGCGCAAGCAGGCGTTCTTCGGGCTGCCGGACAACTCGGAGTCGCTGCTCGTGGTCAACCGGGACGCGGGCGGGCCGGAGCTGACGGTGACCCGGACCGACGTGTTCGCCCTGCTGGAGCTGGCCGCCCTGATAAAGGACTGCCATGCGCATGCCCGGGTGGTCGCACACGACGCCGCCCAGCAGGGATTCGGCGACCGCACCGAGTTCTGCCTTGGTGGTCCCTCGTCCAATCACCGTATGGCCGCCCACCTCTCGTCCCTGCTCCCGGGCGTGCGGGTGAACGTCGACGCCGAACCGGGCGAGGAGCGCGGCGCGTTCCGCATCGGCGGCGAGCAGTACCGCATGGAACGGGGCGTCGCCGAGTATGTACTGCTCGCCAGGCTGACCACCGAGGGGCAGGGAGGCTCGCGGCCGGTCTTCCTCTTCTGCGGCCAGCGGGCCATCACCAACCAGGCCGCCACCCGCTACCTCGCCCGCAACCACGAACGGCTGCACCGGAAATACGGCACCGGCTCCTTCGTCCTCCTGCTGAAGGTGCTCAACTCCCACGCGTACGGCCCCGACGTGGTCGAACTGGTCGCCGATGTGACCCGGGCGGCGCGCACCCCGCTGCCGGAGCGGGCCCCAGCCGCGGCGGAATGAACCGTTCAACAATCTTTACCCGTACGTAACTTACTGACGGGTTACTTACGGTAAGCGATCGAGGTTACCGTCGGGTCACTTTGCACTGATCAAGGGATCAGCCGATCACGAGTGAAGGAGTGACCCATGGGACGAGGTCGCACCGCGCTGCGTACCACCGCCGGAGCCGTCTCCACCGCGCTGCTGGCCGGAGCCCTCGTCGGCCTGGCCCCGGCGGCCCAGGCCGTCGGCTCCGTCCGCTTCGTCGACATCACCGGCGACGGCGGCACGGTCCTGAAGGCGAACGTCGTCACCCCGGCAGGCGCCGACGGCAGCCACGACTACCCGCTCATCGTGCTGCCCACGAGCTGGAGCCTGCCGCAGGTGGAGTACCTGGCGCAGGCTCAGAAGCTCGCCGACTCCGGCTATGTGGTCCTCACCTACAACGTGCGCGGCTTCTGGCAGTCCGGCGGCGACATAGAAGTGGCCGGTCCGCCGGACGTGGCGGACGCGTCCAGGGTCATCGACTGGGCCCTGGCGCACACCCCGGCCGACCCGCGGCACATCGGCATGGCGGGGGTGTCGTACGGCGCCGGGATCAGCCTGCTGGCCGCCGCGCACGACAAGCGCATCAAGGCCGTGGCCGCGCTCAGCGGCTGGGCGGACCTGGTCGACTCGATCTACTCGGGCCGGACCCAGCACGTCGAGGCGCTGCACGTGCTGGACGGCCTGGCCACGCTCACCGGCCGGGAGAGCCCGGAGGTGCGCGAGATCTTCGACAACCTGTACTCCTCGAACCTCGCCGAGGAGCAGAAGATGACCGACTGGGGCAGACAGCGTTCCGCGCTGACCTATGTCGACCAACTCAACCGCAACGGCGCCGCGGTCATGCTCGCCAACGCCTGGGGCGACACCATCTTCCCGGCCAACCAGTACGCCGGCTTCTACCAGAAGCTGACCGGGCCCAAGCGGCTCGAACTGCGCCCCGGCGACCATGCGACGGCCGAGCTGACCGGGCTGTTCGGACTGCCCAACGACGTGTGGACGGACACCGAGCGCTGGTTCGACCACTACCTCAAGGGCGCCGACAACGGCGTCGACCACGAGCAGCCGGTCCAGCTGAAGTCCCGTAGCGCGGGGGGATACGAGGGCTACCCGGACTGGAAGTCGGTCGGCGCGACCCGCCGCAAGCTCGCGCTGGCGGGCACCACCACGATCCACGCGAACGTCGACTCGGGCGCGGACGGCGGAATCGTCTTCCTCTCCAGCATCCTGGACCAGATCGCGCAGCTGCCGCCCATGGCCTCGATCCCGCTGCTGCCGCGCCGCTGGGCGGCCGTCTGGCAGTCCGAGCGGTACGGCACCGCCCAACAGGTGCGCGGCACCGCCACCCTGCACACCACGCTCACCCCGACCGCGGAGAGCGGCACCCTCGTCGCCTATCTGTACGACGTCGGCCCGCTCGGCTTCGGCAAGCTGGTCACGCACGCGCCGTACACCTGGCACGAGCGGACGCCCGGCACACCGTTCGACGTCGACCTGGACCTGTTCTCCACGGCCTACGACGTCCCCGCCGGACACCGCCTCGCGCTGGTGGTCGACACCGTCGACCCGTTGTACATCGAGCACAACCCGTCCGGCGCGCAGCTGACCTTCTCCTCGCCCTCGGACGACCCGTCGTACGTGTCCGTCCCCGTGCGCGAGCAGTGATCTCCGGCTGCCGCCGGACGAGCCTCGCCCGTGTGAACTGCCACCCCACCTAGGGCTTCGGGGCCATGGGGGGCTCCCCACCCGGCAGCAGCGCCCCGGGACCGGCCGCGGCGAGAGCCACGGCCTGGGTCCTGGGGCTGCGCTGCTCACGGCGGGACACCCGGCCGGCGAACCACGAGAGCAGCATGCACATCCCGATGGAGATCGGCGAGATCACCATCACCACAGGGATGAACGGCAAATCGTAGTCGAGGTTGGCCGCGATGCGTTTCCCGGCGTGGAGGAACTCCTCGCAGGAGACGAGAAACCCGGGCGAGGTGCGGGCTGATGACGGCGGGCAATATGGCGACGCCAGCACCCCCCGGCGAGGCGGGAGGAGTTCAGCTCTCGGCGATCTCCGCGTAGCGCTGGGACAGCTCCGGGACACCGCTCGCCGCCCACTCCTGGCCGGCGGTCACGACCTCCACCTCGCGGCCGGAGGCGAGCCGTACGACGGGCTCGCCGTGGGGGCGGATCACCCAGGCGGCGCCGGGCACGGTGCGCACCACGACCGTGCCGAGGTAGAGCCCGGCGTCATGGCCCAGCCCGGGGAGGGTCTCGGCGTCGTCGCGCCAGCGCGGGACCAGCTGGTCCAGCGCCTCCAGGGAGGCCGGGGTGTCGTCCAGGCGGACGCCGGCCCGGGCCGCCTGCGAGCGCAGCAGCTCGCACTCCGACAGCAGCGCGGCGACGGCCTCGGGGTCCGCCGGAGGTGCCGCGTCACCGTGCTTCTTGTGCCGGGGGCCCAGGAACGGAAGGTTCATGGGTTCCAGCGTGGCATCAGACGTCCAGGTCGACCACCACCGGCGCGTGGTCGGAGGCGCCCTTGCCCTTGCGCTCCTCGCGGTCGACATAGGCGTCCTCGACGGCCTTGGCGAAGGGCTCGTTGCCGTACACCAGGTCGATACGCATGCCGCGGTTCTTGGGGAAGCAGAGCTGGCGGTAGTCCCAGTACGTGAACGGCTGGTCGTACTTCAGCGGGCGGGGCACGATGTCGTTCAGCCCGGTCTCGCGCAGGGCGGCGAGGGCGGCGCGCTCGGCCGGGGTGACATGGGTGGCGCCCTCGAAGGCCGCCCGGTCGAAGACGTCGTCGTCCGTCGGCGCCACGTTGTAGTCGCCGAGGACGGCGAACGGGCGGCTGCCCTGCGCGTCGCCGTACACGGCCGCCTTCAGGGCCTCGAACCACTGGAGCTTGTAGGCGTAGTGCGGGTGGTCGACCTCGCGGCCGTTGGGCACGTACACCGACCAGACGCGGACCGGGCCGCAGGTCGCCGAGATGGCGCGCGGCTCGGTCACCCCGTCGTACCCCGGGTCGCCGGGCAGGCCCTTGACCACGTCGGCGAGGCCCACCCGGGAGAGCACCGCCACGCCGTTCCACCGGCCGGTGGCGTGCACCGCGGCCTCGTAGCCCAGCGCGCGCAGCTCGTCGAACGGGAACTGCTCCTCGGCGAGCTTGGCCTCCTGGAGGCAGAGCACGTCGGTGCCGCTGCTCTCCAGCCAGGCGAGCAGCCGCGGGAGGCGGGCGGTGATCGAGTTCACGTTCCAGGTGGCGATGCGCATGTCCACCAACCTACCCGGAGGGTCCGACAACGCGGCCCTCACACCTCCGCGGAGGCTCCCGGGGTGAGCCGCTGGTGGTCCGCGCCGCCCAGCGCGCCGATCTGGCGGTCGTAGATCGGGCGGGCGAGGTCGGTGAGCAGGGCGTCGTGGATGTCGTAGGCGCGCTGCGGCTTCACCTCCCGGACGTAGTCGATGACCTCGGAGATCTTGTTCCAGGGCGCCATCACGGGGAGCATCAGCGTCTCCACCGGGTGGTCGGGGACGGTGAGGGCGTCGCCGGGGTGGAAGACGCGGCCGCCGTCGATCAGATAGCCGACGTTGGTGATGCGCGGGATGTCCGGGTGGATCACCGCGTGCAGTTCGCCGTGCGCCTGCACCTCGAAGCCGGCGGCGGTGAAGGTGTCGCCGTGGCCGACGGTGTGCACCCGGCCCGGGAAGGCCGCGGAGATCTGCTCGGCGACCGACTTCAGCGTCCAGATTTCCGCCTCGGGGCTCGCCTCCAGGGCGGCCCGCAGCCGGCCCTCGTCGAAGTGGTCCTGGTGCTCGTGCGTGACCAGGATCGCGTCCGCGCCGAGCGCGGCGTCCTCCTCGCTGAACATCCCGGGGTCGATGACGAGGGTCCGCCCGTCCTTCTCCAGGCGGACGCAGGCGTGCGACTTCTTCGTGAGCTTCATGACGTCCATCCTGCCGTGCGAGCGCCCCTGTGGGGGTCTCCCAGGGTGGTGCTCGCACTGCCAGGACGACGATCACTCCGCCGGGGTGGTCTCCTCCCGCACCACCTGCTGGGCCACCGTGAAGGCGCGGTTCGCCGCCGGCAGGCCGCAGTACACGGCCGCCTGGAGCAGCACCTCCCGGATCTCGTCCGGCGTGAGGCCGTTGCGCAGCGCCGCCCGGGTGTGGTCCGCCAGCTCCTCCAGATGGCCGCCGGCGACCAGCGCGGTCAGGGCGACGCAGCTGCGGGTACGGCGGTCCAGCCCCGGCCGGTCCCAGATCTCGCCCCAGGCGTAGCGGGTGACGAACTCCTGGAAGTCCCCGGAGAACTCGTCGGCCTGCTCCAGCGCCCGGTCCACGTGCGCGTCGCCGAGCACCTCCCGGCGCAGCTTCAGCCCGGTCTCGTACCGGTCCGGCCGCTCGGCGCCCTGGGCGGGTACGGCGGCCGGGGCGATCTCGGCGACCGGCGCGGCCGGCTGCGGCACGGCCGGGGCCGGGACGACGGCCACCGCGGGCAGGGCGGTCTGGCCGGTCTCGTACGGCTGCTGCCAGGCGGTGGAGAAGTGGTGCACCAGCAGATCGGTGACGGCGGCCGGCTGCTCCACCGGCACCAGGTGGGAGGCGCCGGGGACGACCGCGAGCCGGGCGTCGGGGATCCCGGCGACCAGGGTGCGGGCCTCGGCCGGGCCGGTGATCCGGTCCTCGGAGCCGACCAGCACCAGCGTCGGCACACCGACCCGGCCCAGTTCGGGCCGTACGTCGAAGGAGGCCAGGGCCTCGCAGGCGGCGATGTAGCAGCCGGGGTCGGTGGTGCGGACCATCTGCACGGCCCAGTCGGTGATCGCGGGCTGGGCGGCGGCGAACCCGCCGGTGAACCAGCGCTCGGGTGCCGTGCGCGCGATCGGGTCGAGCCCGTTGGTACGGACGACCACCCCGCGCTGCCGGAACTCGTCGGCGGTGCCGAACCGGGGCGAGGCCGCCACCAGCGCGAGGGAGGCGAGCCGCTCGGGGTGGCGCAGCGCCAGCTCGATCCCCACGGCGCCGCCCAGCGCACAGCCGGCGTACCCGAAGCGCTGCACGCCGAGCGCGTCCAGCGTGGCCAGCAGCCGCGCGGTCAGCTCGCCGACCGAACCGGCGGGGTGGGCGGGGGCGCCGCCGTGCCCGGGCAGGTCGAAGCGGAAGATCCGCCACTGTTTGACCAGTTCCGGCACCTGGCGGTCCCACATGTGCCATGTGGTACCCAGTGAGGGACCCAAGATCAGGACCGGAGCGTCTTCTGGCCCGTCAAAGCGGTATTGCAAGGTGTTCGGGGGTGTCTCACTCACGCCCCAGACCCTCTCACGTCTCACGGACGCCCCTATAACGCGGGGGCGCGGGAAACCGGTCTGACCAGGTTAAAGACCTCGCGGGCGGCATACCGCTTGAGGCATCGGATGATCTCGCGTCGGGTCTTGCCCTCCTGGGTGCGGCGTTCGTAGTACGCCTGGGTGCGCGGGTCGTGGCGCAGGCGGGTGAACACGATGCGGTGCAGGGCCGCGTTCGCCTGCCGGTCGCCGCCGTGGTTGAGGCGGCGCGTGCGCCGCCGGCCGGAGGAGTACTCGATAGGGCTGACTCCGCAAAGGGCAGCAAAGGACGCCTCGGTGTTCAGCCGCTCGGGGTTGTCTCCCATAGTGATCAGGAGAGTGACGGCGCTGTCCGGGCCGATGCCCACCGGTACGAGCAGCTGGGGGGCGTGGCGCTCGACGAGCCGGGTCAGGCGCTGGTTCAGCTCATCGATCTGCCCTGTGAGCTGCTCAACGCGCTCGGCGAGCATGCGCAACGTCAGGTGGGTGGCCTGGGTCACCGCGTCCTCGTCTCCCCCACCGCCGGGTAGGCCGAGGCGTGCGCAGGTGCGGAACAGCTCGCGGTTGCCCAGGCTGGACAGCCGTTCCCGCAGGGCGGGATCGGCGATTACCAGGACGGCTTTGAGCTGGTTGATCGCCTGGGTACGGGCCTTGACCGCGGAGTCCTTGGCGAGCTTGAACAACCGGGCACTGTGCACCGGACCGTCGCCGGACTTGGCCCGGGCCCGGGCGCGGCCACTGAGCACGGCCCGCGCGGCGGCCTGCGCGTCGAGCGGGTCCGACTTCCCCAGTAGCCGGCGGGCTGAGCGGTCGGGGCGGTTCACTTCGTATACCTCGACCTGCTGCGCCAGCAGGTAGCGGGACAGGCCCGCGCCGAAGGTGCCGGTGCCCTCCACACCGGCCCGGCGCACCGTCCCCCGCTTGCGGGCCCACACGAGCAGCTGCCGATAGCCGGCCGCCGTCGCGGGAAAGGACTCCGTTCCCAGGATCTTCCCGAGCGGGGAGATCACGGCGGCAACATGCACCTCGCCGTGCGTGTCCACGCCCAGGACGACCTCGCGCCGAACGGGCGGATCCGTGCTCGAGGAGGTGCTGCGCTGTCTGGTCGTCATGATGGTTGGCCTCCCGCGTGGTGACGTGCTGGGTGGATGGCACCGGCCTGCTCGGGCGGTCTGGACCGTGATGGCGCCTGAACGCGGCAAGGCCCCTATTGGGACACGCCCTGTGGCTCGGTGGCAGGCAGCATCCCGCAACGGCAGCCGACAGGTCCGTGACTGGACACTTCGGTCATAGATCTCACGAGTCAGACCCCCGCCCGGGACGGCACTGCGCAACCGTCCCATCGATGCCGGTACAGCGGCGTGACTCGATCACTGCCGGATGACTTCGGCCGAACGGATGCTCAACCTGACTGAGCGGGCTGACAAAGCGTTGACTCTCGTCCACTCCTGACCGGTATTGGCAGGGAGACGTCACGCAAGGAGGTGGTGCTCACCGGCTGCGGCAGCTGCGGCTCCACCGGCGCCCAGCGCAACCTGCTCGGCTTCAAGGACGGCATCGCCAACCCCGACGTCGCCTCGTTCCGAGAAAGCAACCGTCCCATATGGGGAGGGGGCGGCGCCGACGAGCCCGCCTGGGACAGGGGCGGCAGCTACCAGGTCATACGGATCATCCGCGTGCTCGTCGAGTTCTTGGACCTGTCTACCTCACCGAGCAGGAGAAGATGTTCGGCCGCCGCGAGGACACCGGCGCCCCGCTCGACAGCGTCAAGGAGACCGATGTCCCCAACTACGCCAAGGATTCGCACGGCAACCCGATCTCCCTCGACGCCCATATCCGCCTCGCCAACCCACGCACCGCCGCCACGGACGACTCCCGTATCCTGCGCCGCGGCTACAACTACGACCGCGGAATCGACGATGTCGGCAACCTCGGCATGGGCCTGGTCTTCTGCTGCGCCGGGCGGGAAGTGTGACGGCCGCCGCCCGGCGCCCCGATCACCTCACCCACTCGCACTCACGGTCATCTGGGCGCAGATCGTTTCGTGTCAGGGTCGGCTTCCCGAGTGGCGGCCCATGCGGAGAGCAGGCGCAGTCCTTCTTCGGAGGGTGAGCCGGGTTCGGCGGTGTAGATGGTGAGGGTGAGGCCGGGTTCGGCGGCCATCTCCAGGCCCTCGTAGGCGAGGGTGAGGTCGCCGACGGCGTGGTGGTGGAAGCGTTTGGTGCCGGTGCCGTGGTGGCGGACGTTGTGGGCGCCCCAGCGGGTGCGGAAGTCGTCGCTGCGGGTGGACAGCTCGCCGACGAGATCGTGGAGGTCCTTGTCGTGGGGGTTGCGGCCGGCTTCGGTGCGCAGGATGGCGACGGAGATGTCGGCGGCCTGGTCCCAGTCCGGGTAGAAGCGGCGCGAGGCGGGGTCGAGGAACTGGAACCGGGCCAGGTTCGCCTGGTTGCCGGCCGTGGCGTAGACGTCGGCGTAGAAGGCGCGGGCGAGCTGGTTGGTGGCGAGCAGGTCCATGCGGCCGTTGCGGACGAACGCGGGCCCCGCGGTGACGGCGTCCAGCACCCATTGCAGGCTGCGGTGCGACGTCCAGGCCCGGGTGGTGCGGCGGCGTGGCCGGGTGAGGGCGTCGGAGCCGTCGGCGGCCTGGGCGAGATTGAGCAGGTGGGCGCGTTCGGCGTCGTCGAGCTGGAGGGCGCGGGCGACGGCTTCGAGTACAGCGGGGGAGACGCCGGCGAGGTTGCCGCGCTCGAGCTTGGCGTAGTACTCCACGCTCACATCGGCCAGGGCGGCGACCTCGCTGCGGCGCAGTCCGGGAACCCGGCGGCGGATGCCGGATGGCAGGCCCGCCCGCTCGGGAGTGATCTTCGCGCGCCGCGAGGTGAGGAACTCGCGGACCTCCTCACGGTTGTCCATGCCTTCGACGGTACGTCCCGCCCGCCGCCGTAGGGGTGCACTGCCAGTGCGCCCCTTGAGGGTGCCTCGCTCCGCGGCCCGGGAGCGGGTTACCTGGATGGCGTGGTGCTTCCGCCCGCTCCGTCCCGGCGGGACGAGGCGGGGAAAGCGCACCCGGTCCTGCACTCTGCGGCGGCCCCGGACATCCGGCGGCCGCACGCCATGGCACGCAAAGGAATCCCTCTCATGCGCGGCGCAGTGATCCACGCCCCCGGCGACGTCCGTTTCGAGACCCTGGACGACCCGAAGATCCTCCACCCGACCGACGCGATCATCCGTACGGCCGTGACCTGCGTATGCGGCTCCGACCTGTGGCCCTACCGCGGCGCGGAGCCGATCGGCGACCCGCATCCCATGGGACACGAGTACGTCGGCTTCGTCGAGGAGATCGGGTCCGAGGTCACCGCCGTCAAGCCGGGCCAGTTCGTCGTCGGCTCCTTCGCCACCTCGGACAACAGCTGCGCGAACTGCCGGAACGGCTTCCCGTCCAACTGCCTGCACCGCGAGTTCATGTCCACCTGCCAGGCCGACTACGTGCGCATCCCCAACGCCCAGGGCACCCTGGTCGCCACTGACGAGATCCCTGACGAGCGGTTCTGGCCGGGTCTACTGGCCGTCTCCGACGTGATGGGCACCGGCTGGTGGGCCGCAGACGCCGCCGAGGTCGAGCCCGGCTCCACCGCCGTGGTCGTCGGCGACGGCGCGGTCGGGCTGTGCGCGGTGATCGCCGCCAAGGAGATGGGTGCCGAGCGCATCATCGTCATGAGCCGGCACGAGACGCGACAGAAGCTCGCCGAGGAGTTCGGCGCCACCGACATCGTCACCGAGCGCGGCGACGAGGGCGTGGCCCGGATCAAGGACATGACCGGTGGAATCGGCGCCGATGCGGTGCTGGAGTGTGTCGGCACCGCCCAGGCCATGCGGCAGGCCCTGCACTCGGCACGCCCCGGCGGCAACGTCGGCTTCGTCGGCGTCCCCCACGAGGTCGCCATCGACGGCCAGGAGCTGTTCTTCTCCCACGTCGGCCTGCGCGGTGGCCCCGCTCCGGTGCGCCGCTACCTGCCCGACCTGATCGACCGCATCCTGACCGGAGCGATCGACCCGGGCAAGGTCTTCGACCTCACCCTGCCTCTGGACCAGGTCGCCGAGGGCTACCGGGCCATGGACGAGCGCCGCGCCATCAAGGCACTCCTCAAGCCCTGACCCACCCACTCCGTCCTCCCGAACAGGAAGCAAGGAGCAAGCAACCGTGCAGATCACCCGCAGCTCGATCGACACCGTCAAGGGCCCCGCCGACTGGTTCACCGGCGACGTCTACATCGACCCCGTCGCCGCCGCACCCGAGCCCTCACGGGTCAGCGCCGCCCTGGTGCACTTCATGCCCGGCGCCCGCACCCACTGGCACCGCCACCCGCTCGGCCAGACTGTCTTCGTCACCGAGGGCATCGGCCTGTGCCAGCGCCGCGGCGGACCCATCGAGGTCATCCGGCCCGGCGACCGCGTCCTGTTCGAGGCCGACGAAGAGCACTGGCACGGCGCCGCGCCGAACCGGCTGATGGTCCACCTGGCCATCAACGAGAGCGACGCCGACCACGACGTCGTGCACTGGCTCACCCCCGTCACCGACGAGGAGTACGCCGCCGCACCGGCCACCAGCTGAACCTCGTACCGGGCCGTCGCATCCGACCGGCGCTCGCCTTCGGCACTGCCGCGCTCAGGATGCTGCGGCTGCCCACTCGCCCCAGCGGAGTTGGGAGGAACAGGCCCGTGCTTCGCGCCCTCCTCGCACTGTCCTGCTCGCCATCCTGGTCTGGCCCATGACGGCGTGCGACGATCCCCCGCCGCCTGCTGCGCCGTCCTCGCACCCGTCGACTTCCACGCGAGGCACATCGTCCGCACCGTCCGACAGGATCAACGCCATGCGCATTCGCCTGACGATCGACGGCCACAAGGCCGACGGCACCTTGAACGACAGCCCCGCCGGCCGCGACCTGGCCGGCCTGCTCCCGCTCACCCTCGCGCTGGAGGACTTCCACGGCACGGAGCGGATCGGCTACCCGCCACGCAAGCTCACCACCGACGGCGCCCCCCAGCCGTCCGCGGCGAAGGCCCGCGATCTGGCCTACTACGCGCCGTGGGGCAACCTGGCCGTCTTCTACCAGGACGGCCCGGCCCCCTCGGCCGACCTGCTGATCCTCGGCCACCTCGACGCCCCCGTCGAGCAGCTGGCAAGAGCCGAGCGGATCACCGTCGAGCCCGCCAGCTGAAGACCCTTTCCACCTGGCCATCCCTTGCACGACCACGGAAGTCGTCATGCCCCACACCGCTGCTCCTGCGCCGGGCAAGCCAGCCTCCCGGGGAGCCCTGCCGCTCCGGACCTGGCCGCCTCCGGCACCGGTTCACTGGGCGGGCACCGCGATCGGCGGCCGGCGCCCCATGACCGCGACGATCCCTGATCCTTCTGATGGCCCTGACCGGGTTCACGGTCAACCCGGTCGTCACCGCCCTCGCGGTCCGCTTCGCCGGGGACGCGCCCACCCTGACCTCGACGCCGACCACGTCCGCCTACAACGCCGGCTCAGCCCCGGCAGGCCAGGCCCTCGCCCCTCCCTCGGCGTGACCGGCCCCGCACTGGTCGGGGCGCCCTTAACGGGCCATACCTCGCTACCGCTGATCGCGCCGGTCACCGACGCGAAGCCCGGAGCGAACCGGATCGTCGCACGAGCACCCCCGACACTCGGCCCCCCGCACCACGGCAGGCCGCCGAAAGGACATCGACGCGATCCTGAATCCGCCCGGCCCAACACTCGCTTCGTCCAGCAGGAGGAACCCCGTGAACCCCACCTACGACTTCACCGGCCAAGTCGCCTTCATCACCGGCGCCAGCTCCGGCATGGGCCTGGTCACCGCCCGCGCCTTCGCCGCCTCCGGCGCCGCCGTCGCCCTCGCCGACATCGACGAGACGGCCGTGAACGCGGCGGCGAAGGACCTCACCGACGCGGGCCACCAGGCCCTCGCCCTGGTCTGCGACGTCAGCGACGAGGACCAGGTCGCCGCTGCCGTCGACCGCACCGTGGCCACCTTCGGCCGCCTCGACATGGCCTACAACAACGCCGGCATCCAGATCCCGCCCACCGACGCCGCCGACGAGTCCCTCGAGCAGTTCGAGAAGGTCCACGCCATCAACCTGCGCGGCGTCTGGGCGTCCATGAAGCACGAACTGCGCCACATGCGCGCGCAGGGCGGCGGCGCCATCGTCAACTGCTCCTCCCTCGGCGGCCTGGTCGGCATCCCCGGCCGCGCCTCCTACCACTCCACCAAGCACGGCGTGATCGGCCTGACCACAAGCGCCGCCCTCGAATACGCGCCCCGCGGCATCCGTATCAACGCCATCTGCCCCGGCACCATCGACACCCCCATGGTCAGCGACATGATCGCCAGGGGAGAACTCGACCGCGCCCAGGCCGAAGCCAACCAACCGATCAACCGGCTCGGCACCGCCGACGAGATGGCCCAGGCCGTCCTGTGGCTGTGCAGCCCCGGCGCGAGCTTCGTCGTCGGCGTCGCGCTCCCCGTCGACGGCGGCTACACCGCCCGCTGACAGCCCATGGACCCACCGTGAGCAGCGGCCGCCATCAGCGGCGCCGGAACCCGGCCGCTTTTCCTTCAACTCCCGCAAGGACAGCCTGCGGGGGTTCGCCTTTCACCTGGCATGACCTGCGCGACCAGCCGGGTGATGCCCTGCCAGAACACGCGTCAAGCGAACGTCATGACCTCCAGCCCATCCCCCTCCTCGGGTGGAACAGACCACCATGCCCGGCCAGCGCATGCGGTCGTAAAACTGCCGCTGCACATGGCCTGATCCGGGATGACCCGTACGACCTGAGCAACCTCGCCGGCGCGTGGACCTGTACCGCACCGCCCTGCACAGTGCCTGCACGACGACCGCGCCACCTCAACCGGAACCACTCCCCCAGGTGTGGCCCGTGCTGCGCGAACTCGTCGGTCGCACCATCCGCACCGTGCGGGAAGACGCCTTCGCAGGCGGCTCCTGGCGGATGTGACTGCCCCTTGGCTCGCCATATCGCCTGGTCCACACCGGCGAGTACGCAGTGAGGAAGCACCACCTCGTGAGCCGTCCCCGCCAGCACGTCGAGGAGGGCGGACTCGTTCGCCTGGTTCGCCCAGCACGGGAACGCCTGCGACCCGGGCAATGCCGCCCTGGCCGGCTTTCCCCCTCGCGGTCCCGCGTGCCTGGCGTTCGACGTGGCGCCGCGGGTCAGTCGGGCAGGGGCTCGGCGTAGTGGCGGCAGCCGTGGCGCTTGAGGTATGTCGTACAGGCGGTGTTCCAGCGCCTCAGGGCTGCTGTGCTCAGCGTCGGGGCGGATGGCTCCCGGGATGATCAACTGGGTGGTGTGAATGTTCTCCGAGGCGAGGGCGTCGTGCAGCATGCGGGCGTAGGCGCTCTCGGCGGCGAAGGCGATCGAGGTGCCGGCGCGGTCCGGGTGGGGGCGTGCGGCGCTGCCGCCGTTGAACAGAAGGGTGCCGCCGCCGAGTCGCGCATGCCGAGCAGGACGGTATGCACGCGGGGACGGGGCCCTTGACGGAGAAGCGAGGGGCGCGTCGAGGGGGGGGGGGGGGGGGCGCCGCCGCGCGGTCGATGTAGATGGGGGGCGGGTCCGCGCGGCGACGCAGGGGTGTTTTGTCGCCCCCGGGCGCGGGGGCCCGC